>CAZKTU010000278.1:0-8038 GCA_964555675.1 uncultured Oscillochloris sp.
GCTACGCCACGGGCAAGCCGATCCTCTGGGAGAAGGTCAACCGCGTCCCCGACTTTGTCTACTTCAACCACTCGATCCACGTCAACAAGGGCGTGGGCTGCTCAGAGTGCCACGGCAAGATCAACCAGATGGCCGTCGTCTGGCAGCCTCAGGCCTTTTTCATGGGCTACTGCCTGAACTGCCATCGCAACCCCGAGAACTATTTGCGCCCGCGTGACGAGGTCTACAACATGGACTATGTTCACCCGGCCAACCAGGTCGAACTGGGCCGTCAGCTGATCGCCGAGTATGGCGTGATGTCTGAGGATCAGCTGACCAACTGCTGGGTCTGTCACCGATAACTCGTCCGCGAAGAGAGTAAGCGATGAGGAGATTTGGCACAGCTTAATCTCGCCATTACTTAGTCCCGCAATTTCTGCACAGTAAAGCGAAGCGGCAATGACAAGCACTAACCCCGACTTCGAGGCAATTCGCACTCAGCTGAGCGCGGCCCGCGGCAAGCAGTTCTGGCGTTCGCTCGACCAGCTGGCCGACACCCCCGCCTTCCGCGAGCTCGTCGAGCGCGAGTTTCCCCGCGGCGCCTCCGAGATGAGCGACCCGGTCACCAGACGCACCTTCCTCAAGCTGATGGGCGCCTCGCTGGCCCTGGCCGGGGTCACCGGCTGCACCTACATGCCCGCCGAGCAGCTCGCCCCCTTCGATCGCATGCCCCTGGGCCGCACCCCCGGCGTCCCCAACTACTTTGCCTCTGCGGTCACCCTGGGCGGCTACGCCACTGGGGTGCTGGTGCGCCAGAACGACGGTCGGCCCACCAAGATCGAGGGCAACCCGCTGCACCCGGCCAGCCTCGGCGCAACCGACCTCTTCGCCCAGGCCGAAATTCTGCAGCTCTACGACCCCGACCGCTCGCGCAACGTGCTCAGCCAGGGCGCGACGAGTAGCTGGGCCGACTTCACGGCGACCATCGCCAACAGCCTCACCGCCCAGGGCGCCACGGGCGGGGCGGGCATTCGCCTGCTGACCACCACGGTCACCTCGCCCACCCTGGCCGCCCAGCTGGCCGAGTTCGCGACGCGCTTCCCCCAGTCGCGCTGGTACCAGTACGAGCCGGTCAACCGCGACAATGTCTACGAGGGCGCGCGCCTGGCCTTCGGCGAGTACGTCAGCACCCGCTACGACTTCAGCAAAGCCAATGTGGTGATCTCGCTCGACGCCGACTTCCTGGCCCCCGGCCCCGGCTTCGTCCCCTATGCCCGCGGCTTCGCCGACGGCCGCAAGGTGACCAAGTCGAGCGAGACGATGAACCGGCTCTATGTGGTCGAGGCCACCCCCTCGACGACGGGCGCCACGGCCGACCACCGCCTGCCCCTGAAGGCGAGCGCCGTGCCCGCCTTCGCCGCCGCGCTCTTCGCGCGCCTCGGCGCCGGACAGGCCCCCGAGCTGAGCGAGGCGGCCGAGGCCTTCCTCACCCGCGCCTTCGAAGACCTGGAGGCCAACCGCGGCGCCTCGCTGGTCATCGCCGGCGACCAGCAGCCCCCCGCGGTCCACGCCCTGGCCCACGCGATCAACGCCGAGCTGGGCAACGTCGGCCAGACGGTGCTCTACACCGCGCCGGTCGAGGCCCGCCCGACCAACCAGACCGATGAGATTGCCGGCCTAGTGAATGAGATCAACGCCGGCGCCGTCGAGCTGCTGGTGATCATCGGCGGCAACCCCGTCTATAACGCCCCGGGCGACCTGCGCTTCGCCGAGGCGGTGCTGCGCGTGCCCACGGTGGTGCACCACGGGCTCTTCGTCGACGAGACGGCCCTGCTGGCGAGCTGGCATATCCCCGCCGCCCACAGCCTCGAGAGCTGGAGCGACGCGCGGGCCTTCGACGGCACCGCCGGGATTGTGCAGCCCCTGATCGAGCCGCTCTACGCCGGCAAGACCGCCCACGAGCTGCTCGCCGCTATGCTCGGCCAGCCCGACGCCCGGCCCTACGACCTGGTGCGGGCCTACTGGCAGGCCAACGGCAACGCCAACGGCAACTTCGAGGCCTTCTGGCAGGGCGCCCTGGCCAGCGGCCTGGTGGCCGGCAGCGCCGCCCCCGCCGCCAGCGTCACCCTGCAAGAGGGCTTCACGGTCGCCATCGACGAGGCGCCCGCGGGCCCCGAGCTGGTCTTCCGCCCCGACCCCTCGCTGTGGGACGGCAGCTATGCCAACAATGGCTGGATGATGGAGCTGCCCCGCCCGCTCAACAAGCTGGTCTGGGACAACGCGGCCCTGATGAGCCCCAGCACCGCCGACCGGCTGCTCGGCCTCGGCCTCGGCTTCGCCAATGACCAGAACCCCCTGGCCGTCGAGGACAGCAAGCAGCGTCAGGCCAACCTCGAGCGGATCACGGCGGTCAACGGGTCGATGGTGACAATCAACTACGCCGGCGGCAGTATGACCTTGCCGCTCTGGCTGATGCCCGGCCACGCCGCCGACTCGGTCACGGTGACCCTGGGCTATGGCCGCAGCGCCGCGGGGCGCGTCGGCACCGACGTAGGCGTGAATGTCTACCCCCTGCGGCTGAGCAGCACCCCCTGGATCGCCGCGAGCGGCGTCGAGGTGCTCAACGCCAACAGCCGCTACAATCTGGTCTCGACCCAAGACCACTGGACCATGGAGGGCCGCGACATCTACCGGGTGGGCGTCTTCGCCGAGTTCAAAGAAGACCCCAAGATCATCTCAAAAGAGGTGTACCGCGAGGAGTACGGCAAAGACACACCCGGGCCCGGCACCGACGGCTACCTCTCGATCTTGCCCGACAAGTCGTACGAGGGCCGCAATGCCTGGGGGATGACGATCAACCTCAGCGCCTGTATCGGCTGTAACGCCTGTGTGGCCGCCTGCCAGGCCGAGAACAACATCCCCGTCGTCGGCAAAGATCAGGTCGCCGTGGGGCGCGAGATGCACTGGCTGCGCATCGACCGCTACTACGCCGGCGACAACCTCGACAACCCGGCCACCTTTGTCATGCCCATCGCCTGTATGCAGTGCGAGAAGGCCCCATGTGAGCTCGTCTGCCCCGTCGCGGCCACCGTCCACGACTATGAGGGGCTCAATAACATGGTGTATAATCGCTGCGTCGGCACAAAGTATTGCTCGAATAACTGCCCCTACAAGGTCCGGCGCTTCAACTTCCTGCAGTACACCGACCTCGACACGATCAGCCTGCAGCTTCAGCGCAACCCCGAGGTCACCGTCCGCAACCGCGGTGTGATGGAGAAGTGCAGCTACTGCGTGCAGCGCATCAGCGCGGCCCGCGTCGAGGCGAAGCGGTCGGCCGTGCAGGCCGGCGAGAGCGCCTACGACATCCCTGACGGCACGATCGTCACCGCCTGCGAGGGCGCCTGCCCCACCCAGGCGATCGTCTTCGGCGACATCAACGACGAGGCCAGCAGGGTGCGCAAGTGGAAAGAAGAGCCGCACAACTACGGGTTCCTCGGCCTGCTGAACACCGCCCCGCGTACGACCTATATTGCACGTGTCCGTAACCCAAATGAGGAGCTGGAGGCCGCGGAGGCCGCCGGCTAAAGCGGGGACGGGGGCGCGCCTCCGGCCGCGCCCCTCGCCCCGTGTGTCGCCGCTAGAGGCAGGCGGCGAGCCATTCTAGAAGGATAGCCGATGGCACAGGCGCAACCCTTCCGCAACACGCCCCAGCCCGACCCAGGGGAGTCCTACCTCCTCCCCGGCGAGACGTACACGTCGATGACCAGCAAGATCGGCGACGTGCCCCTGACGGCGCCGCTCAAGACGCCCCGCGGCTGGTTGCTGGGCTTCACGGTGGCCTTCCTGCTCCTGATGGTCTTCTTGATGTCGGTGACCTGGCTCTTCATCAGGGGCGTCGGCATCTGGGGTATCAACATCCCGGTCGGCTGGGGCATGGACATCATCAACTTCGTGTGGTGGATCGGCATCGGCCACGCGGGCACCCTGATCTCGGCCATCCTCTTGCTGCTCAACCAGGCCTGGCGCAACTCGATCAACCGCTTCGCGGAGGCGATGACCCTCTTCGCGGTGGCCTGCGCCGGCATGTACCCCATCCTCCACCTGGGGCGGCCGTGGCTGTTCTACTGGCTCATCCCCTACCCCAATACCATGGGGATGTGGCCGAACTTCCGCAGCCCCCTCGACTGGGACGTCTTCGCCATCTCGACCTACGCCAGTGTGTCGCTGGTCTTCTGGCTGGTCGGCCTGCTGCCCGACTTCGCGACGCTGCGCGACCGCTCTGAGAATATCTGGGTCAAGCGCATCTTCGGCATGGCCGCCCTGGGCTGGCGCGGCTCGGCCCGCCACTGGCACCGCTACGAGATGGCCTCGCTGCTCCTGGCCGGCCTCTCGACGCCCCTGGTGGTCTCGGTCCACTCGATCATCTCCCTCGACTTCGCGGTCTCGCAGGTCCCCGGCTGGCAGGTGACGGTCTTCCCGCCCTACTTCGTCGCCGGCGCCGTGTTCGCGGGCTTCGCGATGGTGCTGCTGCTGATGATCCCCATCCGCAGCTGGTACGGCTACCAGAACTACATCACCATGCGCCACCTCGACGTGATGGCTAAGGTGATGCTGGCGACCGGTATGATCGTAGTCTATGGCTACTTCATGGAGGTCTGGGCCTCGCTGTATAGCGGTAACACCTTCGAGGAGTACCTGCTCTACAACCGGCTCAACGGCCCCAGCTCGGCGGCCTACTATGGCCTGCTCTTCTGTAACGCCCTGGCGATCCAGCCCCTCTGGTTCAAGCGGGTGCGCCAGAACATCCCGGCCCTGCTGATTATCTCGGTCCTCGTCAGCATCGGCATGTGGCTCGAGCGCTATGTGATCATCGTTATCTCGCTCGAGCGCGAGTTCCTGCCCTCGTCGTGGGACAAATATGTCCCGACGATCTGGGATTGGTCGCTCTACCTCGGCACATTCGGCCTGTTCTTCACGCTGCTGTTCCTGTTCGTCCGCGTCCTGCCGATGATCAACATCTTCGAGATGCGGCTGTTCCAGTACCAGGAGAATGAGCGCAAGCACCGCAAGGAGCACGCGGGCCACGGCGATACCGGACACGATATTGCGAGCGGCAAGAGCGAGCCGAGCGGCGCGAGCGCCGACTAGGAAGAACGAGCCATGCAGAACCGCGCAACAACTGAAATCTATGGCGTCATGGCCGAGTTCAAGACGCCCGAGGCGCTGATCGCGGCCACCCACAAGGTGAAGGAGGCCGGCTACTCGAAGCTGGACGCCTACACGCCGTTCCCGATCGAAGAGCTGATCGAAGAGATCGCCCCCGGCGACACCGGCGTCCCGCGCCTGGTGCTACTCGCCGGCGTGGTGGGGGCCCTCAGCGGCTTCGCGCTCCAGTACATCGGCAATATCATCGACTACCCGATGAATATCGGCGGGCGCCCGCTCGATATCACCAACTGGCCCTCGATGATCCCGATCACCTTCGAGCTCGGCATCCTGTTCGCCGCGTTCACGGCCGCCCTCTCGATGGTCGTGCTGAACGGGCTGCCGCAGCCCTATCACCCGGTGTTCAACGCGCCGCGCTTCGATCACGCCTCGCAAGACGGCTTCTTCTTGTGCATTGAGTCGCACGATCCGCTGTTTGACCGCGCCCAGACCTCGGCCTTCCTGCGCACCCTCGGGCCCTCGCAGGTCTCAGAGGTCGCCCACTAAGGGATCACTTCGATGCAGACGCAAGCCTCGCGCGCCTCGTGGTCGGTCGCCCGCCTCGTCCGCTACGGATGGGTCGGGCTGCTGGCCGTCCTGCTGGGGGCGTGTCACTTCGACATGTACAACCAGCCCAAGGTCCAGACCTACGACCCGAACAGCTTCTTCGCCGACGGCCGGGGCTCGCGCCCCAATGTGCCGGGCGCCGTGGCGGTGAACGGGGTGCAGACCGACGAGTACCTCTATACCGGGCTGGTCGCCGGCGCCGAGGGCGATGTGATGCCGTTCGAAGTCAGCCGCGAGCTGCTCGAGCGCGGTCAGGCCCAGTACAATATCTGGTGCGCGGTCTGCCACGGCGAGGCCGGCTATGGCGAGAGTGTGGTGGCGCAGCGCGGCGGCATCGTGCCGGCCAACTTCCACCAGCAGCGCCTGCGCGACGCGCCGATCGGCCACTTCTTCAATGTGATCACCAACGGGGTGGTCCGCGGCGACCCGGCCAACGGCGGGTACCAGTCGATGTACTCGTACGCTTCGCGCATCAGCGCCGAGGACCGCTGGGCCATCGCGGCCTACCTGCGGGCCCTGCAGCTTAGCCAGAACGCTACGGTCGACGATGTGCCCCCCGACCAGCGGGGCGCCATCGGCAACTGACGGCTACAAGCTGGTTCGCTCGCGCCGACCCACAAACACCGCTTACGCAGGCCTTGCTGATAGGATCTCAGGGCTCCGGCACTAGAAAGCATAGAGAATGGCGACGACGACGCTCCCTCAGACACGGGTCCCGCAGCTGAACCGGCTCCAGCTGCTCGGCATCGGCGCGGCCGTGATCGGGCTCGCGCTGCTGGCGGTCGGCTTCTTCATCAACCCGACCCAGTTCGCCGAGTCGTACATCTTCGGCTTCTACTTCGCGATGGCCTTCCCCCTGGGGTGCCTCGGCCTGCTGATGGTCCAGCACCTCACCGGCGGCGCCTGGGCGATGACCACGCGGCGTGTGCTCGAGGCCGGGGCCCAGGCCCTGCCCTTCTTCTTCCTCCTGAGCCTGCCGGTGATCCTGATCGCCTACAACAATATCCTCGCCCTCGACCACTTCGTCTATCACTGGGCCGACCCGGCTGTGGTCACCCCCGGCAGCCCCGAGTTCGACCCGATCATCGCCCATAAGGTGCCCTGGATGAGCCCGCCCTGGTTCGCCGGGCGTATGGTGATCTTCTTCGCGATCTGGAGTACGCTGGCCCTCCTGCTGCGCCGCTGGTCGCTCCAGCAGGATCGCGGCGCCGACCCGGTGGCCGCGGCCTCGCGGATGCGCATGCTCAGCGGCATCGGCGTGGCCCTGTTCGTGATCAGCGTGACCTTCTTCGCCTTCGATGTCGGCATGTCGCTGGACGCTCACTACTACTCGACAATGTACGGCGCCCACTACATGGAGAATACCGGCCTCACCACCCTGGCCTTCACGATCCTGGCCCTGACCCAGATCAGGCGCACGAATCTCTTCCAGGAGCATGTGCCGGCCAAGCCGATCCACGACCTCGGCAAGCTGCTCTTCGCCTTCACCATTCTCTGGACCTACCTCTCCTTCGGCCAGTATGTGATCATCTGGTCGGGCGATGTAGCCGAGTTCGTGCCCTGGTATATCAAGCGCCAGGAGAACGGCTGGCTCTGGGTGGTGCTGGCCCTGATGATCTTCTCGTTCTTCGCGCCCTTCTTCGCCCTGCTGGGCCGCCGCGGCAAGCGCAACCTGAACTATCTGACCGTGGTCGCCGCGCTGATTATGTTTATGCGCTTCGTCGACGTCTCGTGGATCATCCTCCCCGAGTTCCACGTCACGCCCCTCGAGGCCTACACGACCTTCACCAACTACGCCGCCCCTCTCGGCCTCGTGGGTATCTTCCTGGCCATCTGGGGCTGGAATATGCAGCGCGCCTCGCTGCTGCCGATGAACGACCCGAACATCGAAGCCCTGCACGCCGGAGGACACTAGCGATGAGCTACAGATACGGCAATAGCGCTCAGGCCGCGCGCCAGCCCAACGAGCGCCGGATCATGATCGCTCTGCTGGTCGGCTTCGTGGTGGTGAGCCTGCTCGTGCTGACGGCCGGGCGCTTCCCCATCTCGCCAACCGTCACGCCCCTCTCGGGTCCGAACTACACGACCTATGTGGAGAACGACCGTCAGCTGCTCGCCAGCTACGGCCGTACCCTCGAGGGCACGGTCCACATCCCCATCGAGCGGGCCATGGACCTGGTCGTCGAGCGTGGCCTGCCGACGCGCGATAACCCTAGCCCTACCCCCTAAGAACCACTCTCGCTACCGAGATACAGAGGGCACAGAGAATTATCTCTGTGCCCTTTTG
>CAZKTU010000279.1:0-5282 GCA_964555675.1 uncultured Oscillochloris sp.
CGAGCCGCACGCAGGCCGTCGCCAGAGGCCGAGATCTCGGCTTCCTGGAGCGATCTTAACGCGCGTGAACGAGCCGTAGCACCGCGAGCCCTAGCGCGTTGCACATAGCTACCCCGTCAAATACCACCGCGGTGGTACGCCATGCGTCCCGTCGGGTGCTATCGTGCAACTATGCAGCAGCACCAACCTCCCAGGGCAGCCCGTGGCGAGCCGGCTGTCTACCAGATCACGGTGAAGGGCCAGCTAAACGCGGACTGGTGCGCCTGGTTCGACGGGATGACGATCACCCAGGACGCCACTGGCGCAACGCTCATCACCGGCCCGGTGGCCGATCAAGCAGCCTTGTATGGGCTGCTGCGCAAAGTGCGCGATCTCGGCCTGACGCTGCTCGCGCTGAGCTCAAGCGAGCGGGGAGAGAAGGAAGGATATGAGTGATGAATAACTTACAGCATAGGGCGCAGGAGCAAAGTGTTTTACGCTGGGGTGGTCTGGCCGGGATTGTGGGTGGCATCATCTTTATTCTCGTCTTCGTGATCGTAGGCGTGTTTGTGGGGATGGCATTTGTGGAGGTTGCGAGGTTTCCCGAAGTTAGGACGGCGCGCATAGTAGAGAACAGCCTGTATCTGGCCGTCCTCATCTTGTGGGTCTTCCACTTCCTCGCATTGTATCGCGCTCTCCGGGAGACGAGCCTCGCGCCCGCTTTGTTCGGGAGTGTTCTGGGCATTCTGGGACTTGTTGTGCTCGCGGCCGACTCTCTCCACCACATCTGGCAAACATCGATTTCTGACCTTTACCACGCTCCAGGCGCGAGCCTCGAGGCGCAGGCCACGCTCGTCCTGCTATGGTATGCGACCCATGGAATATTCCTTACGTTGCTCGTCACAGGGCTCCTCTTCCTGCCGATAGGTGTCATTGCCCTCGGCGTGGCCATGTTCAAAGCCCCGGCATTTGGCAAGGGTTTTGGTGGATTGAGCGTGGTGCTCGGGGTGGCTGGTGTTGTAGCGGCCGCTGTCCTTCTGGTCGATCCTCGCTCGCTGGTCGCCGTAGTTGGCGTTTTCGCACTCATCGTCTTCCATCTCGTCCTGGGCTGGAAGGTCTACAGGCTGTCGAGGGCCCCGTAGGGAGGCTGGAAGTTAGAGGAAAGGGCGGGCGCGCTGAAGACAATGCAGGAAGGAACTCGAATGAGTGAGGCAGCTATATCAGCAGTGACCACGGGGAACCCGGCATCCACGACGCGAATCGTTGGCGGCGCCGCGGTCGCCTTAGCCGTGTCGGGGTTCGTTCAGAACGCGGTGTTTGCGGGCACTGGAGCGCCTGCCTACAGCGATCCGCTTGGTGTGGTCCTCGCCTACCACGCCGAGAATCGGGGCGCCTTTGCCATCATTTCAGGTCTGGAGACTGTGAACATGGTACTGCTCCTGGTGTTCGTCACGGCGCTACACGGGCTCGTGCAGCGCCGGGGCGGCGCAGGGGCGGACTGGTCGCGGCTCGCGCTGGCAGCCGGAGCGGCGTGCTCGACGTTATTCGCCCTCTTCATTGCCACGCAGATCGCGGTCGTGCTCGCCGCAAGCAGCCTGGCCGAGCCGAACCCGGCCTTCGCGCTGATGTGGCAGCTCCATGCCGCGGTCTTCGCGCTCGCGCTGCCCGCGCTCGGGGTGACCTTCATCGGCGCGGCGTTGGCCACCCACGCCAGCGGTTTAACACGACCGTGGCAGCGGCTGCTAGGCATGGTGGGCGGCAGCTTGTCCATCTTGGCCGGGCCTGCAAACCTCGCCATCGCGGGTGGGTCGCCACTGATATTCGTCGGGGTTCTGGGCTACTTTTTGTGGTTCATCTGGCTCGTTGTCACCGGCATACGGCTCATGCGTGGACAGGGCTGACGTCGCTCTATAATGAGGAGCTATCACCAGTGCAAGCGATGACTTACCAGGCATACGGGGCGCCCGATGTGCTCCAGTTGACGACTGTTACCAAGCCCGTACCTGAGGCCGGCGAGGTGCTGGTGCAGGTCCACGCCGCGTCACTCAATCAGGCCGACCTCTACCTGCTGCACGGCGAGCCGCTGCCACTCCGGCTCTCATCGGGGCTGCGCCGGCCGAAGCGCCCCACCCTTGGCGCGGACATCGCCGGGCGCGTGGTCGCCGTTGGCGGCGGAGTGACACTGTTTCGGCCGGGCGACGCGGTGTATGGCGACCTCGCCGCCCGCGGCTTCGGCGGCTTCGCCGAGTACGTCTGTGCCCGCGAGGAGGCGCTGGCGCCGAAGCCGGCCAGCCTCAGCTTCGCGCAGGCGGCGGCCGTGCCGATGGCGGCGGTCACCGCGCTGCAGGGGCTCCGGGCGGCCGGGCCGGTCGTGGCAGGAGCGCGCGTGCTCGTCCACGGCGCGTCGGGCGGCGTCGGCACCTTCGCCGTACAACTGGCGAAGGCCATGGGTGCCCATGTGACGGCGGTGTGCAGCGCCCGCCACGTGGAGCAGGCGCGCACGCTCGGGGCTGAGCACGTCATCGACTATACCCAGGAGGACTTCACGCGGGATGGCCGACACTACGACCTGATCCTGGTGGTGAACGGCCGGCGCTCGCTCGCGGAGTACCGGCGCGCCCTCGGCCCCCGTGGCCGCCTCGTCGTGGCCGGCGGCGATGTGGGGACGATCCTGCAGGCGACGCTGCTCGGGCCGGCGGTGTCGCTCGCCCGCGGTGTTACGGTACGAGGCCTGGTCGCTCGCCCCAGCCGGGACGACCTACTGTTCGTGGGCCAGTTGCTCGACAGCGGTGTGGTCATGCCGGTCATCGACCGCTGCTACCCGCTTGGTGAGCTTCCCGAGGCGATGCGCTATCTTGCGAGCGGCCACGCCCGCGGCAAGGTCGTTATCACGATGGAGCAGGCCGGCCAATGAAGGCGCTGAGTAGGCTCAGGCGCGCCCTGCTGCTCGTGCTGATCCTGGCGAGCGTGACTCTCGGCGGCGGTCTGCTCATGGTGTCGTTGATGCTCCGGCCGCTCACGCCCCTCGGCCGGCTGCTGCTATTGAAGGAAGACCGATGGAGATCCCCTGGCTCGACCGTACCGCCTATCCCTTCAACCATCATATGCTCGAGGTCGACGGCGGCCAGCTGCACTATGTGGACGAAGGGAGCGGCGAGCCGATCCTGTTCGTGCATGGCTCGGCCGCCTGGTCCTTCGCCTTCCGGAACGTTATCCGTGACCTCCGGCAGGACTACCGCTGCGTCGCACCCGACCACATCGGCTTCGGCCTCTCGGCGAAGCCGGCGGACTGGGGCTACCGCTTCGCCGACCACGGGCGCAACCTCGCGGCCCTGATCGACCACCTCGGTCTGCGGCGCTTCACCCTCGTCGTCCACGATGTCGGCGGCCCGATCGGGCTGAGCTACGCGCTGGATCACCCGGAGCGCATCGCGCGGCTGCTGATCCTGAACACCTTCTGCTGGCCGCTGCGGGGCGCGTATGCGCTTGCTCCCAGCCCGATCGCCGCGCTGCTCAGCGGCCCTGTCGGGCGACTCTTCATCGGCCGCTTCAACACCGAGCTGCGCGTGCTGGTCCCGCGGGTCTACGGCGATCGGAAGAAGCTCACGCCCGCCATCTACAGCCAGTACCTCGCCCCCCTTGCGGCGGCTGAAGACCGGGAGGGGCTGTTCGCGTTTGCCGAGCAGGTCTTTGGGGGTGCGGACTGGTGCGAAGGACTGTGGGCGCGGCGCGCGGCGCTGTCGCAGGTACGCGCCGCGATCGCCTGGGGCATGCGCGACCCGCTCTTCGGGCCGCAGTTTCTCGCCCGCTGGCGCGAGGTGCTCCCGAGCGCAGAGGTGGTCACGCTGCCGGGGGCGGGGCACTTCGTGCAGGAGGAGGAGCCGGCTGAGGTGACACAGGTGCTGCGCCGGCTGCTCGCCACGACGCCGGTATAGGAGCCCCTTAGCGCCGAGCTGGCCGCCTGGCCTAGCGCCCAGTTCTACGACGGACGGCTCGTGTCGGCAGCGGGCGCGGCGGGCCGGCGCATCGGCCGCCTTCGGGCATGCGTCAGGGTCGACGCCGAGCTCTTCGCGGGCGAGCGTGTCGAGGGCGCTCGGCCCGTCGGCAATCAGCCGCGCGGCCAAGGCCCGGGCCTGCTCGTCGGGCAGCCCCTGGGCCTGGTAGATCAGCGCCAACTCCTCTTGCGCGAGCTCTGCACCGAGATCCACTCGCCTAGTGCCATCGAGAAGGCGCCGGCCAGCAAGCCTGCGAGCCCGGCGACTAGCGCCGCCCGCCCCTCAGTGGCTGCGCCCACCACCCCTATCACCAGTTGGCAGCACAAAGGCCGGCCCAAAGCGCCCCACCCCAGCCAGATCAGGGTGCGCGCCCGCCAGCCCAGATCGTGTGGCACCCTGTGCTTCCGAGAGGTAGCAGGCGAGTTATGCATGGGGTGTGAGCCCATCCCTGACAGAGTCAGGGTTTCCCGTACAGGGCTGTCAAACCCTGCCCGCTAGAATCACAGGGCCTGACGCTGCTAGAGTGGGAAGCGCGAGCAGTCTTCTGGTAGGCGGGAAGCGCCGAACAAGGCGGTCAGGGAGCATGAGGAAGGAGCAACATCTATGACGGCCAAGTGTAGCGCGAGCGAAGCCACGGGGCGCCTATCGCAGGCCGGCTCGGCTGCCACATCACAGGGTGGCGAGGGGGACAGCACCAACGGGAGCGCGCAGCCTGTGGAGCTTTCCGACGACCACGCGCTGCTTCGGCTCATCCCCGCCCTGCTCTTCACCGGACGCCCAGACGGCACCTGGGACTACATCAGCCCACCGCTCTGCGCCTATACCGGCCATTCGGCAGAGACACTCAGCGGGCTGGGCTGGGCCTCGGCGTTTCACGCCGACGACCAGGCCCTCAGCCTCAACTGCTGGCGTGCCGCCACGACGAGCGGCACGCCCTGGCAGGTAGAGCACCGCCTGTACGGTGCTGATGGCGTGTACCGTTGGTTTCGGACGCACTGCGTGCCCCGGCACGACACGGCGGGCACACTGACTGGCTGGATTGGCATCGTCGTGCCGGTAGAGAGCGAGCATCAGCTGGAAGTCGAACGGGCCGCGCGCAAGCGCGCAGAACTGGAGCGCGAGGCGAGCGATAGCGTGATCGCGGTCGTCGCCCACGAGCTGCGAGCCCCGCTGACGGTGCTCCTGGGACAGGCGAAGCTGCTCCAGCGGAGGCTCGCTGCCAACATAGGCGCCGAGCCCCGCGACCAGCATGCGGCCGAGACGCTCGTCGAGCAGGCGCAGCGCCTCGCACGCCTGCTCAGCGCACTG
>CAZKTU010000279.1:5382-7965 GCA_964555675.1 uncultured Oscillochloris sp.
TAACCCTGCTCCTCCCCCGGCTCCCGCTCGAACCACAATCCGACAGGCACCAGCAGTCTCTATCTGAGCCTGACCAGGTTCACGTATCTGTGTACCCCTGAGGCCTGAGCCCGCGCGGTGCGCTCGCTCGGAGCCTCGGCTTCGCCCTCCCTGGCCGATGGCGGCGAGCTGCTCGCCCTCTGTGGCGATCACCGCCACAGAGGGCCGCTTGTCCTCGCGCTGAGTCTAGCAGCCGCCGCAGCGCGCCGATAATAGGCGGTATGCCCTTGCCCCATCAGGCTTTCCCTGACAGTGGCAGGCATTCCGGTGGCCCGGTCGACAGCAATCCCCGCTTCACGCGTGGGCCTATCACTGCTATGCTGATGAGTGATTGGCATCAATCTGGCTGCGCCTTCTGCCCGACCCCCTCACGTTTTGTCCGCACCTCTCACCCGTGCATACTCCCTCGCAGCGATCCGGCGTATTCTGCCCGCTGTGCCGGCCGTACCGCCCATCGCTTGCTGGGCGCCGGGCTTTCATGCGCGCGCCCAACCCTGAAAGCGTCACCTATGGACCTATCACCACCACTATCGCCGGCCGAGCGGGTCGCCGCGCTGCGCCAGATCTACCAGGACGCGACCCACTCCGCCGAGCTGCGCGACCACGAGGCCGCCGCGATCACAGGCTGGATGCTCAGGCTGTATGCCCAGCGCGGGGTCGATCAGGCCACAATAGCCGCCGCCGTGTCTGAGCAGGCTGCGCGCACGAAGCTGGCCGAGCAGGCGCACCGCAATGTCGCGGCCGCGCGTGTGAGCCTTGCAAGCGTAGAGGCCACCCTTCAACCGCTGTGAGCCAGCCTGGACCCGGTACGAGACGTTCTCCGTATACGTGAAACGAGGAGCATGAAATGAATGCGTTACGACTCTTCCCGAAGATGGTCATCATTGTTGGAATTGCATTTGCCCTTGCTGGTGTCGTCGCTGCCGGTGCCGGGATCTATATCCGGACGTTCGTCGGCCAGCAGTTAGCCGCCCAAAACATTATCACCCCCGAAGACGCCTCGATTCCCAACGCACCAGTGACCGGGATCGCCACCTCGCTCAGTATGGCCGCCATTATTCAGCACCATGCCACTGAGGGTTCAAATGGCTTAACCTATGCTCAGATGGGCCGCTTTGCGGTTGAGAGCGGCGACCCGGCCGGCACAAATAGCGCCGACGAGGCGCTAAAAGACGCCAGCGGCAAGCCCGTTGCCAACCAGGTTCGCAACACCGCGCTTACCGCTGCTAGCCTGGTGACCTCGCTGAGTCTGTCGGCAATGGCCATTGGCGCCTCCTATGGCGCGATCGCCCTTGGCGTCGGCTTTACCGTGCTCGGTGTAGTGATCGCCGGCCTTGGCTACGCCCTCCTGGGGCTGATCACTCCCGCCGTTGCCCAACGCTTTGGTTTGCATACCGTAGCCGAGTGACGGCTCTCAGTGGCCGACGTTGGCGCGGCGGTTGGCGAGGTCGATCAGAAGCGCAAACAGAGCGCCACAGCGACCCGCGATAAGCGTTTGAAGAACCGTCCAGCAGAGCGGGTATCTGTGTTCAATAGCAAAGAGAAATAGAGGCTTGTATGTATACGATACTACGGCTCACACTGCTCGTCTTGCTGGGCCTGGCCCTCTGCGGCTGTGTCGTGGTTAATCCGGGAGTTAGCCAGCTCCGAGGCTCGGGGAACGTCACGACCGAAACGCGCGCGGTCGGCGCCTTCAGCGCGATCGATGTCTCCGGTGCGGGCGAGGTCGTGATCACCCAGGGTGACGCCGACGGCCTCACGGTCACGACCGACGACAACCTGCAGGCGATCATGCAGAGCGAGGTGCGCGATGACATCCTCTACCTCAGCCTGAAGGCCGACCAGGGCTTTCGCAACGCCACCCGCCTCACCTTCACGGTAACGGTCAAGCACCTTTCGGCGATCCGCTTCTCAGGCGCCGGTGTGCTGAGTGCACGCGAACTCAGCGGCGACCAACTGACCATCGACAACGCGGGCGTTGGTGCCTTGACGACCAGCGGCACGATGCGCGAGCAAGTCGTGACGCTCAGTGGCGTTGGCAACTATGATGGCTCCGCGCTTGTGAGCGAGCGGGCGAGCGTCACGGTCAGCGGTATTGGCAGCGCCACGGTGAACGCGAGCGAGCGGCTCGACGCCACGATCAACGGCGCGGGCAGCATCGCCTACCTCGGTAGCCCCGAGCTGCACGAGCAGGTGAGCGGCCTGGGGTCGGTTCGGCAGCGAGCGCCGTGAGCGCTGTCGCTCCTACCCCACCACAGCCGCGCTCGCTGATTCGGCGGCATCCGCTGCTCGTCAGCCGGATCGCAGGCGACCGCATCGCAGAGCGTTGGATGGTCTGGGATCTGGCGGGCGTGCTCCAAAGGATGCGGCACACCCAATGACCAGCGCTCGGCCTGAGCCAGGTGCCGCTTGAGCGCGGTGAACATACGCTGCGCATCCGCACGCTCTTTGACAACATCAAGCGTCGTCACATGAGTCCTGGCAGAAGGTACCGGGGTGACTGCGATCGCACAAAGGGGCTTTGTCATGGCTCATATTGACGCA
>CAZKTU010000280.1:0-2129 GCA_964555675.1 uncultured Oscillochloris sp.
CTTCGCCATCCCTGGGCCCGAGCCCATGGAGGAGGAGGCGGTCGCGCGCCTGTTCCGGGGCAGCCACCCGGCCCGGATCAGCGTCATCCTGCCGGCCCTCAACGAGTCGGTCCTGCTCCAGCGCACCGTCGAGCAGTTTCAGGCCACCATGCCCGCGGACTGCGAAGTGATCGTGGTCGACAACGGCTCGACCGACGGCAGCGCCGACTTCCTGCTCAACCGGACGTGCGCTTGTGATGGGGTGAAGCTCATCCAGTCGGCCAAGCCGCTGGGCGTGTCGGGGGCGCGCAACCGTGGCCTGGCCGAGGCCCGCGGCGAGGTGATTGTCTTTGCCGACGCCCATATTGATGTGCCCGAGCGCTGGTGGCAGCCGGTGGTGGCCATCCTGAACCGGCCCGAGGTCGGCGTGGTCGGCCCCGGGATCGGGGTGATGGGCCAGCCCGAGCAGCAACCCGCCTACGCCCAGCGTATCGCCGAGCCCAGCCTGCGCGTCGAGTGGATGGGCAAACTGCAGAGCGAGGCCTACCCCGTCCCGGCCCTGGGCGGCGGCTTTATGGCCATGCGCCGCGAGACCCTTGAGCGGGCCGGGGAGTTCGACGCAGGCATGCCGCAGTGGGGCTCGGAGGACCTCGAGCTGTGCGTGCGCTACTGGCTGCTGGGCTACGAGGTCTGGGTGACGCCGGAAGTGAACATCATGCACTACTTCCGCAAAGAGAACCCGCTCAAGCTGAAGGCCGGGATCGTCACCCACAACGTGCTGCGGGTCGCGCTGCTGCACTTCAACCAGGCCCGCATCAACCGGGTCGTAGAGGCGCTCAAGCCTCGGCCCGACTTCAGCCCCGCCTTCGCCCACGCCGTCGACAGCGATGTCTGGCAGCAGCGGGCCGCGTTTGCCGCGCGCCGCGTGCGCGACGACGACTGGTACTTCGAGCGCTTCAAAGATAGCTGCATGGTCTGAAGGAGCGATGCCGATGGATGCCCTCCCCCCTGTCAGCTGTATCTGCCTGACCTACGGGCGTCCGCACCTGCTGAACGAGGCGATCGCCTCGTTCCTCCAGCAGGACTACGCGGGCGAGAAAGAGCTGATCGTCCTGAACGATTATGAGCCGCAAACGCTCAGCTTCGCGCACCCCGAGGTGCGGGTGATCAACCTGCCGAAGCGCGTGCGCACCGTCGGCGAGAAGATGAATATGGCCGTCGCCCTCGCCGCGCACGACCTGCTCTTCGTCTGGGACGACGACGATATCTACCTGCCCCACCGGCTCTCCTTCTCGGTCCAGCAGTTCAATCCCGCGAAGGGCTTCTTCAAGCCTCGCCGGGCCTGGCTCTGGAACAGCGGCGTGCTGAGCGGCCCGAGCGAGAACCTATTTCATGTGGCGAGTTGCTGGTCGCGCCGGCTGTTCGACGCGGTGCGCGGCTATCCGCCCGAGGGCTCGGGCTACGACCTGGTGTTCGAGGCGCGACTGTCTAAGGCCTTCCCGGGCGCGATCAAAGTCGCCGACATCAAGCCGGAAGAGATCGCCTACATCTACCGCTGGGGCGGCATCGGCTCTTACCACATGAGCACCTTTGGCGACTACCGGCCCAACGCGAACATCGGCCAGCAGGAAGTCGAGGCCTATGTGCGCAAGCGCGCCGACCAGGGCCAGATTCCCCATGGGCTGATCGAGCTCCAGCCGGCCTGGAAGAGCGACTACAGCGCACTCGTCGCCGCTAGTTTGCAAACACTATCTCGTGATCAAGCCCCACACAAACAGGAGGTGACGATGTAGGTTTCCCGGAGTGATGTTCTTTCGCAGCTAGATAAGGAACCCAATGACGAATCCTAGACGCATCACGACGGTTCGGACGGAGGCAGTCGGCGATGGGCTAGCCGTCTATGACGCGCATAGCGGCGCGAGCTATGTCCTGAACGCCACGACGGCCCTGGTCTGGCAGCACTGCGACGGCCAGACAACCTCGGAGCAGCTGGCCGGGCTGCTGCGCCGGAAGTTTAACCTGAGCAACCAGCAGGCCGAGCGCCTGCTGGAGTTGGCGCTTGCGGAGTTGTCGGCGGCGCAATTGCTCGAGACGAGCGAGGCCGCTGCTGTGCCTGCCCCGGGGCGGCGCCAGTTCCTCAAGCAGGCGGC
>CAZKTU010000280.1:2229-7941 GCA_964555675.1 uncultured Oscillochloris sp.
ACCACCACGACCCTGCCGCCGACATTCCCCTTCACCGGTTTCTTCCAGCCGGTGGACAACTCGCCCACGGTGAATCGGGTCAACGCGGGCCGCTCCATCCCGATCAAGTTCAGCCTGGGCGGCAACAGGGGGCTGAACATTCTTGCCGCCGGCTACCCCGCCTCGCAGCAGATCAACATCTCGAGCGGTACGCCCATCGACGACATCGAGCAGACCACCACCGCCAACCAGGGTCTGACCTACGACGCGGCGAGCGGCCAGTACACCTACGTCTGGAAGACGTTGAGTGCCTGGTCCGGCACCAGCCGCCGGTTCATCCTGCGTCTGACCGACGGCACGGATCACGTGGCGCTGTTCACATTCAGGTAAGCTCGCACGGACATCCCCTCGCTCACCACAGTGAGCGAGGGGATTCAGGGTTGTTGATTCCCTATAGGAGGCACTATGTTGGGTTTAGGCGTACCAGAACTGCTCGTCATCCTGGTGATCGTCATCGCAATCTTCGGCGCAAGCCGGCTCGCGGGCGTCGGGGGCGCCCTTGGCAGCAGCATCAGGGAGTTCAAGCAGGCCGCAAGCGACGAGACGCCCTCCAATGCGAACGACCAGAGCTGAGCTCTGTATCAGGCGCGAGATGAGGTCATCTCTGCCGACGTACTGGTGCAGGAGGCCCCATCGCGGGAGGAGTGGTCGCGTGGGGCCTGTTGCCTCCAGTTCTCCTTTGGAGCCGGTCACGGCAGATGACCCACTAGCCCTCGCCGGTGATCAGGTGGCGCTTGAGCCCCACCGCCACCGCCTCGGCCCGGCTCTGCACGTCGAGCTTCTCGAAGATCCGGCTGAGGTAGGTCTTCACCGTGCCCTCAGAGATCATCAGCTCGCCGGCGATGCTCTTGTTGTTGCCGCCCCGCGCCAGCAGACGCAGCACCTCAAGCTCGCGCGGCGACAGGCTCTCGTCGCGCTCGCCGCCCTGCAGCCGCCCCAGCAGCCGCGCCGCGATGCCAGGCTGCAAGGCGGCGCCGCCCTCGGCCAGCGCTCGCACGCCGCGCACCAGCTCGTCGGGCGCCGCGTCTTTGAGCAGATAGCCCCTGGCGCCGGCCGCCATCGCTGGCGCCAGGTACTCGTCGGTATCGTACGTGGTCAGGATCAGAAAGCGAGCGCCGCTGCCCGCGTCGCGGGCCTTGCGCATCACCTCCACCCCGCTCAGCTGCGGCAGGTGCAGGTCGAGCAGCACCACGTCCGGCTGCTGATCAATGATCAGCCGTAGCGCCTCGACGCCGTCGGCCGCCGCCCCCACCACGCTGATCCCGGGCTCGTAGCTGAGGATGGCGCTGACCCCCTGGCGCACCACTGGATGATCGTCGACGACCAGCACTCGGATCATGGCCTTGTCCCTTCCAGCGGTAGCTCCGCCAGAACCACCGCTCCATCACGGTTCTCCAGGGTCAGCAGCCCACCCAGGGCCGCCACTCGCTCGCCCATCCCCAGCAGGCCGAACCCGCCCCAGGGCCCCGGCGCAAAGCGCTGCTCGAGCTCGGCGGCGCGAAAGCCCTGCCCGTTATCGGACACCGTCAGCCGGACTGCCCCGGGCAGAAAGGCCAGGCTGAGCTGGGCCGCCGTGGCCCCGCTGTGCTTGAGCGCATTGGCCAAAGCCTCCTGGGCTACCCGCAGCAGGGTGCTCTCCACCGCCGGCTCCAGCGCGATCGCCGCGCCGGTGCAGCTGAAGCTCACCGGCAGCCCCTGCCAGCTGGTCAGCTCGGCGACGCGCTGTAGCGCATCGGGCAAGTCGCCGCGGGTCAGGGCGTGGGCGCGCAGGTTCCAGACCGAGCGGCGGGCCTCGGCCAGGGCCTCGCGAGTCAGATTGCCGGCCAGCTCAAGGTGCTGCGATGCGCCGTCAGGCGCCACGCGCAGGGCGCGCTCGGCCGCGCCGATCTGCACGGCGATCCCCGAGAGGCCCTGGGCGAGGGTGTCGTGGATCTCGCGGGCCAGGCGCGTGCGCTCCTCCAGCGTCGCCGCGGCGCGCTCCTGCTCCAGCAGTTGCTCGGTCTGCTCGGCCACCCGCAGCTCGAGCTGAGCGCTTAACTGCTGCAGGTGAGCGGCCTGGGCGCGGCTCTGGGCCAGGGCCCGCTGTAGCCCGCCGGCCAGCAGGGCGGTCAGCCAGGCCACGGCGATGAACAGCCCGGCCCAGAAGGTCGCGGCGAGCACGCCCTCATACTCGCTGAGCACCAGCCGGAGCGGGTCACGGTAGTTTATGCCCAGGGGGAGCAGGCCCTGACTCTCGAGCCAGGCGACCAGGATCACCAGGGTGATCGCGATCACGGCCAGGCTGATTGTCGCCACACGGTCGATCAGCAGACCGGCGGCGCAGATCGGCAGCACCAGCAGGGCGGGGAAGAACGAGGTCACCCCGAAGCTCAGCCAGGTTACGCTGGTGGCAAAGGTCCAGCAACCGATCAGCAGCAGCGCTGAGATCGTGGGGCGACCCAGGCGCGCCAGGATGATCACCGCGCTCATCAGGCCGAGCAGGGTGACGCCCACAACTGGCCCGACCGGCAGGCTCGTGGGCGGTTCGCCGACGCTTCTACCGTCGAGCGCGCGAATGCTGAACATGGTCAGCAGCGCGATCACGGGCGGGATGAGCAGGATTGGCCAGGCGCGCAGCACCAGATCGCCGCGGCGCCGCCGCTCTTCATCAGGCAGGCGCTCGCGCTGGTCTTGCTCGAGCGGCACGGTGGGCTGGTCACGCAGCATAGAACCTCCCTCTGGTCCTCATGATAGCAGCAGCGCGCGCCAATGCCTATCTGCCATTCAGAGCGGGGCGTGTCATCCATTTGGCCGACAGTGTCAACCCTTGGATGACATGGGCTCTGGCCGTTCACCCGATGACGTCGGGTCGACGGCCAGGTAGGCTTAGAAACAGCTGCCGCAGCCGTTGCGGCCTGCACGAAAGGACTGCTCTCATGGCTGTCTCGACCGCACCCACCGCCCGCGCCCCCCTGAGTCGCCGCTGGCTCGTCGCCGGCCTGGTAGTGATTGTGCTTGCCATTCTCGCCGCCCTGGCCTTCAGCATTACGCAGGGCGGCGCCGCGACCAGCGTCGCCCTGCCCACAACGACCGTCGGCCGCGGCACCCTGGTCGCCACTGTCGCCGGCAGCGGCAGCATTGCCGCCGAGCAGACTCTCGACCTGCCCTTCCGCGTCGCCGGCAGCGTCACCGAGGTGCTCGTGGCCGAGGGTGAGCTTGTGCAGGCCGGCCAGCCGCTGGCTCGCCTCGACACCCGCGACCTCGCGCTGCAGGTGGCCAATGCCGAGGCCAGCCTGCAGAGCGCCGAGGCGCGGCTCGCCCAGCTGCTCGAGGGCAATGCCACACCCGAACAGCTCGCCGCCTCGCGGGCCAGTGTCGCCAGCGCCGAGGCCAACCTGGCCAAGACCCGCAGCGGTAACGTGACCGCGGCCGATATCGCCGAGGCCGAGGCCCAGGTCCGCTCGGCTCAGGCCACCCTCGACGATCTGCTCGCCGGCCCCAAGGCGGACACCCTGGCCAGCGCCCAGAGCAGCTACGACCAGGCCGTCGCCGAGCTCGCAAGCCAGCGCGCCAGCCTCTCTGCCGCCAAGACCACCGCCGAGTCGGCCCTGCTCCAGGCCGCCGAGAGCCTGCGCAACGCCCAGGATGAGTACAGCCGGATCTACTGGGACAACCGCGAGCTCGAGAAGCTGCCCGGCGACCTGTCCCAGGCGCGCAAAGACGAGGAGGCCGCCGCGCTGCGGGCCGTCAGCAGCGCCGAGGAGAGCGTGCGCCAGCGCCAGGTCGCCCTCGACGAGAGCAAAGAGGCCGAGCGCACCGGCCTGGCGCGGGCCGAGGCTCAGCTGCGCAACGCCGACGAGCAGCTGCGCAGCACCCAGGCCGGCGCCGAGCAGGTCGAGATCGTCAAGGCGCAGGCCAGCCTCGACCAGGCCCAGGCCAACCTCCAGCGGCTGCGCCAGGGCGGCACGGCCGCCGATGTGGCGGCGGCGCAGGCCGGCCTCGACCAGGCCCAGGCCAACCTGGACCAGCTGTCGGCCCCCGCCACGGCAACCGACCTGTCCCAGCAAGAGGCGGCCGTCGCCCAGGCTCGCAATAACCTCGCGCAGGCGCGCCTGAACCTCGAGCAGGCCACCCTGAGCGCCCCCTTCGGCGGGATCGTGACGGCCGTGAATATTGTACCGGGCAGCGAGGCCTCGAGCGCCGCGCCCGCGCTGACCCTGGTGAATCGCGACCCGCTGCACATCGACCTGCGCCTCAGCGAGAACGACGCGGCCCAGGTGACGGTGGGTATGCCCGTGGAGCTCAGTATCGACGCGCTGCCCGACTGGGCGACCGAGGGCACGGTCAGCTACGTGGCCCCGGCGGCCGAGACGACTAATGACGTCGTGACCTACAGGGTGCGAGTGGCCTTCCCCGACACTGACGCCGCGGTGAAGGTGGGGATGACCGCCAACCTGGAGATCCGCACCGCCACGCGCGAGGATGTCTTGCTGGTGCCGAACACGGCGCTGCAGCCCAAGGGCGCCGGGCGGGTGGTGCTGGTGCAGGACGCCGACGGCACGACCAGCGAGGTCGAGGTGCAGACCGGCCTGAGCGACGGTGTGCAGACCGAGCTGCTCGGCGGCCTGCCCGAGGGCGCCGTGATCGTCATCAACCCCAACGCCGCTGCCCCCGGCGCGGGCGGCGGCCTCTTCGGAAACTAAAGGAAACAAGCTATGCATCCAACGATTGCCATCCGCGACCTGACCAAGATCTACCGCATGGGCGACATCGAGGTCGGTGCGCTCCAGGGGGTCAGCTTCGCGATCGAGCCGGGCGAGTTCGTGGCGATCATGGGCCCGAGCGGCAGCGGCAAGAGCACCCTGATGAACATGATTGGCTGCCTGGACACGCCCAGCGGCGGCAGCTACCAGCTCGACGGGGTCGAGGTGGCCAGCCTCTCGGGCGACGACCTGTCGCTGGTGCGGGCGCGCAAGCTGGGCTTCGTCTTCCAGCAGTACATGCTGCTGCCGCGCCAGCCGGCCCTGCGCCAGGTCGAGATGCCCCTGATCTACCGCGGGGTGCCGACCGCCGAGCGCCATCGTCGCGCCACTATCGCCCTGCAGATCGTGGGCATGGGCAAGCGCATGGACCACAAGCCGACCGAGCTCTCGGGCGGCCAGCAACAGCGCGTGGCCATCGCCCGCGCGCTGGTGGGCAGCCCCGCGGTGCTGCTGGCCGACGAGCCCACCGGGGCCCTGGATAGCAAGACCAGCGTCGAGATTATGCACATCCTCCAGCGGCTCAACCGCGAGCAGGGCATCACGATCGTGCTGGTGACCCACGAGGCCGACATCGCCGCCTACGCCCGCCGGGTGCTGGTTATGCGCGACGGCCTGCTCGTCGAAGATCGCCGTAATTAAGCTTTTGCCACAAGGAGAACCGCTGTGACAACGACAGTCGCCCCAGGCGCGCCGGCAGACAGCACCGAGCCGCGCCCCGAGCTTGCCGACCTGCCCATCCTCGCGCCCCTGGGCGCTGAAGGGAACTCGACGGTGGGCGTCGGCGAGGTGGTACGCCTGGCCTTCGATAGCCTGTTCGCCAATAAGGTGCGCGCCTTCCTGACCATGCTCGGCGTGATCATCGGCGTGGCCTCGGTGGTCGCCCTGCTCTCGATCGGCAACGGCGCCAGCGACGCGATCACCGCCTCGGTGG
>CAZKTU010000281.1:0-7886 GCA_964555675.1 uncultured Oscillochloris sp.
CTCGACCGCGCCCTGAACGCCTGCGGCTTGGGCCTCCCCCGCAAGCACATCGCGGCTACCCAAACAAGTCCTTAATGGGCACGCTGAAGCCCGGCAGCAGCTCGGGGCTGACGAGGGTGGCCTCGGGGCCGTAGGTACGGGCGAGGCCATCGGGCGTGTGCACGGTGACGCGCCGCGAGCGCGGATAGACGACCCATACCACCGCCGTGCCTGCGGCGAGGTACTCGAAGACCTTCGCCTCGACCTCGTCGGCGGTATC
This sequence comes from uncultured Oscillochloris sp., assembly GCA_964555675.1. Classification (GTDB taxonomy): domain Bacteria; phylum Chloroflexota; class Chloroflexia; order Chloroflexales; family Chloroflexaceae; genus CAIWXH01. Next base: position 260 of record CAZKTU010000281.1, read on the forward strand.
ACTGGGCGAGACGACCTCGACCGCCAAGTCAGGGGCGATAGTCCAGAAGGCCTCGGAGACCTCCCCCTCGGGCAGACGCTCGGCACGAACATAGTAGACATCGGGGCTACGGACAAGATCAGGGTCGCGCGCCAGAATGAAACCCGACTCGACCCCAGCCTCGCCGCCGTTCTGTTCGACCCAATTGTCGATGAGCTTGCCGATCTTGAGCGCGAGCTTACCGTGCTTTCTGCCAGGTGGCATGGTTTCCACAACCTCCCCTCGCACGAGCTCCTGGTGGCGGGAGCCAGGCAGGGCGGCGAACTCCTCGGCGGTGAGCAGGCGTGTAGCGGTGCTCATGCCTCATCTCCTTCGTGCAGCAGCGCCAGAGCCAGGTCGGCCCGTCCGGCCTCGAGGAAGAGGGCGAGGCGGAAGGGCGCGAGGGCGAACTCGCGCAGTTGGTCGTAGCGGCGCTCGGTGGTAGCGTCGTAGGCGTTGCCGTAGCCGACGCGCAGACTGAAGTAGTCGTTGCCGGGGAACTGCTCCATGACCCCGACGTGATCCCAGGCGGGGCGCCAGCCCAAGGCGAAGCCCCAGCCGACGAGGCCACCGAGCACCCAGCCGCGCTCGCGGCGGCGCACGAGCAGGCGCTCGGGCCGCAGGTCGCCGTGAACGAGACTGGCGGGCCGGCCGGTGGGGGCCAGGTTAGCCTCGGCCCAGGCGGCGATGCGCTCGGCGTCGGTCTGTTCGAGCTCGCCGGCGGCAACGGCGGCGTCGATGGCGGCGTCGAGGCGGGCGCGCAGATAGCGCAGGTCCTCGTCGTCGTCGGTCAGGGCCGCCTCGCGCAGATGCTGCACATCGGCGTCGCTCACAGGCTCGGGGGGGGCGGCGGGGTCGAGGGCGCCATAGTGGGCGGCCAGGTAGCCGTGGGCGCGGGCGAGCAGGGCGCCGAGCTCGCGGCCGACCGCGTAGCGCTGCTCCTCGCTCATGGCCGGATTGGCCTCGAGCAGGGACATGCCCTCGAGATAGCTGGTGAGCAGATAGGGCGTCCCGGCCTCACCGCGCAGGTCGTGGGCGAGCAGTGCGGGCAGGGGCAGGTCGATCTCGGCCCGCAGGGCGAGCAAGGCGGCGGCCTCGGCGGCGAGGGGATCGCCGGCGCCGGGGTCGGGCGGGCCGGGCAGGCGCAGCACCGCCCGCCGCCCCTCGCGCATCTCCAGGCGCAGGGTGCGCTCGCCCAGGGGCTCGGCCCCAAGCAGGCGCGCCCCCGGCAGGGCGTGGGCGACGATCCGGCCAAGCTGTGCGTCGGTGATCATGAATTAGACCAAAGACCAACGACCAAAGACCGAAACCACCCGGCCTGCCAATCGCCGAATGGCTTGTCCTTCGTCTTTTGTCTTTCGTCCTTGGTCATCACGCGGCCGTCCGCAGCGCCGCAACCAATCGGTCGATCTCGGCCTTGCTGTTCATCTCGGTGACGGCGAGCAGCATGGCGTCGCCGAGCTCGGGCTCGTCGCCGCCCAGGTCGTAGCCGCCGACGATCTGCTGCTCGCGCAGGGCGGCGTTGATCTCGGCTACCGGGCGCGGGCAGCGCACCACGAACTCCTTGAAGAAGGGGCCGCCGTGGACGCTGTAGCCGGGCAGGGCGGCGATCGCGGCGGCGGCGTAGTGGGCGCGGTGGTAGCACAGCTCGGCCACCTTGCGCATACCCTGCTTGCCCATCAGGCTCATGTACACCGTTGCGGCCAGGGCCATCAGACCCTGGTTCGTGCAGATATTGCTGGTGGCCCGCTCGCGGCGGATGTCCTGCTCGCGCGCCCGCAGGGTCAGCACATAGGCCAACCTGCCGTCGACATCCTTGGTCACGCCGACGATGCGCCCGGCGATCTTATGGACGTGCTTCTGGCGGGTGGTGAAGATGCCCAGGTAGGGGCCGCCGAAGTTCATGCCGATCCCCAGGGGCTGGCCCTCGGCGGTGGCGATGTCGGCGCCGGCCTCGGCGGGGGTCTGGAAGAGGCCGAGGGCGATCGGGTCGAAGTGGACGCACAGCAGGGCCCCCTTCGCCTGCACCGCGGCGGCCAGGCCGCGCAGATCGTGCAGCCGGCCGAGGAAGTCGGGGCTCTGGACGATCAGCAGAGCGGTCTGCTCGTCGACCAGGGCCAGGGCATCCTCGATCGTGGCGCCGGGGGTCTCGTCGCCGGTGACGGTCACATCGAGGGCCTGCATGTAGGTGCGCAGGACGGCGCGGTACTGCGGGTTGACCCCGCGGGCCACGACGATCTTGCGCCGGCCGCGGGTCACATTCAGGGCCATGATCGCCGCCTCGGCGATCGCGGTAGCCCCGTCGTAGTGCGAGGCGTTGGCGATCTCCATGCCGGTGAGCGAGCAGATCAGGCTCTGGTACTCGAAGATCGCCTGGAGCGTACCCTGGCTGATCTCGGGCTGGTAGGGCGTATAGGCCGTGTAGAACTCGCCGCGGCGCAGAATCTGGTCGACCGCCGCCGGCACGAAGTGGTTGTACGCACCCGCGCCGAGGAAGATACTGTGGCTGTGGACGTTGGCGTTGGTCCCGCTCATGGCCAGCAGCTCGCGCACGAGCTCGGGCTCGGACAGCGGCTGGGGCAGGTTGAGGCGCGGGAAGCGCCGCGCGGCGGGCACGTCGACGAACAGGTCGGCGGTCGAGCCGACCCCGATCGCCTGGAGCATCTCGGCGCGCTCGGCCTCGGTAATCGAAATATAGTGTGACATCATTGCTCTCTCGAAGGTCACGTAGCGTGACCTTCGCCATTTGGGGGCGGGGCGGTTCGGAGGGGCCAGGCCCCTCCGAACCGCCTGGCGCATGGCAGCGGTCGCACCAGGTGAGCCGCTAGTGCTCCCGCTCCTTGCAGTACTTCGCGTAGGCCTCGGCGTCCATCAGGCCCTCCTCTTCGGCGCCCGAGGGGCGCACGCGGAGGAGCCAGCCATCGCCGTAGGGGTCCTTGTTGATCGGCTCCTGGTCGGCCTCGAGGGAACTATTCACGGCCAGCACCTCGCCGCCGATGGGAGCGTACAGGTCCGAGCTGGCCTTGACCGATTCGATCACGCCGAACGAGACGCCGGGGGTGATCGTCGCGCCGACCTGGGGCAGCTCGAGGTAGACGATGTCGCCGAGGGCGTCTTGGGCGAAGTCGGTGATGCCGATCACCAGCTCGTCGCCATCGACCCGCACCCACTCGTCCGACTTGCTGTAGCGGAGATCTGCCGGGATCTTCGGGCTCATGTGAAGCTCCGTCTGCGCGCAGCGTGCTGCGCGGCTCCGAGGGGCGCCGACGCGCTCCTCACTTCTTATAGTGCGGCTTGTAGAACGGCATCTTAACGGCCCGGGCGCGGACCGGCTTCTCGCGGATGATCACGTCGAACTCGCTGCCCTCGGCGCTGAGCGCGGTGGGCACATAGGCCATGCCCAGGGGCCGCCCCAGGGTGGGCGAGGGCATGCCCGTGGTCACGAAGCCCACCGGCTCGCCGGCGAGCGAGTGGACGGGGTAATCCCCGCGGGCCACGCCCTTGCCGAGCAGCTCGAAGCCGGTGAGCTTGCGGGCGGGGCCCTGGGCCTTGATCGCGGCCAGGGCCTCGCGCCCGACGAAGTCGCCCTTGTCGAGCTTGACCACCCAGCCGAGGCGGGCCTCGTAGGGGTTGATGGTATCGCTGATCTCGTGCCCGTAGAGGGCCAGGCAGGGCTCGAAGCGCAGGCTGTCGCGCGCGCCGAGGCCGCAGGGCTTGACACTGCCGGGGGGGCCGAGCTCGAGCAGGCGGCGCCAGATCGCGGGGGCGCGGGCGGCGTCGAAGAAGAGCTCGAAGCCGTCCTCGCCGGTGTAGCCGGTGCGGGCGATCAGGGCGGTGGCCCCGAAGATCGTGGTGAGGGCCACGCCGTGGAAGGGCAGGCCGCCGACGTCCTCCGTGGTCGAGTCCTCGGCGGCGGCGAGCAGGGCCTCGGCGGCGGGGCCTTGCAGGGCCACCATCGCCCAGCGCTCCGAGCGGTCCTCGAGCTCGACGTCGAAGCCCGAGCTGTGCTCGGCGAGCCAGGCCCAGTCTTTGTCGCGGTTCGAGGCGTTGACCACCACCAGGAACTCGTCGTCGAGGTGATAGATGAAGATATCGTCGACGATCCCGCCGTCGGGGCGACAGAGCAGCCCATAGTTCGACTGGCCCAGGGCGATGCTGGCCAGGTTGCAGGTGGCGACCCGCTGGAGGAAGGCCTCGGCGTCGGGGCCGCGCACCATAAAGCGGCCCATGTGGCTGATGTCGAAGAGCCCGGCCCCGTTGCGCACGGCCTGGTGCTCGTCGATCACGCCACTGTACTGAACCGGCATCTCCCAGCCGCCGAACTCGACCATGCGGGCGCCCATGGCCACGTGGGCCTCGAAGAGCGGCGTGCGTTTGAGCATAGTGTTCCTCGTCAGTCGCTCAGGCCTTCGCGGACGCGACGGAGCATCTCGCGGCACTCGACCGCATAGCGGGCCAGCTCTTCGTCGCCGCTGGCGCGGGCCTCGGCGGCGAACTGCCAGAGGGCCTGGGCGGCCACGTCCTCGAGCAGCACCGGGTAGCGGTCGATCACCTCGCTCAGGGCCGCCTCGCCCTCGGCCAGCAAGAGAGCCTCGATCGCCTCGTCGAAGGAGGCGACCGGGGCGGGCTCGTCGAGCGGGGCGGCGCCGGCCAGGGCGGCCCGCAGCTCGACCAGGGCCTCGCGGCGCTCTTCGAGGGCGTGGGCCAGGCGCTCATGGCCGTCGTCGATGGCGTGCTCGACCCGCTCGGCCAGCAGGCGGTCGACCTCGGGGCGCAGCAGCAGGGGGTGGGCGGCCGCCACACCCTCGAGCTCGGCGGCGCTCTGGGCGCGCAGCAGGTCGTGCAGCGCGGCCTCGGGGAGGGCGGTGACCATAATCTCGGCGGGGGCCTCGGCCGGGGCGAGGGGCGCCCCTGTCGCGACGCCGCCGACGCGGGCCAGTAGGGCGCGGGCCTCGCGCAGGCTGTCGGCGATCTCGTAGGCGCGCTGCTCGACGGCCACATCGGCCAGCTGGGCCAGAGTCTGGTCGGTGGCGGGCTCGAGCAGCACCGGGTGGGCCGCCAAGATCTCGTCGAGCTCGGCGGGCGTATTGGCGCTGAGCAGGGCCTCGACGGCGACGAGCAGGGGCGGGGCTTGCGCATCGCCCTCGGCCGCCACCGGGGGGGGCGCGCCCGCTCTGCCCGCGCTGGCGAAGGGGAGGCCAGGGGCGCCTGACGAGGCTGGCGGAGCGCCGCCCGCCTGTGGCCCCCGCGCCCCTGGGCCGCCTCTGCGGGCGGCGGCGCGGCGCAGCAGATGGGCGACGCCGGCGAGGTCCTGGGCGATATCGACGTCGGCCAGGTAGGGGCGGCGCTGCTCTTCGGGGATCGAGCCGACGAGGACGGCGTGGAGCTCGCGGGCCTGCTCGCGCCACTCGTGCTCGACCGCGCCGGGGGCGGGCGCGAAGATCACGCGGCGGGCCAGGGCATCGTGGAAGAGCAGCGGGGCGCCGGCGGGGCCGGTCGCGCCGCAGCCGGGGCAGCGCACCAGGTTCAGCTCATCGCGCAGCAGCTCATCGACAGCGCCCGGCTGCTCCTGGGCGTCGAGGATCAGCCAGACGGGCGCCTCGAAGTCGGCGCCGCAGGTGGGGCACGTAAGCTGGGCCTGCTCCTGATAGGCGATTGGCATAGGTCTGCGCCGGGTCCCTAGGTCTCCGCTGTTCGTTCGCACCATTGTACCATCAGTTTTGAGCCCGCCCGGCCCTGGCTCTTTCATCGATGGCGGCGAGGTAGGCGGCGAGCAGCTGCTGGGCCTCGGCGAGGATCCCCTTGACGTGCTCGGGGCCGCGCTGCTTTTCGGCCGTGACCAGGGCCAGCAGGGCCATGACGGCCGTCATGGCCACCCGCGCGGCCAGCGAGCGCTGATGGGGCGGCAAGGCGGGGCTGCGCACGGCCAGGATCGCCTCGAGTTGCGCGGCGGCAATGTCCATGATTGCGGCGGCGGCCCCGGCCAAGTGCGGGTCGGCCCCGGCCTGGAGCACGATCCGCGTGAAGCCCATGCGCGCCGAGCCGAAGGCGACCATGGCCTCCAGCACCAGGCCGGCCAGGGCTTCGGGCGCGAGCTCGGCGGAGGCAGGCGCGAGCGCGGCGCTCAAGGCAGCGGCGGCGCCCTCCTGGTAGCGCAGGGCCACGGCGCCGACGATCGCCTCTTTGTTGGGGAAGAACTGGTAGAGCGAGCCGATCGGCACGCCCGCGCGGGCCGCGATCTGGTTGGTCGAGGCGGCCTCGTAGCCCACCTCGCCAAAGAGCTCCTCGGCCGCGTCGAGCAGGCGGGCCACGCGCTCTCTGCCCCGGGCCTGGCGGGGGCTGCGCCGCATGAGCGGGGTTTCGTCTTCCATGGTCGGATCACCCTTGACAACGTGAGCAAGTGCTCATATTATTAATCGTGAGCGCTCGCTCATGTTTTGAGGATACCACGCGACGCCCCACGTCGCAAGCGGAGGCTGATTATGCGCGCATTTGTCACCGGGGCCACAGGCCTGCTGGGCGGCAACCTGGTCGAGACCCTGATCGCAGACGGTCACAGCGTCACCGCCCTGGTGCGCTCGAAGGCAAAGGCCGGCCACCTGGCCGCCCTGGGCGTCAGCCTGGTCGAGGGCGACATGGAGCGAGTCGCGGGCTTCGCCCCGGCCCTGGCCGGCCACGACGTGCTCTTCCACGCCGCGGCCTACTTCCGCGAATACTACCAGCCGGGCGTCGACCACTGGGCGAAGCTCAAGGCGATCAACATCGACGGCACCCTCGAGCTGCTGCGGGCCGCCGAGGCCCACGGGCTCAGCCGGGTGGTCCACACCAGCTCGAGCGGCGTCTACGGCAAGCGCCCCAACGGCCTGCCGGCCGACGAGAGCACCCCGCCCGACGCGCAGGTCTACGCGAACCTCTACTTCCGCAGCAAGCTGGAGGGCGACCAGGCCATCGACGCGTTTCTGCGCACGAGCAAGCTGCCGGTGGTGCTGATCCAGCCCGGCTGGATGTTCGGCCCGGGCGACCGGGCCCCGACCAGCAGCGGCCAGCTGCTGCTCGACTACCTGAATCGGCGCCTGCCGGTCAGCTTCCCCGGCTATGGCGCCCCCACCGACGCCCGCGACGTCGCCCGGGCCATGGCCAACGCCGCCGAGCGCGGCCGCAGCGGCGAGCGCTACATCGTGGGCGGCGACGAGCCGCTGCCCTTCCCGCAGCTCTTCGCCATGCTCGAGGAGCTCAGCGGCGTCCCGGCCCCGCGCATCAGCGTGCCCTACGGGGTCGTGCTCGCCGTCGCCCACGTCAGCGAGGCGGCCAGCCGCATCACCGGCAAGCCCGCCTCGATGCCGGTCGAGGGCATCAAGACCCTGCGCGAGCCCCACCCGCTCTCGTCCGCCAAGGCCGTGCGCGAGCTCGGGGCGACCTTCCGGCCCTTCAAGGAGACGCTGCGCGACGAGCTGGCCTGGTACGCCCGCCACCGCCCCGAGCTGGTCGGCCCGGCCGCCAACAGGCTGGCCACGCTGGCCCAGGCGTAGCGAGCAGGGGCAAGCCCCTGCTGACCCCCTTTTGCGAGGGGCAAGCCCCTGCGAACCCCTTTTGCGAGGGGCAAGCCCCT
>CAZKTU010000282.1:0-7724 GCA_964555675.1 uncultured Oscillochloris sp.
GCCCTCCTGAGCCCTCCGGCTGGGACCGCTAATCGGCCATCGGGGCGGGCGCGGGGCGGCCCGGCAGGCGCAGGGGCAGCCCGGGCAGCACGGCGGCGATCAGGATCAGGGCCATGCCGGCGACCTGGGCGGGCTCGATGCGCTCGCCGAGCAGCAGCACGGCGGCGGCCGTGGCGATCGGGGCCTCGATCACCATGATCACGCTGGCGATGCGGCCGGGCAGGTGGCGCAGGCACATGGTGAAGAGGGCGTAGCCGCCGAGGGTCGGCCCGAGGGACAGAGCCAGGATGATCAGCCACGGCTCGAGGCCGGGCCCGACCTGCATCAGGCTGGCCGGCCCGTTCGCGACCGAGGCCAGGACCATGAGGGCCAGAGAGCCGAAGGTCATGGTCAGGGCGAGCGAGAGCCAGGCGCTATGGCGGACCACGGCGCGCTGGTTGAAGAGCACATAGCCCGCGTGGGTCACGGCCGAGGCGAGGCCGACGAGCACGCCGATCCACGATACCCGCAGCACAGACGGGTCATAGACCCGCACCAGCAGGGCGCAACCGATGATCGAGAGCAGCAGGGCGACGATCTGCGCGGCGCCGATCGCCTCTTTGAAGAGCAGCCGGGCGCCCAGAGTGACGAAGGTGGGGTAGAGGTAGATCAGCACGATGGCCATGGCCACCCCGTTGAGCGCCACAGAGGTGACGAACAGGGCGTGGTAGATGCCCACGCTGATCACGCCCATCAGGGCGAAGCCCCGCAGTTCGGCCCGGGTCAGACTGGGCAGCCCCTTGCCCGTCGCCAGGGCCGTCGCCCCGATGCCCGCCAGGCAGGCGATGGCGATGAAGGCGTCGCGCCAGAAGGCCAGGGTCAGGGCCGTGATGCTATAGTTCGAGAGCAGGTACGAGAGCATCGGGGCCGTGGCGGCCCAGATCAGGGCCGCCAGAACTGCCAGCAGGTAGCCGGTGCGGGGCGAGGGTTTCATCGGGTCACTCCAAGCAGCCAGAAGAGCGCGGTGAGCAGATTGCGCGGCCAGAGGCTGGTGCGGCGGCTCCGCAGAGCCAGGAAGAGCATACGGCGGTCGGCCTCGCGGGTCTCGGCCTGGATCAGGTCCTCGAAGTAGGAGTTGTACATAGCAGTGTCCCCCGTCGGTGCCTTTGCGGGCACGGTACTGTCTGCATGTCGTCGCCTGGGCGGTCAGCGGGCCGCGGCTGGCTCGGCCAGCGGCAGCCGGGTGGTCTCGAGCACCGCGGATGAAGAGAGGGTGGTCTGGGTGCGTCGCACGTCGGGGTTCTTGCGCAGATCCTGGTAGACCATGCGCTCGAGGTTCTGGAGGCTGCTGGTGCGCACCTTGATCAGAAAGCACCACTCGCCGAAGAGATGAAAGACCTCTTGCACGCCGGGCAGCTCGCCGAGGAAACGCCCGAGGGTGTCGAGGTCGCAGCCGGCGTTCGACTCGACGAAGATAAAGGCGGTCACGCTCAGGTCGAGCAGCAGCGGGTCGAGCACGGCCGTGTAGCCCTTGATGTAGCCCCGCTCTTCGAGCAGGCGCACCCGCCGCTGTACGGTGGGCGCGGCCAGGCCGACGCGCACGGCTAGCTCGGCGTGGGTCATGCGCCCGTCCTGCTGCAGCAGGCCGAGGATGTGCATATCGTGCTCGTCAAGCTCGCTCATCGGGTTGTCCTTCTTGGTTTCGCTTAAGAAATATAATATTCTTCTTTGAAAAAAAGAGCGTCAGTCTGTGGTATGAATTATTTCATACAACCGGGACATAATCCCCAGGGTCTGAGGAGGTAGGGAAGCTCCGGCTGCCGCCGCGCTCGCGGATGAGGGCGCCGAGGGTGGCGACGGCCTCGCTGAGGCGCTCGGGTGGCTCGGCGCTGAAGCAGAGGCGCAGATGGGATGCGCTCTCGCCCGAGGCGCTGAAGGCCTTGCCGGGGGCGAAGGCGACGCCGCGGCTGATCGCACTCATATAGAGCTCGATCGCCGAGATGCCCTGGGGCAGCGAGACCCAGGTCGAGAAACCGCCGCGGGGGTGGGTCCAGGTCACGCCCATCGGGAAGTGGCGCTCCATGGTCCGCAGCAGGGTATCGCGCCGCTCGCGGTAGCGGGGCAGCATGCGGCGCAGGTGGTTCTGCCACCAGCCCTGCTCGATAAAGATCGCCAGGGCCCGCTGGGTCAGAGTGGGCGAGCAGAGATCCTGGGCCTGCCGTAGCCGGACGAGCTGGCGGATCAGAGCCGGGGGGGCGACGACATAGCCCATGCGCAGGCCGGGCATCAGGCTTTTCGAGAAGCTGCTCATATAGATGACCAGCCCGGCGTGGTCGTCGGCCTTGAGGGCGGGCAGAGGGGTACCCTCGTAGGCCATGAGCCCATAGATATCGTCCTCGACGATTGGCAGGGCGTGGCGGGCGGCGAGCTCGAGCAGGGCGGCGCGGCGCGGCGCGCTGAGGCAGCTACCGCTGGGGTTCTGGAAGGTGGGGATGGTGTAGAGGAAGGCCGGGCGCTCGGTTGCCAGAGCCTGGGCGACCGCCTCGACCACCAGGCCCTCGTCGTCGGTGGGCAGACCCACGGCGCGGACACCCTGGGCGGCGAGGATGTTGAGCAGGCCGAGGTAGGTCGGCTCTTCGACCAGAACGGTCGAGCCGGGGCGGGCGAGCAGGGTGGTGGCCAGGGCCATGCCGTTGGTCACCCCGCCGACGATCATCAGCTCGTCGGGGCCGGCCGAGATGCCCCGCTCGCGCACCACCTCGGCCAGGATCGAGCGCAGGGTCAGGTCGCCCTGGGGAGTCATATAGCTCATCAGGCTGGGGCCGCCCGCGCTGAGCGCAAGCTCTGTGGCGCGCTGCCAGTTGCGCAAGGGGAAGAGCTCGGGGGCGGGGTCGGCGCGGGCCAGGGTCGCGAGGCCCGGGAGCTGGGTCATGCGCAGCATGTCGGCGAGCATGCCGGCGGGGGTGACCTCGCGGCCGAGCTCGGCCTCGGGGGGGCTGAGCAGCTGCTCGATACGTTCGGCCACGAAGGTGCCGCGACCGACGGTGGCCTCGAGCCAGCCGCCGGCCTGCAGCTCGGCGTAGGCGCTATGGACCGTCAGGCGCGTGACGCCGAGCTGCTGGGCCAGCTGGCGCACCGTGGGCAGGCGCGTGCGCGGCGGCAGGGCCCCGCTGCGGATGCGCTGCTGCACACTGGTGGCCAGCTGCCTGTAGAGGGGCTCGCGACTTCCACGGTCAAGCTCAAACTGCACAGCGCCCTCCTTGCGATTGTCCCTGTACACTGGCGTTCGGGCCAGCAGATGGGATTATATCAGGACAATCGGCCCGTGGGCAGCGACAATCAGCCGGCGCGGAATGAGACAATCACTCCTGGCGGCGGCGGCGCTGATTCTTCTGTCACCCGAGGCGAAAGCCGGCATGGTATAATTCTGGCGCGCACAGGGCGCAGCAGCGAGCCTCAGAGGTGCTACATGCCGATGTACGAGTACGGCTGCCTGGCCTGCAACAGCCACTTCGATCGCCTACGACGTATGGACCAGGATGACGCCGGGGTGACGTGCCCACGCTGTGGCGGCGAGCAGGTGCAGCGGCGCCTCTCGGTCTTTGCCGCCCACACCCGCGGCGGCGGAACCGCAGTCGCAGAGCCGGCCGCAACACCTGTAAGCAGCGGAGGATGTGGGGCTGGCTGCTGCGGCGGCGGCTGCGCATCGAGGAACTGAGGCCAGTATGCGTGTCATGATTTTGACGGCCGGCCTCGGTACACGCCTGCGCCCTCACACGTTCAGCAAGCCGAAACCGTTGGTCAGCGTGGCCGGCAAGCCGGTGCTCGCCCATATCATCGACGACCTGCTGGGCATCCGCATCGACGAGTTGATCTTCGTGACCGGCTATCTGGGCAACCAGATCGAAGACTACGTCCGCGAACACTACAGTAATATCCCGCTGCGCTTCCTGGTGCAGCACGAGATGCGCGGCCAGGCCGATGCGATCTACCTGGCCAACGAGTTCGCCGACGGCCCCATGCTGGTCGTCTTCGGCGACGGCCTCTTCGGCATCGACAAGGCCCGGCTCAACAGCCACCCCGCCGAGGGCATCATCTACTGCAAAGAGGTCGACGACCCGCGGCGCTTCGGAGTGGCCGTGGTCGAGAACGGCAAGATCACCCGCCTGGTCGAGAAGCCGGCCGAGCCGATTTCGAACCTGGCCGTGATCGGGGTTTACTACCTGCCCGAGGCCCGGCGCCTGATGGAGGCGATCAGCTACATCATGAGCGAGGGTATCCAGACCAAGGGCGAGTACTATCTGGCCGACGCCCTGCAGGTCATGATCGACCGCGGCGAGGTGCTCGCGACCGAGACCGTGCCCATGTGGCGCGACTGCGGCACGATCGAGGCGCTGCTCGACACCAATCGCTACTTGCTCGAGCATGGCCACAGCCAGTCGGGCGAGGTGACCCAGTCGGTGATCATCCCGCCCGTGTACATCGCGCCGAACGCTGTGGTCGAGAACTCGGTGGTCGGCCCGTTCGTCTCGGTCGCCGCGGGCGCGATCGTGAAGGACTCGATCGTCAAGGACTCGATCATCAACGCCGGGGCCCAGATTCAGTCGGTGATCATGGCGCGCAGCCTGATCGGGGATAAAGCCTATGTCGACGGGATCAGCCACGAGCTGAACGTCGGCGACTCATCGGATATACGTCTCGGGTAACACACTATGATCGCCTATAGCTTCCACGCCGCCGGCAATGGCGCCGGCGGCAAGGCCAAAGAGGGCCGGGGGAAGTCGGCGCTGGATTGGCCAGCTATGGCCGGCGGGCCCGCGTACCGCGCCCAGCATGCCGCTGGCGGCGAGCAGCAGCTCGTCGCCCATCTGACCAGCGCCCTCGGTGGCTCCTTCCCGCGCACGTTTCTGGTGGCCTACTACGTCTCGCTGAAGACCAACCCCTTCGTCGCGCTGACCGGCCGCGAGGGGGCCGGCAAGGCCGCCCTCGCCGCGGGCTTCGCCGGCGCAGTCGTCGGCGCCGAGAGCGGCCAATTCGTCACCATCGGCTCCGATAGCTGGGCGCGCCGCGGCAGCCAGAGCAGCTACTACCGCGGCATCCACGAGCGCTTCGGGGCCAGCCAGTTCCTCGAGACTTTACAGGAGGCCGCCGCGCCCGAGAATGCCGGCAAGGTCTATCTGGTGCTGCTCAAGGGCCTGGCCCTCGAGGAGCTGCAGCTCTATGTTGATCGGCTCCTGCGCGTCGGGCCTCACGGCGAGCGCCACCTGGTCTTGCCCGGCCTGCCCAGGCACGAGCAGCCCGTGGTGCCGCCCAACTGCTTCATCACCGCAACCCTGCATCTGTCGCGGGCGAGCGCGCCTCTCGACCAACATGTGCTCCGCCACGCCGGCCAGATCGAGTTTAGCCCGGCCCTGCACGCCGACGCGCGCGTGCCCGTCCTGCCGCCCCCGCCCGCCGGCCTGCAGCGCGCGATGCTGGCCGCGGCCCAGCACGACCCGCGCGAGGCAAGGGCCCGGCTCAGGGCTGTCTTGGGCGGCCGCGGCCTCAGGGCCCTCGGCCCGTCGCCCGAGGTCGCCCGCAGCCTGCTGCGGGGCGGGGTGACGGTCGACGGCGAGATGCGTGGGCAGGCCCTCGCCTATGTCGCCAATAGCTTCGACGGCGAGGGTCAGGGCCTCTTCGACCCGACTGACCCCGAGCGCAACGCCCGGCTCGCCTACGATGCCCAGCTCGTCCAGCGCCTGCTCTGGAAGATCGACTGGCGTCACCGCAGCATCCATCGCCGCCTGGCCGGGGTGCTGATGAGCTGAGGGCCCCCTCCTCGCCGCTCTTTGCCCGCGGGGGTTGGGGGCCACGTCATTGTCGCTCTATTCGCCCACGCCCGGCCGGTGAACCGGCAGTCTAGTGCTGCGAAGCCCGCCTACGCGGGCCCTTGCAGGCCACGCAGGCGCAGGCCAGAGATTGCATCAGCCTTAACGGGTTTAACCTTTCTTGACAGTATTAGAGCGCCATGGTACGATCAACTAACCTCATGCCACGGCTATACACCTATACAGCAATGTCGCCCCCCCGGCCGTGCCGCCGGCCGCCGCATAGACGCGCACCATTCACGGATGCAGCGGCGTTCTACAGGCATCCCCGAGCACTAAGGTCGTACCGCTCTTCGGACCGCTAAGTGAGGAATCGATGGCCCCACTGCTTGAAGTGCGCAACTTGCAGACCCAGTTTCACACCCAGGACGGGGTCGTGAAGGCGGTCGACGGCGTCTCCTTCCATGTCGGTCGCGGCGAGACTCTCGGCATCGTCGGCGAGTCCGGCTGCGGCAAGAGCGTGACCTCCCTCTCGATCATGCGGCTCATCCCGACCCCGCCCGGCAAGATCGCCGGCGGGCAGATCCTCTTCGACGGCGAGGATCTGCTCCAGATGAGCGAGGAAGAGATGCGCCACATCCGGGGCAACCGGATCGCGATGATCTTCCAGGACCCGATGACCTCGCTCAACCCGGTGCTCACCGTGGGGCGTCAGATCACCGAGTCGCTCGAGCTGCACATGAAGCTCTCGAAGCGCGAGGCCAACAACCGCGCCGGCGAGCTGCTCGACATGGTCGGCATCCCCAGCGCCAGCAAGCGGCTCGACAACTACCCGCACCAGTTCTCGGGCGGTATGCGCCAGCGCGTGATGATCGCGATGGCTCTCTCGTGCAACCCCGAGCTGCTGATCGCCGACGAGCCCACGACGGCCCTCGACGTGACTATCCAGGCCCAGATCCTCGAGCTGATCAACCGGCTGAGGGAAGAGCTCGACACCGCGGTGATCATGATCACCCACGACCTGGGCGTGGTCGCCGGGATGACCGACCGGGTGACGGTGATGTACGCCGGCAAGGTGGTCGAAGAGGGTGCCACGAAGGAGATCTTCGCCAACCCGCGCATGCCCTACACGATCGGCCTGCTGCGCTCCATCCCCCGCCTCGACGAGGAAGAGAAGCGTAAGCTTACCCCGATCAGGGGCCTGCCGCCGAGCCTCGTCGACCTGCCCGCGATCTGCCCGTTCAGCCCCCGCTGCGACTACGTGCAGGAGCGCTGCCTGACCCAGGTGCCCGATCTGCGGAGCGTCGGCGCCGACCACCGCGCCGCCTGTCTGTTCGATGTCACCATGGAAACGCCCATCCCCGAGCGCAAGGTCGAGGACGTGGTGGCGTAGCTACGGGCACAGCATGCTGCCCCCACGAAACAAAGCGCAATGACAACAGTAGCAACGAACGGTGCGGCTCCTGAGCACCTGATCGAGGTCAAAGACCTCAAGATGCACTTCCCGGTCACCCGCGGGATCATCTTCCAGCGGCGCGTCGGCACGGTCAAGGCCGTCGATGGCCTGAGTTTCAGCATCAAGAAGGGCGAGACCCTGGGCCTGGTGGGCGAGTCGGGCTGCGGCAAGAGCACCACCGGCCGGGCGATCCTCCAGCTCTACCGCCCCACAGAGGGCGAGGTGCGCTTCGACGGCGTCGACCTGACGAAGATCCGCGGCGACGAGCTGCGCAAGATGCGCCGCAAGGTGCAGATGATCTTTCAGGACCCCTACGCCTCGCTCAACCCGCGTATGACCGTCGGCGACATCATCGGCGAGCCGATCAAGGTGCATAACCTGCGCCAGGGCAAGGCGGTGCGCGAGCGCGTCGAAGAGCTGCTGGGCCTGGTGGGCCTCAACCCGGCCTTCGCCAACCGCTACCCCCACGAGTTCTCGGGCGG
>CAZKTU010000283.1:0-7705 GCA_964555675.1 uncultured Oscillochloris sp.
TGCTGCAAATCGTGAGCGAGAAGACCGGCTACCCGGTCTCCATGCTCAAGCCAGGGATGGACCTCGAGAGCGACCTCGGCATCGACTCGATCAAGCGGGTCGAGATCCTGGCCGCCCTGGCCGCCGTCCCCGACCTCGCCACCGCCGTCTCCTCGCTGCGCCCCGACGACTTCGGCGAGCTGCGCACCTTCGAGCACATCGCCGCCCACCTGCAGCAGCAGCTCCCCGCGGCCCCCGTCGCCCCCGCGGCCCCCATCGCCGCCCCGGCCGCCGCGCCCCAGGGCGAGGCGGTGCAGCGCCGCGAGGTCAGGCTGAGCCAGCTGCCCCCACCCGACCGGGTCGAGGTGCAGCCGCCTATGGGCCATATCTGCCTGATCACCGACGACGGCACGCCCCTGACCGGCCAGCTCGTGCAGATGCTCGCCCAGCGCGGCTGGCGCACCGCCGTGCTGCGCTGGCCGAGCGAGAGCGGGCGCCTGCACGCGCCCATCCCGGCCACGGCGCCTATCTTCGAGCTGGCCGACCCGAGCGAGGCGCGCCTGCAAGAGACTCTGGCCGCCATTATGCAGCAGCACGGCCCGATTGGCGCCCTGATCCACGTCAGCCCGACCCCGAGCGCGCAGCCCACCCTCTTCTCCGCCTCAGAGCAGCAGATCGTCCAGAACGTCTTCCTGCTCGCCAAGCACCTGAAGGCCACGATCGGCGGGGCGGCGGCCTACGGCCGGGCGGCCTTCATCACGGCCAGCCGCCTCGACGGGGCCTTCGGCCTCGGCGGGGGCGACGGCTACGGCGCCGTCGGCGGGGGCCTGAGCGGCCTCACCAAGACCCTGGGCCTGGAGTGGGAGGGCGTCTTCTGCCGGGCCCTCGACCTGAGCCCGGCCCTCGAGCCCACGGCCGCCGCCCAGGCCGTACTGGCCGAGCTGTACGACCCCGACCGGCGGCTTGTCGAAGTCGGCTACGGCGAGCGCGGCCGGGTCACTCTGACGGCCGTCGAGGCCCCCCTCGAGCGGGGCGCCCGTTGAGGGCCGCGGCCGCCATCGGACGCGACGAGGTGCTGGTGGTCAGCGGTGGCGGGCGCGGCATCACCGCCCACTGCGCCGTCGGCCTGGCCCGCGCCTACGGCTGCGCCTTCGTCCTGCTGGGCCGCACCACCCTCGCAGGGGGTCCCGAGCCGGCCTGGGCGGTGGGGTGCGACGACGTGATGGAGCTGCGCCGGCGCTCCAGCGAGGCGGCCCAGGGCGCGGGCGAGCAGCTCACGCCGGCGCAAGTCGAGCGGGCCGTGTCGGCGACCCTGGCCCGCCGCGAGATCGGGGCGACCCTGGCGGCGATCGCGCAGGCCGGGGGCCGCGCCGAGTACCTCTGCGCGGACATCACCAGCCGCGCCGACCTGGCGGGGGCCCTCGCCCCGGCCCTGAGCCGGCTCGGGCCGGCCACCGGGATTATCCACGGCGCCGGGGTGCTGGCCGATAGGCGCATCGAGCACAAGACGCCCGCCGACTTCGCCCTGGTCTACGCCGCCAAGGTGGGCGGGCTGGCGAACCTGCTCGACTGCATCCCGGCCGCGCAGCTGCGCCACCTGGTGCTCTTCTCGTCTGTTTCGGCCTTCTACGGCAATGTGGGGCAGGCCGACTATGCGATCGCCAACGAGATCCTGAACAAGGCCGCCTATCTGCTGCGGCGCAGCCACCCCGGCGCGCGGGCGATTGCGCTCAACTGGGGGCCCTGGGACGCGGGCATGGTTAGCCCCGCCCTCAAGGCGATGTTCGCCCGGCGCAAGGTGCAGGTCATCCCCGTCGAGCCAGGCGTGCGGGCCCTGATCGACGAGCTCGAGCGCGGCGCCCCCGAGGCCCAGGTGATCATCGGGGCCCCGCCGGGGCGGCCCGCGCCCCCGCCGCCCGCGCCGGGCGAGGTCCGCGTGATCCGACGCATCGCCGCGGGCGAGCACCCCTTCCTGGCCGACCACCGCCTCGACGGCCGCCCCGTGCTGCCCACCGTCTGCGCGGCCGGGTGGCTCGCCAACGTCGGCGAGGGCCTCTGCCCCGGCTACCAGGTGGCGCGCATCGAGGAGTTCGAGGTGCTCAAGGGCATCGTCTTCGAGACGACCGAGCCGGTCGAGTACGCCCTCGACCTGACGGTGCCGGTCGCGGGTCCGGGCGAGCCCTTGCAGCTTTCGGCCCTGATCTCGAGCGTGGCGCCCGATGGGCGGCGGCGCTACCACTACCGCGGGCGGCTGGTGCTGGCCACCGAGGGCCCCGCGGCACCTGCGGCCCCGCCCCCGCCCGCCGAGGCCGGGGCCACCATTCAGGGCCGCGAGCTCTATCGCGACGGCACGCTATTCCACGGCCCCAGTTTTCAGGGGATCGAGCGGGTGCTGAGCGTCGGCCCAGGCGGCCTGACCATGCGCTGCCGCATGCCGGCCCGCGACGAGCCCGCGCGCGGACGCTTCGCCAGCGAGCGCTTCGACTACCTCGACGCCGACGTGCCCATCCAGAGCATGGTGGTCTGGGCGCGGCGCTGCTATGGCGCCGCCGGGCTGCCGCTGCGCCTGGGCCGGGTCGAGGCCTACGCCCCCCTGCGGGCCGGCGCGCCCTTCACCGTCGCCCTGACGGTCACTTCGCACGACGAGCAGCACGTTGCCGGCGACCTGCTGGCCTACGACGACGCGGGCGTGACTGCCCTGCGCGTCTGGGACGCCCGGCTCACCCTGAGCAAGAGCCTGAACCGCCTGTTCGTGCCCGCATGAGGCGTGCCGCCAGGCCCTCAGTACCCATCTGGCGGGAGGCGTGGAGGGCTTGGCCCTCCACATCCACCCTTGTGGGGCCGAAGGCCCCGCGCCCCCGCCGCGGCTAGCGGCGAAGACCAACACTCGGTTATGAACCATCGCACAGCGCGAGAGGAACGAGCGCATGGATAAGATCGCCGTCATCGGCATGGGCTGCCACTTCCCGGGGGCCGCCAGCGTGGATGAGTTCTGGCGCTCGCTGCTCGAGGGCCGCAACACGACCTCGGAGGCGACGGCCGAGCAGATGGGGGTGGCGCCCGAGATCTTCTTCGACCCCAGCGGCCGCGGGCGCGACGGCTTCACCTCGCTGCGCGGCGGCTATATTCGCGCGGGCAGCTTCGACCCCAGCGGCTACAGGGTGCCGGCCGAGGAGCTGCGCGGGCTCGACCCGCTCTTCCAGTGGCCCCTCGGCGTGGCGCGTCAGGCCCTGCGGGCCAGCGGGCGCGCTGACGACGGGCGGGCCCTCGGCCGCTGCGGGGTCGTGCTCGGCAACCTCTCGTTCCCGACCCGCAGCTCGCACCACCTCTTCGCCGAGCTCTACGGCCAGGCCATCGCCGCCTCCCTGGGCGAACTGCTGGGCGCGCCCGGGCTCACCCTCGAGCAGCGCGCGACGCCCGCGGGTCTCTCGCCCTACAACGCTATGATCGCGGGCTACCCGGCGGCCCTGATCGCCCACGCCCTCGGGCTCGGCGGCCCCACCCTGGCCCTCGACGCCGCCTGCGCCTCGTCGCTCTACGCGATCAAGCTGGCCTGCCAGTACCTGCTGCACGGCAAGGCCGACCTGATGCTGGCCGGCGCGGTGAGCGCGGCCGACCCGCTCTTCATCAACATCGGTTTCTCGATCTTCCAGGCCTACCCCAAGCAAGGCCAGAGCCGCCCGCTCGACGGGCGCTCGCAGGGGCTGGTGGCCGGCGAGGGCGCCGGCTTCCTCGTGCTCAAGCGCGAGGCCGACGCCGTGCGCGACGGCGACCGCATCGAGGCCCTGATCGCCGCCGTCGGCCTCTCGAACGACGGGCGCGGCAGCCACCTGCTGATCCCGAACCCGAAGGGGCAGCGCCTGGCCTTCGAGCGCGCCTACGCCGACGCGGGCCTGCGGCCCGAGCAGATCGATTATGTCGAATGTCACGCCACCGGAACGCCCCTGGGCGACAGCACCGAGCTCAACTCGATGGAGGCCTTCTTTGGCGGCGAGGAGCCGCCCCTGATCGGCTCGGTCAAGTCGGGGATCGGCCACCTGCTGACCGCGGCGGGGATGGCCAGCACGATCAAGACCATCCTGAGCATGAACCACGGGCAGCTGCCCCCGACGATCGGGGTCGACGAGCCCCTCAGCTCGAAGGGCGGCCGCATCGGGGCCGCCCGGATCGTGCGGGCGCCGACGGCCTGGCCCGAGCGCGGGCGCCCCCGGCGCGCCGGGGTCAGCAGCTTCGGCTTCGGCGGCACCAACGCCCACCTCGTGCTCGAGCAGGCCTCGGCGGGCCACGCCGCGGGCCCCGGCGCGCCGCCAGTCACGGCGCCGCGCCTGGCGATCATCGGCATGGACGCCCACTTCGGGCCGTGCGCCGGCCTCGCGGCCTTCGAGCGCAGCGTCTACGCGGGCGCGTCCCGGGTCGGCCCCCTGCCGCCCGACCGCTGGAAGGGCCTCGAGCGGCGCCCCGAGCTGCTGCGCCGCCACGGACTGCCCGCGGGCGCGCCCCCGCCGGGGGCCTATATCGCCTCGTTCGAGGCCGACTTCCTGCGCTACAAGACCCCGCCGATCGCCGACGACCAGCCGATCGCCCAGCAGCTCCTCGCCCTCAAGGTGATCGATAACGCCATTCGCGACGCCGGCCTCGCCCCCGGCGGCAACGTCGCCGTCCTGGTCGCTATGGGCGCCGAGCTCGGGCTGCACCAGTTTCGCGGCCGGGTCGACCTGGCCTGGCAGATCCCGGCGGCCCTGGCCGCGGCCGGCATCGCGCTGGGGCCCGACGAGCAGGCCGCCCTCGAGGCTCTGGCCCGCGACGGCATCCACATCCCCGCCCAGGTCAACCAGTATATCAGCTTCATCGGCAACATTATGGCAAGCCGCGCCGCGGCGCTCTGGGACTTCAACGGCCCGGCCCTGACGGTCGCCGCCGAAGAGAACTCGGTCTTCAAGGCCGTCGAGCTGGCCCAGATGCTGCTGGCCGCCGGCGAGGTCGAGGCCGTCGTGGTGGGGGCGGTCGACCTGGCGGGCGGGCTCGAAGCGGTGCTCGCCCGCAGCAGACTGGCCCCCGTGAGCACCGGCACGGTCACCCTCAGCCACGACCGGACCATGGGCGGCTGGGTGGTGGGCGAGGGCGCGGGGGCCGTCGTGCTCACCCCCGAGCCGGTCGCCCGGCGCGACCGGGCGCGCACCTACGCCGTGATCGACGCCGTGGCCCTGGTACACCAGGGGCCGACGGCGGGCGAGCCCCAGAGTCTGCCGCCCGCGCCCGACGCGGCCCTAGTGGTCGAGGCCTGCCAAGCGGCCTTCGCGGCGTCAGGGCTCGGCCCCGCCGACGTAGGCTACCTCGAGCTGTTCGGCAGCGGGGTGGCCGACGAGGACCGGATCGAGGCCGCGGGCCTGACCGAGGCCTACGCCATGGCCGGCGCGGGGCTGCGCTGCGCCGTCGGCAGCGTCAAGGCCCTGATCGGGCACACCTACGCCGCCTCGGGCATGGCCAGCCTGATCAAGGTGGCCCTCTGCCTGTCCGAGCGCTACCTGCCGGCGACCCAGGGGCTGAACGGGCTGCGCGACCCCGAACTGTGGGAGGGCGGCCCGTTCTACATCCCGGCCGAGTCGCGGCCCTGGCCCCTGGGCGAGAACCGCGTGCGGCGCGTGGCCGCCCTCTGCGGGCTCGGGCTCGACCGGGCCTACGCCCACCTGATCCTCTCGGAGGCCCGCGTACCGGCCGCCGTCGACGCGCCGCGGCCCTTCCGCTCGCCCGTGGCGCTGCTACCCCTGCCCGGCGCCACACCGGCCGAGCTGCTCGCCCGGCTCGAGGCCCTGGCGGGGCAGCTCGACGGCGCGCCCCTGGCCACCCTGGCCGCCCGCGCCCAGCGCGCCTACGAGGAACGGGCCGACGCGCCCTACGCCGTGGCCCTGGTGGCCACGGATTATGACGAGCTGCGGGGCGAGATCGACTGGGCGCGCGCCGAGCTGGGCGCGGCCTTCGCCGACGGGCGCGACCGCCAGAGCCCCCTGGGCAGCGCGATCGCGCCCCGCCCCCTGGGGCCCGAGGCGCGGGTGGCCTTCCTCTACCCGGGCGGCGAGGCGGGCTACCTCGGCGCAGGGCGCGACCTGGGGCGGCTCTTCCCCGCGGCCTACGGCGGCCCCGAGCGCCCGGGCTACGACACGGCCCTGAGCATGGGCTCGGCCCAGCTCTACCCGCGCAGCCTCGAGCGCATGGACGAGGCCGCCGTCGAGCGCCTCAAGGCCGAGTTCTACGCCGACGCCCTGGCCATGGCCACGGCGAGCACCGCCGTCTCGACCATGCACACCAGAATTCTGCGCGAGGCGCTGCAGGTGCGGCCGCACATGGTCTTCGGCTACTGTATGGGCGAGAGCTCGATGCTATGGGCCATGGACATGTGGGCCGACCCCGAGGCCGCGGCCCTGGCCGTCCACGCCTCGCCCCTCTTCCGCACCCGCCTCTTCGGCGCGCGCCAGGTGCTGCGCGACTACTTCAGCGGGCGGCTCCCCGGCTACGACCAGCGGCGCTGGGCCAACTTCCTGCTCGCGGCCGCGCCCGCGGCTGTGGCGGCCGCCATCGGCGACGAGCCCTTCGTCTACCTGGCGATCGTCAACACCCCCGAGCAGGTGCTGCTCTCGGGCGACAGCACGGCCTGTATGCGCGTGATCGAGCGCCTGGGCTGCGGCTACACCCAGACCCGCTACACCCAGGTCTTGCACTGCGCCGTGGTCGGCGGCGAGCGCGCCGCCATGGAGCGCCTCTACAGCATGCCGCTGCGCGCGGCCGGCGGCGCGACTTTCTACACGGCGGCCCACTACGGGCCCCTCGAGCTCAGCCCCGAGCGGGTGGGGCAGGCTCTGGCGAGCATCCACTGCCAGCCGATCGACTTCCCGCGCCTGGTCGAGCGGCTCTACGCCGACGGGGCGCGCATCTTCGTCGAGTGCGGCCCCTCGAGCATCTGCACCCAGTTCGTGGGGGCCACCCTGGCCGGCCGGCCCCACCTCGCCACGCCCATGGCCCGCCGCGGCACCGACGAGGCCCTGAGCATCGTGCGGAGCGTGGCCCGCCTGCTCAGCCACCGCGTGCCGGTCAGCCTGGCCGCGCTGCGCAACGCCGGCCCCGAAGAGACAGCCCCCGACGAGGGCCTGGTGCAGCAGATCACCCTCGGCGGGCGGGCCATCGACCAGATCATCCTGGCCGACGCGCAGCGGGCCCGCTTCGGGCGCCTGGCCCAGACCCCTGCCGCCACACAGGCCCCGGCCGGCCCGCCCGAGGCTCCGGCCGCGCCCAGGCGGCCCGACGTGATCTGGGACCGGGCCGAGCTACTCGCCTTCGCCGAGGGGCCGATCGCGGACGTGTTCGGGCCCGCATACGCGCCGATCGACGCCTATGGGCGCAGGGTGCGGCTGCCGATGCCGCCCTACCTGCTGGTCGACCGGGTCACGGCGATCAGCGGCGAGCTGGGCAAGCTCGAGCCATCGGCGATCACCACCGAGTACGATATCCCCCACGGCAGCTGGTACGGGGTCGACGGGCAGGCCCCCTTCGCGATTGTGATCGAGGCGGGCCAGTGCGACCTGCTGCTGATCAGCTACCTGGGGGTCGACTTCGAGTGCAAGGGCGAGCGGGTCTACCGGCTGCTCGACTGCACCCTGACCTTCCTCGACGAGCTGCCGCGCGAGGGCGCGACCCTGCGCTACGCAATCACGATCAACTCGTTCGCCCGCAC
>CAZKTU010000284.1:0-4517 GCA_964555675.1 uncultured Oscillochloris sp.
CGCACCGCCGAGCTGGCGGCCAAGAACCGCGAGCTCGAAGTCTTCGCCTACTCGGTCTCGCACGACCTGAAGGCGCCGCTGCGCGGCATCGACGGCTACAGCCGGCTGCTGCAAGAGGACTTCGCCGGCAGGCTCGACGGCGATGGGCCCTACTATATCGAGATGATCCGCGCGGCCACCGCCAGCATGGGCCAGCTGATCGACGACCTGCTGGCCTACTCGCGGGTCGAGCGGCGGGCCCTACGGGTCACCGGCCTGGCCCTGCGCCCCCTGGTCGAGCAGGTGGCGGCCGAGTACGCCGATCTGCTGGCCGAGGCCGGGGCGCAGCTCAGCATCGACCTGCCCGAGCTGAGCGTCCTGGCCGAGGAGGAAGGGCTGGCCCAGAGTTTGCGCAATCTGGTCGAGAACGCCGTAAAATTCAGTCGTGACGTGGCGGCCCCGCAGATCGACATCGGCGGCGAAGCCCAGGGCGACACCTGCCTGCTCTGGGTGCGCGACAACGGCATCGGTTTTGCGATGGAGTACCACGACCGCATCTTCGATCTTTTCCAGCGCCTGCACCGGGCCGAAGAGTATCCTGGCACCGGGATCGGTCTGGCGATTGTGCGCAAGGCCGTCGAGCGCATCGGCGGCGCGGTCTGGGCCGAGAGCGCGCCCGGCGCGGGCGCGACCTTCTATCTGCGCCTCCCGCGCGAGCCATCGGAGGGTCTATGATCCGCACCATCCTGCTGATCGAGGACAACCCCATGGACCTCGATCTTACCAGACGGGCCTTCGTGCGCCGCCGCCTCGCCAACCCGCTGCTGGTCGCTCGCGACGGGGCCGAGGCGATCGCCCTCATCGAGGGCTGGCAGCCCGAGGTGCCGCCGCCGGCGATCGTGCTGCTCGACCTGAAGCTGCCCAAAGTCGACGGCCTCGAGGTGCTGCGGCGCCTGCGCGCCCACCCCCACCTCGGCACCGTGCCCGTGGTCATTCTGACCACCTCGACCGAGGACCAGGATGTACACGCGGCCTACAGGCTCGGCGCCAACTCATACATCGTCAAGCCGGTGGACTTCGACAAGTTTGTGGCTGTAGTCAATCAGATCGATCTCTATTGGCTAGTCCTGAACCACCCGGCGCAGCAGTGATGCTGCGGAGGCAACCCCATGCGCGTGCTCTACGTTGAAGACAACCGACTCGACGCCGATCTGACCCGCCGGGCCCTCAAGCGCAGCGCGTTCCCCATCGACCTCGAGATCGTCACCACCTGGGCGGCGGCGATGGAGCGGCTGGTCGATCCCCAGTACGACCTGGTGCTGACCGACATCAACCTCCCCGACGGGGATGGCATCCGTCTGCTCGACCATATCAGGGGGCGCAACCTGCCCGTGGCGGTGGTGGTGATCACCGGGCTCGACGAGGAAGCCGCGGCCGTCTCGGCCCTGCGGGCCGGCGCCGACGACTTTGTGATCAAGCGCGACAACTACCTGGCCCGCCTGCCCGCCATGCTCGGCGACGCCCTGGCCCGCAGCCGGCTGCTGCTGGCGCGGCGCGCCGAGCGCCTGCGGGTCCTAGGCCTGGGCCTGAGCAGCGCCGAGCACGCCCAGATCGCCCGACACCTCGACCGTTACGCCCCCCACATCAGCATCGAGGCCATCGCCGACCTGCGGGCCCACCTGGCCGGCCAGAATCTGCCCGAGGCGCCGTACGACGTCGCCCTGGTGGGCGACGAGTCGCCGCTCTATGGGATCGAGGGCCTCAAGCTGGTGCGCCACGAGCTGGGCCTGGGCATCCCTGTGGTGATCCTGGCCGACCAGGGCGCCGCCGACTTCGCGCTACAGGCCATCCGCCTCGGGGCGGCCGAGTATGTGGTGCGCCACCCGGCCTACCTCAACCACCTGCCCGCCATCCTCGAGAAGTGCCACGGCGAGAGCCGCCGCGAGCGGCTCATGCTCGAGCTGCGCACCGCCAACGCCAGCCTCGAGCTGGCCTACGATAGCACCCTCGAGGGCTGGGCCAGGGCCCTCGAGCTGCGCGATCACGAGACCGAGGGCCACTCGTGGCGCGTGACCGAGCTGACCATGCGTATGGCCGTCGCGGCCGGGCTGCCCAACCACGAGCTGCCCCACATCAGGCGCGGGGCCCTGCTCCACGACATCGGCAAGATGGGCGTGCCCGACGCGATCTTGCGCAAGCCGGGGCCGCTCGACGACGACGAGTGGACGATCATGCGCCGCCACCCGACCTACGCCTACGAGCTGCTGCGCCCGATCAGCTTCCTCGCGCCGGCCCTAGCCATCCCCTGGTGCCACCACGAGCGCTGGGACGGCGCCGGCTACCCGCGGGGCCTGGAAGGCGAGGCGATCCCCCTGGCGGCCCGGCTCTTCGCCGTGGTCGATGTCTGGGACGCGGTCACCAGCGAGCGGCCCTACCGCGGCGCCCTCTCGAACGAGCAGGCCCTGGCGATCATCAAGGCGGGCGACGGCAGCCACTTCGATCCGCGGGCGGTGGCCCTGTTCCTCGCCCTCAGACACTGGGAGCAGCCCGACCTCAGCGCTTCCTGAAGAGGAAGAGATACTCGTGGCGGAAGACGTAGAAGCCGCCCACGAGGGCCCTGTAGCGCCACAGCTCTTTCTGGCTGCGCTTGCCGGCCGTGCCGTTGATATCCTTGACGACGATGCTCTTCAGCAGGAACCCCTGCTCTTGTACGGCCTGCATGGCCATGAAGCCGAGGGGGACCCACTCGCCGCGGGCGTACTTGTCGCCGATCACCAGGGCCAGGTAGCGCCCCCGCTCGAGGGCCGCGCCGACGTTGGCCACCACGCGGCTGAGGCCCGTGAGAAAGCCCTCGACCGAGGCGGCATTCGAGAGGTCGCGGGGGTCCTCGCTGAAGCGGATGATGTCGTGGTAGGGCGGGTGGAGCAGGGCGAGCTGGGCCGAGGCGGCGCCCTGGGCGGCCAGGAGGGCCCGGAAGTCGGTCTCGGCGCTGTCGCCGGCGACGACCTGGCTGGCCACGCCGTGACGGTTGGGCTCGTTGCGCACCACGGCGCGGGCCCGCTCGACGACGGCGGGCTGCAGCTCGACCCCGAGGGTGTTGCGGCCCAGGCGCTGGCCCTCGATCAGGGTCGTGCCCGAGCCGGCGAAGGGGTCGATCACCCAGTCGCCGCGGCGGGTGTAGCGGCGCATCAGCTGGTTGGGGATCTGGGGGATGAAGTTGCCCCAGTAGTCGGCGCTGTGGGCGCCGCTGCTGTCGCGGCGCTCGATCAGCCAGAGGCTGTCGGTCAGAATGTCGTCGTAGGCCTTCCAGCGGTTGAGGTCGATCTCGTTGATCGCCGCGGTGCGCTCGCCGCGGGCGGCCTTGCCCAGGCGCTCGGCGTAGTAGCGGGCCCGCTCGAGGGTCAGGGCCGCGCCGATCTGCTCGAGCTCGGCCAGCAGCAGGCCCTCGGGGAAGATCACCGCGTCGTCTGTGGGCGCGGCCCAGAGCTCGCCGCCCGGTCGGGTCGCCTGCCGCAGCCCGTCGAGGCCCGCGCGCAGGCTGCTCAGGTCGGGGCTGGCCGAGAGGGCGCCCAGGGCCTCGATCAGGGCCGTCCGGCGCAGACGCAGGGGCGGGCCAGCGCCATGCTCGGCGCCGTCGGGGGCTGCCGGTGAGGGCGGCTCAGCAATCGCCATCGGGAAGGCTCCTCAACTCGGGGCGAACACCGACGCTATTGTAACACAGGGTTGCCATTCATGCCATAGGCAAGGCATGAAGTCGCAGCAAGTGTAAGGGCATGTGTAATCCACTTTAGCCAGGCATCGCGGCGCGGGCAGGGGCAGAGTTTCCCTTGACAGGTGGGGCGAAGCGCGGCATGATGCCCGCAACGAAGGAGCGACATGTGAGCAGTATCGAGGAGAGTCGGCCGGCGTCCGGCGCCGCCCCCGCCGCGAAGTCGCGCGCCGGCCTGCTGCGCCGCGCGGCCCCGCTGGTCTTCACCGCCCTGCTGCTGGGGCTGATCTGGGTGGCCGCCGACGTGGCCGTGCCGCCGGCCCTCGCACCCTGGACAGGGCGGCTCCAGGGGTTCGTGACCGTCTTCCTGGGGATTTTCATCGAGGCCCTGCCCTTCCTCATGGCGGGCGTGCTGGTCTCCTCGGCCATCCATCTCTTCGTCAGCCCGACGACCGTGCAGCGCCTCTCGCCGCGCAACCCCGTGGCCGCGGCCCTCATGGGCTCGTGCCTGGGGCTGGCCTTCCCCGTGTGCGAGTGCGGCTCCATCCCGGCGGCCCGCCGCCTGATGAGCAAGGGCGCCGCCATGCCGGCCGGCATCGCCTTCGCCCTCGCCGCCCCGGTGGTCAACCCGGTGGTGCTGATCTCGACCTTCGTCGCCTTCGGCAGCTGGCAGATGGTGGCCTGGCGCGCCGGCCTGACCGTGCTGATCGCCACCGTGGTCGCCCTCGTGGTCGGCGTCGCCCCGCGCCGCGAGCTCGTCCTGGCGCCCGGCGTCGACGCCGATGAGCACGACCATCACGGCCACGACCATCACGGCCACGACCATCAC
>CAZKTU010000284.1:4617-7678 GCA_964555675.1 uncultured Oscillochloris sp.
CGACGCCGATGAGCACGACCATCACGGCCACGACCATCACGGCCACGACCATCACCACGCTGGGCCAGAGGACACCGGCGCCCTGAGCTCGATCAGCCGCATCCTGGCCCACGCCCACGGCGAGCTGTTCGAGATGACGCGCTACCTGATCGCCGGGGCCCTGCTGGCGGCCACCCTGCAGACCGTCGTGCCCCAGCAGCCCCTGCTGGCCCTGGGCGACGGGCCGCTGATCTCGGTGCTGGTGCTGATGGGGCTGGCCGTGTTGCTCTCGATCTGCTCGACCGTCGACTCATTCATCGCCCTCTCGTTCGTCAACAGCTTCACCCCGGGCGCGGTCCTGGCCTTCTTGGTCTTCGGGCCGATGATCGACATCAAGAGCACCCTGATGCTGTCCAGCACCTTCACCCGGCGCACCGTGGCGGTGATCATCCTGCTCTGCGCCCAGCTGACCCTGCTCGCCGGGGTGGTCGTCAATCTGTTCTTCTCTTAGATTCGCTCGCAACAATTGGCGGGGCCGGTCGTCGTATGGGCAGGAGAGACGACCCGAGGCAGCCGATGGGGCGGCCCGCAACGATAAGGAGCAGAACTATGGACAATCGACTGGTGCGCAGCGCGTCGGACCGCATGATCGGCGGCGTCTGTGGCGGCCTGGCCCGTTACTTCGGCATCGACGCCACGGTGGTCCGCCTGGTGTTTGTGCTGGCCGTGCTCAGCGGCCTGAGCCCGCTGATCTACCTGATCCTCTGGATCGTGATGCCCCAGGAGGGCGCGGCCCAGCCCGCCCCCAGCCTGCAGAGCCCGGCCCAGGCGGCCGACCCCACCGGCGAGTGGAAGTTCGACCCCTACACGGGCCAGGAGGTCAAGCGCTAACTGAGCGGGCGAAGGCCCGGAGCGCGTACTGCCGGCCCGACGGATTATCTCCGTCGGGCCGGCTTGCATTTCCCCCGGGTTGGCTCCGGTGAAGGGAGCGCAACGCGACCTTCACGCCTCGGCGGCCCCCGAAGCCGGTAAGCGGTGTTATACTTTGCCCGCAAGCCCGGCCGGATCCGCAACGAAAGGAACTTCACCATGGGCAATATCGCGATTCACGGCTTTGGTCGCATTGGCCGCTCGCTCATGCGCATCGCGCTGAAGAACAACCTCTTCTCGCCCGTCTCGGTCTCCGACATCAAGGACCCCAAGGCCCTGGCCGCCCTCTTCGAGGTCGACACCAACTACGGGCGCTGGCACGAGCCGGTCAGCGCCAGCGAGAGCGGCTTCGTCGTCGGCGGCCGCGAGGTCAAGTACTTCAACTCGCGCGAGTCGCTGCCCGACTGGGCCGCCCTCGACGTCGACCTGGTGATCGACTGCACCGGGCGGGCCACCAAGCGCGCCGGCGCCCAGGCCCACCTCGACCGCGGCGCCAAGCGCGTGCTCGTCTCGGCCCCCAGCAAGAGCAAAGAGGACGCCGATATCTTCCTGCTGCCCGGCATCAATATCGAGAGCTTCGACGCCGGCAAGCACCAGATCATCAGCATGGCCTCCTGCACCACCAACGCCCTCGCGCCGGTGGTGAAGGTGCTGCTCGACAGCTTCGGGATCAAGTACGGCCTCTTCTCGACCGTTCACGCCTACACCAATACCCAGTCGCTCACCGACCAGCCGATGGACGACCGGCGCGACTCGTGGGCCGCCGCCGAGAATGTCATCCCCTCGTCCTCGGGCGCCGCCAAGGCCCTCAGCTTCATCTGGCCCGGCCTGAAGATCACCGGCAAGGCCTACCGCGTGCCGGTGCGCACCGGCTCGATCGTCGAGCTGAATGTGCTGACCGAGCAGCCCGCCACCATCGCCGCGGTCAACGAGGCCTTCCGCAAGGCCGCCGCCGAGGCCCCCCTCAAGGGCATCATGGGCGTGCTCGAAGACGAGTGGGCCTCCTCGCGCATCATCGGCGACTCGCACTCCTCGATCGTCGACCTGCCGATGACCCAGATGCAGGGCGACCTGCTCTCGGTCGCCGCCTGGTACGATAACGAGTGGGGCTACGCCACCCGCCTCGCCGAGACCGCCGCCTTCATCGCCAAGTAGCCCGCCGCGGACAGCGCCAAAAGGGGGAGAGCGGGGCCAGGCCCCGCTCTCCCCCTTTCAGATCTGAAATGGCGTGCGAGTAGCGCGCTGCTATTTTGCGCCGGCCTTGCCCGTATCGACGGGGCAGGTCCTGAGGCCGAAGATCGCGTAGAGCGGGCAGAAGGCGAAGGCCGACGTGAGCAGCATCACCCCGGCCAGCACCGCGGGGATGATCTGCCACAGGCCGCCGAAGGGCGCGAACAGGGCGATCAGCCCGAAGACGGCGGCGAGGACGAGGCGAATATCACGGTCGAGCGTGCCGACATTTGTGCGGCCCATGACGATCTCCTTAGTGCGAATTATCACTCAGAATGCTATGGGGCCGAGCATACCATAGGGGGGTAGGCCGCCAAGGTAAGAGAACGCCACACCCGGTAGAGAGCCGTTCACCAGGGCTGGCAGCCCGCTCACACCGGCCGCGCGGCAATGGGCAAATCTCGCCCGAGACGCCACCGGGGCGGCCGGCAAGTTATGCTACAATAGCCGCGTTCCTTCCAGACGGAGGCTGTGCGCAAGCTATGAGCGACGCGACATCGGACACCCCCGAGACCAGCCCCGACGTGTTCGGGCTCAGCGCAGTGCGCGAACTGCTGCTCCTGATCGGGCAGAGTGACATTACCGAGATCTTGATCGAGCGCGGCGACACCAAGCTGCACGTCAAGCGCGGACCAACCGTCGCCCCACCGCAGCCAATCACCCTGGCGCCGATGCTGCATCAGCAGATGGCGCCCATGTCCCTGCCGAGCATGCCGGTGCAGCCGATGTTCACGCCGGCCCCCGCCGCCGAAGGCCCGCCCGTCGAGCTGCCCGCCGGACACACGGTCACGGCGCCAATGGTGGGCACGTTCTACACCTCGCCCTCGCCCAAAGACCCGCCCTTCGTGCAAGAGGGCGACGAGGTGCGCGTCGGCGACTCGATCGGCATCATCGAGGCCATGAAGATGATGAACGAGATCGA
>CAZKTU010000285.1:0-3432 GCA_964555675.1 uncultured Oscillochloris sp.
ACGGGCGATTGCGAAAATGGGAACTGGACAAATCTCTGGACACTTCACATGCTGCGTGCTTACCAGCCGTAGCGCGGCTGGTACGTGCGTTTAGGTCCAATCGAAGCAATTGACGGCGCTGCCGTGGTGCAGGTCTTCGTCGGGGTCTGGCTCGCCTTGAACAGCGCCCTGCGCTCCTCCGGCGTGCTTGATGAGCAGGAGGTTTCCGCCGGCGCGAAGCGCTATCGCCCTAGCGAAGCTGGCGGCGCACCAGGGATGGCTCGGTGGTAACACGCTAGCCCACTGGAGCCCCAATATCGCCCTTGCCCAGCGGGTGCTCAGCCCGGTATTGAACGAACTGATGCAGCCGTGGCTCGCTGAAGCACCGGCATAGCGTGCGCAGCCATCGGGCCATCCATCAAAGTGAGAGCGTCCCGGCGGAAAACGGGTCCAGGCAGCGACTATGTTCGCTCGCCATCTGCGCTTTGCTTGAGCAGGGCGGCGATCAGGCGTAGGAGCGCCAGCAAGCTGACGGGCTTTGCCAGATACTCGTTTGCCCCGGCTCCAATGTAGCGCTCACGATCCCCTGGCAAGACCAGGGACGTCAGCGCGATGATCGGCGTGGCGGCTAAGGCCACCTCTTCCCGTGCATACCGGATCACGCTCAGGCCATCTAGCTCTGGCATCTGGGTATCGATGAGCACAATGTCGGGGTGCTGGGCCCGGAACTGGGCAAGTGCCTCGCTCCCCGTGCGCGCCGCCGTCACAATACAGCCCACTCGCGTCAGCTGCTCGACGTAGAGCTCCAGGGTCGGCTCGTGGTCGTCAGCAACCAGTACACGCGCAGGGTGAATCCAGGCCTGCTGCAGCTCCGCTCTGGCTCGTCCTGACTCCAGCGAAGGGAAGTTGTCATCCTCAGTCCAGGGGAGCGTTATGGTAAAGCGGCTCCCCACTCCTGGGAGGCTCGCCACCTGCACGCTGCCCCCGTGGAGTTCGGTCAGCCGCTGCACCAGGGTCAGCCCCAGCCCGATCCCCTCATAGGAGCGTGCCAGCCGTCCGTCGACTTGCGTGAAAGGGCGGAACAACCGCTCCATATCCTCTGGGGTAATACCGATCCCCGTGTCCCACACCGTGAAGGTGATTTGCTCAAGCGCAGCCTTACCCTCTACTTCCAGGCCCACGCTCCCGTGCGCCGGTGTGAATTTCACCGCGTTGTCCAGCAGATTGACGAGAATTTGGGTCAGGCGGCGCTCGTCGCCACGCAGCCCTTCGAGCCCAAACGCCACCATCGGCAGCAGCCGGATCTCCTTCACGCGCGCGCGGTCAGCCACGAGCTGTAGTGCCTTGCGGCAGAGGGGCTCCACATTGACAGGCATCATGTCAAGCTGGATAG
Organism: uncultured Oscillochloris sp.; assembly: GCA_964555675.1. Taxonomy (GTDB): domain Bacteria; phylum Chloroflexota; class Chloroflexia; order Chloroflexales; family Chloroflexaceae; genus CAIWXH01. The sequence continues at coordinate 1,373 of CAZKTU010000285.1, forward strand.
TCCCTGCCTTGATGCGGGTCAGTTCGAGGATATTCGACAGGATGCCGAGCAAATGACGCCCGCCGTTCACGACGCGTTCCAGGGCCTGGTACTGTCGCGGATTCAACGGCCCGTAGGTGTCATCCATCAGCCCCTCGCTGATCCCCAGCACCGCGTTGAGTGGCGTGCGCAGCTCGTGGCTCATCATTGCCAGGAACTCGTCCTTAAGCCGGAGCGCCCGGGTTAGCTCGGCATTGGCCTTGCTTAGGGCCTCAGCCTGGGCCTCCAGCACCTGCTCAGCCTGCTTACGAGTCGTCACATCAATATGGGAGCCGAGCATGCGCGTTGGCTGACCCTGCGTGTCGTAGAACAGCGAAGCCTGGGCCAGGATCCAATGGTAGGTGCCGTCGCGATGTCGCATGCGGAACTCATTCCAGTAGTCGTCATGCGGCTCCTGAATGAACGCGCGCACCTTCTCGATTGCCGCCCCCAGATCGTCGGGGTGAACCCGCTGCTCCCACTCCGCGAAGTCGTTCGCAAACGCACCTTGCGTATAGCCGAGCATGTGCTGATACTCAGGTGAGAAGTACACCTGATTGGTACCCAGATCCCAATCCCAGAGGCCGACCTTTGCGGCCTGGACGGCGAGTTGGAGCCGTTCCTGTGTCGCCTTCAGATTGGCGGTGCGCTCTCGCACTCGCTGCTCCAGGTCATCACTGCTCCGCTGGAGCGCAGCCTCTACGGCCTTCTGATCTGTGATATCGACGTTCACACCGTACCACGCACTTACCGTTCCGTTTGTTTCTCGCACCGGGCGACCACGGGTCAAAAACCAGCGGTAGTCGCCATCAGCCCCGCGCAGGCGCTGCTCCACCTCAAAGGAGATCCCAGTACGCATGCTCTCGGCCCATCGCGCCTCGGTCTCTGCGCGATCTTCGGGGTGGAGAGCCTGTATCCAGCCGGCGCCAAGGGCCTGCTCCTCGCACATTCCCGTAAACGCGAGCCAGCCCTCATTCAGGTAGTCGATATACCCATCGGGGCGCGCCGACCAGATGAGTGCGGGAATGGTGTTGGTGATCGTCCGAAGTATGTGCTCCTGGTTCTGCAAGAGCTGTTCGGCTCGCTTCTGCTCGGTAATGTCTATGGTCAAGATGAGTAGCCCTTCGGGCATGGGCTCAATCTTCCACTCAAACCAGCGCTCTTGACCATGCGGAAACGTAAATCGCCCATCGATGCGCGCAGGGACACGCTCGCGCATCACCCGCTGCTCCACCTGGAAGAACTCTGCGGCCTCGATCCCCGGCCAGCATTCCATGACCGTTCGCCCCAGCAGTTCCTCGCGAGGGCGCTGGGCCTGGCGCTCAGCGGCATCGTTGATATAAAGGTAGCGCCAGTCGGTGTCGATTAGCAGCACGCCTTCCTGTATCAGGTTCAGCACCCGCTGAATATGCTGCTCGGCAGGGGCCGCCTGGGCGCTGACAATGCCTTCAAGCTCGGCGTTGCGGGCCCGAAGGCGTATGACCTCAGCAAGCAACTCGGTCTCTGATGGGGTTAGTGCTGCCTTATTCATATACCTCTACACTGAGCTGTGCAAGCACGGTTTGGGTATCAATGCGCTACGCTAGAACACCGCGTCGGCCACGTACATGGCGGTGATATGCTTATTGCGCAGAAAGCCTGGAGTTACAACAAAAAGTCGGTTTTTCGGCTTGCAATTTCGAGCGTCAGGGAAGGTGTCTGATTACAGCTAACTTACATGCGAACATAGTGCGTGTGGTTGTGAGCCTTTATACTGTATACAAGTCTGATTTAGCTGTCGCAGAAGCGTAAATTCCACATAAGATTTCATGTCGTTCTGTGGCGACAAGCTGAAGGGGTGCTCTTTGGTAATGGGGCGCTTATCGAAAACTCTATACTAGTATAGTATTTGCCCGTTACGAGAGTGGATTACAGACATGTCCCAGGTTGGGCACATGCTATAACGCGTCGTACAATCTTGCGAAACTATCGTTATTAAGCTGGTGAGTAGATATATGCCAGATGGCATATATCTACAAGCGGCGGGCCTGTGGTAAATCGGC
>CAZKTU010000285.1:3532-7676 GCA_964555675.1 uncultured Oscillochloris sp.
TGACGGCTCCTCGCAGCATTGCCGCTACCTGCTATAACGAAACGATAGGTGGAGGTTCCTATGACATCCTCTCCCGGCCGCATTCTGATTGTTGACGATACCGCGCTGAACCTGAAAATGACCTCGCTCGCGCTCGGCCCCGCAGGCTATGAGATCGACACCGCGCCAAACGGACGTGCGGCCCTTGATCGCGCAGTACTCTTCCAGCCTGACCTGATCATCCTGGATGTGATGATGCCCGATATCGACGGCTACGAGGTCTGTCGACGACTGCGCCGGATGCCCGCGTTCACTCAGCGCCCCATCCTCATGCTTACCGCGAACGATAGCCTGGAGGAGCGCGTATGCGGCCTGGAGGCCGGGGCCGACGACTATATGAGCAAACCCTTCCAGGCGGCCGAGCTTCAGGCCCGCGTGCGCGCTCTGCTCCGACGTGCCGCTCCTGCGACACTGCAGCCCCGAACAGCGCAGGGCCGGTCGCTTGCGCTCTTCTCGTTGCGCGGTGGAGTTGGTGTCTCGACCCTGGCCACCAACCTTGCGGTTGGCCTGGCCCAGATCTGGAACGAGCCGGTCGCTCTGGTGGATCTCGCGCTGGCCAGCGGTCAGTGCGCCCTGATGCTCAATCTGCCGTTGCGTGCGACCTGGGGTGACATGGCAGAACTGCCATTCGCAGAGATCGACGACGAACTGATCGACCAGGTATTAATCTCCCATACGAGCGGGGTGCGCGTGCTCGCGGCCGCCGCGCGTGTCGAGCAGAGCGAACTGATTACCGGCGAGAAGGTGCGTTATACGCTCGATTTGCTCCGCGCGCGCTTCCCCTATGTGGTGCTCGACCTGCCACACGATTTCAGCGATACCACCCTCGCAGGCCTCGATAGCGCCGACAAAATTATCCTGCTGCTTGCGCCGGAGATTGCCTCGGTGCGCGCTGCCATCAGCGCTCTGGATGTCTTCGCTAAACTCGACTACCCGGCTGAGAAGGTCATCCTGCTGCTCAATAGTACCGTCGGCCAGGGTGGCCTGGCCCGCGCCGAGATAGAGAAGGCGCTCCGCCGCCCAATCGCGCAGGCGCTGCCCTACGCAGCGGAGCTCTATCTGAGCGCACTGAACCGTGGCGTGCCCCCGGTGCTCGAGCTGGCGACCAAGCCACTCGGCGGGATCCTTGAGCGCTGGGCTTTCCAGCTAAGCGCTGAGGAGCAGCGCGCCAAACGACCGCCTGACCCAACCCCTGCCTGGCTGCGGGTGACCCAGACTGCTCAGCAGCGCAAGGCCAACTAGCTACAAAACCCAAGGGACCTATGATGTTCACCCACCCTCCTGCGATTGCAGATGAGCTGGCTCGGCAGGCGGCGCTCGAGCGCTACCAGGTTCTTGACACCCTCCCGGAGGAAGCCTTCGACGAGATTGTCCGCCTGGCCGCCGCGATCTGCGGTACACCAATCGCTCTGGTCAGCCTGGTTGACGCTCACCGCCAGTGGTTTAAGGCGCGGGTCGGGGTTGACGCCGAGGAGACGCCGCGTGAGGTAGCCTTTTGCGCTCACGCCATCGCCCAACCGGATGGGCTCTTTATCATACCCGACGCGGCGCGCGATCAGCGCTTCGCGAACAACCCCTTGGTGATCGGCGCGCCACATGTCGGCTCTTATGCCGCCATGCCCCTGGTAACCCCCGATGGCTATGCGCTTGGCACGCTCTGTGTGGTTGACCATGTGCCTCGTGAACTCACCCAGCTCCAGCTCCAGGCACTCCAGGTGCTCGGCCACCAGGTCGTCATGCAGATGGAGCAGCGTCGCAAGATCATTGAGCTTGAGGCGGCCGTTGTGGCCCTGGCTGAAAGCGAGCAACGTGCCCAGCAGTTCGCCGACGAGGCGCAGCACCAGGCACGCACCCTTGCTCTGCTCGATCAGGTGCGCAGCGCCGTTATCCATGAGGTTGAGCTAGCGTCCGCTATCCGCACCGTGGTCGAGGCCAGCGCCGCCGCATTTGGCTATAGTTTGGTCAGCCTCTATCTCTGCAAGGGCGAGACGCTACTTCTTCAGCACCAGGTGGGATCCGCATCCACACCTGCGGTCGTCTCACTCGCGCAAGGGATAATGGGACAAGTGGTTCGTAGCGGCGTACCGGCTCTGGTCACAGATGTAGGCTCTCATCCGAATGCGATGCTGAGCGACCCTGGGAGCGTGGCCGCGGTCTGTGTGCCGATCTGCGTACGCGAGACAATCGTTGGCCTACTGCATGTCGAGAGCACACAGCCCGGGGTGCTTGGGCCGGCTGATGTCGATCTGCTGCTCGCCCTGAGCGATCATGTTGCGGTGGTATTTGAGCGCGCCGAGCACGACGCCGAGCAGCAGCGCACAGTGCGCGAGACGCTGCTGCTCAACCGGGTGATCGCCGCTGCTGCCTCTCAAGATGTCACCGCCATGCTGGATGTGGTCTGTCGCGAACTAGCGGAGGCATTCGCTGTGCCCCAGGTGGCCTGCGCGCTCCTCGACGAGGAAGCGCAACTTCTGACTGTGGTGAGCGAATACTGTGCGCCTGGGCGCCCATCGGGTATGGGCGCAGTCATTCCGATTACGAATAACACCCTGACCGAAGAGCTGTTTGCTACCTGCGCCCCCGTCCAGATTGCCGATACACATACTGACAGCCGGGTCGGCAGTACGGCCGAGCTGTATGCTATGCGCGGCACGACCGCCATTCTGCTGGTGCCGCTTCTGGTTGGCGAGCAGGTGATCGGCACAATTGGCATCGACTCGCTGGTACCACGCCTCTTCACGGCCGAGGAGATCGCCCTGGCCCAGGCGATCGCCTGGGCTGTCGGTCAGGCTCTGGCCAATGTCCAACTCACCGCCGCACTGCAGCAGGAGCTGGCCGAGCGCTCACGAACCGAGGCGGCTCTGCACGAGACTACTTTGCGGGTGACAGGCATCTTAGAGAGCATCACCGACGCCTTCTTTGCGGTAGACCGTAATTGGCGCTTCACCTACATCAATCGTGAAGCCGAACGCCTGCTCGGTCAGACTAGCGCCGCTCTGCTTGGAAACATCTTGTGGGAGGTGTTTCCTGATCTCGCGGGGAGCGCCTCTGAGCTCAACCACCGTCGAGCAATGGCCGAGCAGATCCCCCTACAGTTCGAGGATTACAACCAGAAGCTCGACCTATGGGCGGAGGTCCGGGACTACCCATCGCCAGATGGCTTGTCGGTCTATTTTCGCGACATCAGCGCCCAGAAGCAGGCCCATGTCGAGCTGGTTCAGGCCAAAGAGGCCGCAGAAGCGGCCACCCGTGCGAAGTCAGACTTCCTGGCCACTATGAGCCACGAGATCCGCACGCCCATGAATGCCGTGATCGGCATGACCGGGTTGCTGCTCGACACCTCCCTTGGCGCAGAGCAGCATGAGTATGTCGAAACGATCCGCAGCAGCGGCGACGCTCTCCTGACTATTATCAATGACATTCTGGACTACTCAAAGATCGAGTCGGGAAAGTTCGAGCTCGAGCAGCAGCCATTCGACCTGCGTGACTGCCTGGAGGGAGCGCTCGATCTAGTGGCGGCTCGCGCAGCGGAGAAAGAGCTCGATCTGGCCTACATGATCGCACCGACAGTGCCCCAGGCGTTGATCGGCGACGTTACCAGGCTGCGCCAGGTACTGGTAAATCTGCTTACCAACGCGGTCAAATTCACGCACTCTGGCGAGGTCGTGTTGGCGATCGAGGCGAAGCGAATAGCTGAGTCCCTGTATGAGCTGCATGTTGTGGTGCGTGACACCGGTATCGGCATTCCGGCCGAGCGCATGAACCGGCTCTTTCAGGCCTTCAGCCAGGTGGATGCCTCGACTACCCGTCACTATGGCGGCACCGGCCTGGGTTTGGTGATCAGCCAGCGGCTCTGCGTCCTGATGGGCGGGCGCATGTGGGTGGAGAGCCAGGTGGGTGTAGGAACCGTCTTCCACTTCACCATCCTCGCTCCGGTCGCGTCGATGCCCGCGCGGCTCGACTTGCGCGAGATCGTCCCGGAGCTCGTCGGAAAGCGTCTGTTGGTGGTAGATGATAACGCGACGAATCGGCGCATCCTAACGCTCCAAACCGAGGCCTGGGGCATGGATGTGCGCGCCGCCGCATCTGGAGCCGAGGCCTTGAC
>CAZKTU010000286.1:0-7555 GCA_964555675.1 uncultured Oscillochloris sp.
CGCTCGCGGGAGCGCTACGGCGCCGAGCTGCGCGGCAGCACCACCGTAAACACGCTACCCTTCCCGGGTACGCTGCGCACGCTGATCTGCCCCCCGTGGGCCTCGACGGTGTGGCGCGCAATGGCCAGCCCCAGGCCCGCCCCGGGCCGGGTGAAGGTGTCGGGCTCATCGATGCGGTAGAAGGGCAAAAAGATCTTTTGCAGGTGGTCGCGCTCGATCCCGGGGCCGCTGTCCTCGACCCGCATAATCAGGCGCGACGGCTCGTCGTGCAGCAGGAAGCGTACCCTGCCGCCCCGCGGCGTGAACTTCATGGCGTTATCGAGCAGGGCCCGGGCCAGCTGCTCGAAGGCCTCGGGGTCGGCGAGGATGGGCAGGGCCTCGCCAGTGGCCAGTTCGAGAGCCAGCCCGCCGTCCTCGGCCCGCTCGCGCATGGCCGCGAGGAGGGGGCGCAGGACCTCGAGCGGCCGCATCGAGCGCATACGCACGGCGCGGCCCCGCAGCTCCTGGAAGTAGAGCAGGTTGTTGAGCTGCTGGGTGAGAGTCTCGCCGCTGCGCCGCATCACCCCGATCGCCTCGTGCTGGGGCTCGCTGAGCTGGCCGAGCATGCCGCGGTCGAAGAGCTCGAGGTAGCCCATCAGCGAGGTCAGGGGCGTGCGCAGCTCGTGCGAGAGCGTCGAGAGGAACTGCCCCTTCAGTCGGTCGAGCTCCTGCAGCTCGGCGTTAGCCGCGCTCAGCTCGAGCACGCGCTGCTCGAGCCGCTCGACCAGCTTCTGGCTGTAGGCCCGCAGCAGGTCGACCTCCTCGGAAGGGGCCGAGACTGCCTCGCGCCGGCCGGCGATGAACTCGGCCACCAGCTCGGGCAGCCGCCGCGCGTCGATCGGCTTGACGATGTAGCCGTCGCAGCCCGCCACCAGGGCCCGCTCGCGCGCCCCCGGGCTGCCGTCCGCGGTCAGGGCGACGATCGGCACCTGGCGCAGATGGGGCAGGCTGCGCATGCGAGTGGTGGTCTCGTAGCCGTCGAGCCCCGGGATGCCCAGGTCGACCAGGATCATGGCGGGCATCAACTCGCGGGCCAGGGCCAGGCCCTCGGGGCCGTCCTCGGCGATGGTCACCTGGTAGCCGCGGGCGCCGAGCACCCGCTGCACCAGGCGCTGGTTGTCGCGATTGTCTTCGACGTAGAGGATCCGCTGCTGCGCCTCGCTCATAGGACGGGGCCTCCGGGCCGCTGCTATGCTGTCGTAATTCGTCCGTCGATGATCATCGGCAGGCCCAGGGGCGTCAGACCCTCGTCGAGCGGCTCGGGCTGCCTGGCCGCGAGGGGCAGCGTGAAGCTGAAGGTGCTGCCCTCGCCGGGGCTGCTCTCGAGCCAGATGCGGCCGCGCTGCGCCTCAACCAGTTTGCGGGCGATCGCCAGGCCGAGCCCCGTGCCGTTGACCCGCGAGCGCCGCCCGTGGATCTGCACGAACTCGCGGAAGACCTCGGCGTGGCGTTCGGCGGGGATGCCGATGCCTGTGTCGGAGACCCGCACCACCACATAGGGCGCGATATGGCCGCTCTCGCTCACCTCGTCGATCGTGGCGGCGCTGACCGTGATCGTGCCGCGCTCGGTGAACTTAACGGCGTTCGAGAGCAGGTTCAGCAGAATCTGGCGTACCCGATCCCCATCGGCCGAAACGAGCGGCAGGTCGGGCGCCAGGTCGTAGCTGACCGCCACCGGGCGGGCCCGCACGATGCCCTGCACCGTGTCGACCACATCGCCGATCAGCGGCCGCAGATCGAGCGGGCAGATCTCCATCTGCAGGTGCCCGGCCTCGATGCGCGCCAGGTCGAGCAGCTCGTTGATCAGGTGCAGCAGGAAGCGCCCGTTGCGGTTGATGCTCTGCAGATCCTCGCGCTGCGCGACCGTCAGCGGGCCGTCCAGGTCGTCGAGCATGACGGTGCTGAAGCCAATAATCGCGTTGAGCGGGGTGCGCAGCTCGTGTGAGAGACTGGCGAGGAAGTCGGTTTTGCGCTTGTCGGCCAGCTGGGCCTGGGCCAGAGCGGCCCGCAACTCCTCGGTGCGCCGGGCCACCTGGCGCTCGAGGTCGCTGTAGAGCTGCACATTCTGAATGGTCAGGCCAACCATGCCCGCGAAGGTCAGCAGGCGGCCCGCATCCTCGGCCACAATCGCGCGGTGGCTGAGGTTGCAGTCGGCCGAGAGCAGCCCGATCGGCCGGCCCTCGCGCCCGAAGATCGGCACCTGCACGTACGACTGGCTGGCCGAGGCGGCCTGCTTGCGCGGCTCGACGCCGGGGTGGGCCCATGGGTTGTCGACGATGATCGCCTTGCCGCTGCGGATCACATCGGCTTCGACGGTGCTCCCGTTGACCCGCAAGGGGTTGCTGTTGGCGACCTCCATAAAATAGCGCGCCTGGGCCTCGCCGCCCGGCCCGAACGAGGCCGCCACCACGCGCAGCTGCTGGCCCTCGATCAGGTAGAGCACCGCCCGATCGAAGCCGAAGCGGTCGCAGATCGCGCGGGGGATGGCCCGCAGCAGCTGGGGCAGCTGGAGAATACCCTTCAGCTCGTTCGAGACGGTGTTGAGGTCGGCGAGCTGGCGGGCGCTGTCCTCGAGCTCGTTGAGCTTGCCCTGGAGCGCGTCGGACATGCCGTTGAAGGCCTCGGCCAGCTGGCCGATCTCGTCGCGCCCGGCGGGGGGGAGGCGCCGCCCGAGGTCGCCGCCCGCCACGGCCTGCACGCCAGCGTGAACGGCCCTGATGCGGCGCGAGAAGGACATACTCAGGATCAGGCCGAGGATGCTGATCACCAGCCCAAGGCCTAGGAGTAACAAGACCAACTGCCGCTGCAGCTGGTCCTGACGCTCGCCGATGCGCTGGCCGGTGATCAGGGCCGGCCTGGTCACCTGGTCTGCGGGGATGACCAGGGCCACGCTCCAGCCGGCGCTCGGGATGGGCGAGTAGGCGATATACGAGGGCTGATCCTCGTAGTCGATCAGCGTGACGCCCATCTCGCGCCGGGCCATGGCCGCGGCAATCTCGCGCAGGGCGGGGCTCGGCGAGGCGCCCAGGTTCTCGCCGCGGAAGGGCTCATCCCAGCTGCGGCCTCTGGCCTCGAGGTCGGGGCGCACAATCACGTCGCCCGCCTCGTTGACGAGCAGCGCGATGCCCTGCTCGCCGATATCGAGAGTCAGCAGGTCCTGCTGAATCGTGCGCAGCAGCAGGTCGAAGGCCGCCACACCGATGAAGCGGCCCTCGCCGTCGTAGAGCGGGGTCGCGCAGGTAGTGGTCAGGTCGCCGGTGTTGGCGTCAACATAGGTGTCAGTCCAGACCGTCTCGCCGCGCTGGCGGGCGGCAATATACCAGGGGCGCGTGCGCGGGTCGAAGGGCTGGATCTTCAGCAGCGCGTCGATCACGCTGTCGTTATCGAAGGCGATCACGCCGCCCTGGTCGAGGGCGACATAGCCGATGCTCACCAGCTCGTTCGAGCGGACGCCGGCGCGCAAGAGCGGGATCAGGTGCTGGGCGAAGGCGACCTGAGGGCTGTTGGCCGCCAGCAGCTCGGGGGAGGGGGCGGGGGCGACCCACACGCGCTCGCCGGTGAAGGGGTGCTCCTCGCTCTGGTAGTTAGCCGCGGCGTAGGCGGCCACCGTCTCGACCTGCTGCTCGATCGCGGCCAGGGCCGCGTCGTAGAGGGCGGCCTTGTCGGCCGCGCGTCTGGCGAGGTTCTCTTCGGCCTGGGCGCGCAGGGCGGTCGTGCCCTCGTCGACGGCGGTGGCGCGGGCGCGGTCGAGCCCGGCTACGCCGAGCCAGCCCACTAACAACAGCGGCGGCAGGGCCAGGCTGAGGAGCAGGACGAGAATCTTCTGCTGGATGCTGGTGCGCATGCCGTGGCGCTTTGCAACGCGTTAGAAAGGGCCAGGGTCGTCTCTAGCCATAGTAGCAGGCGCGCTGAGGGGCTGCAATTACAGAAGATTAAGGTCGCGTGACAGGGGGCTGAGAGTCGGCCCACAGGCCTATTTGCGCCGTCGGGTCAGGGGCCTTATACTGGCCATAGAGCGTGCTGCGCCGCGCCGGAGCGCGGAATCTGGGAGCGACGAATGGACTACGCCCTCGAGCGATTTACCAATGAGGTCAGACAGGCCATTGCGGCCACCGGCCGCGTGCCCGCCGGCCTGATCGAGCTGACCACCCCCAAGCCCAACATCCCGGCCGACCTGGCCTTCCCGGCCTTCAGGGCCGCCAAAGAGCTCGGCGTCGCGCCGCCCCAGCTGGCCGCCGAGCTGGCCGCGGCGATCACGCCCGACCCCGCCTCGCTGATTGGCGCGGTCTCGGCCGCCGGGCCCTTCCTCAACTTCAGCATGCGCGCCGAGGCGCTGGCCCCCGCCGTGGTCGGCGAGATCCAGTCCGCCGGCGAGGCCTACGGCCGCCAGGCCGACGGCGCCGGCAAGCGCATGGTGGTCGACTACTCGGCCCCGAATATCGCCAAGCGCATGCACGTGGGCCATATCCGCTCGACGATCATCGGCCAGGCGATCGTCAATATCTACCGGGCCCTCGGCTACGAGGTGATCGGCGATAACCACCTGGGCGACTGGGGCAAGCAGTTCGGCGTGGTCCTCGCCGCCGTCGAGCGCGAGGGCAAGCCCACTGCCGCCGGCGAGACCGCCCTCGAGGAGCTCGAGGGCCAGTACTCGCGCTACACCAACGCGATGAAAGAGGACCCCGCCCTCGACGAGCAGGCCCGCCGCTGGTCGCTGCGCCTCGAGCAGGGCGACCCCGGGGCCCGCGAGCTCTGGCAGTGGAGCGTCGACCTGACGATGGCCGCCGCCCAGCGCAACTACGACCGCCTGGGCGTGCATATCGACCACGCCTACGGCGAGAGCTTCTACGAGCCGATGCTGGCCGGCGTCATCCAGGACGCCCTCGACAAGGGTGTGGCCTTCCGCGACGCCGGCGGCGCCGTGGTGGTCGAGAACCTCGAGAACTTGCCGACCTTCTTGCTGCAGCGCAGCGACGGCGGCACGCTCTATATGACCCGCGACGTGGCGACGGTGCTGTTCCGCACCCGCGAGTTCAGCCCGGCGCAGATCGTCTATGTGATCGGCGAGCCCCAGGCCCTGCATATGCGCCAGCTCTTCGCCCTCGTGCGCGCCCTCGGCTATACGCCCGAGGTCGAGCTGAACCACGTGGCCTTCGGCACGGTCTTCGACGCCAGCGGCCAGCCCCTCTCGACCCGGCGCGGCAATATGGTCTACCTCGAGGCCCTGCTCGACGAGGCCGTCTCGCGCGCGCGCGAGGTGGTCGACCGCAAGAACGCCGACCTGCCCGAGGCCGAGAAGCAGGACGTGGCCGAGGCCGTCGGAGTGGGCGCCGTGGTCTACAACGACCTCTACCAGGACCCCAAGCGCAACATCACCCTCGACTGGGAGCGCATGCTCGCCACCGAGGGCAACAGCGCCACCTACCTGCAGTACTCCCACGCCCGCTGCCGCTCGATCCTGCGCCGCGCCGCGGAGGAGGAGGGCGCCGGGGCGGCTCGGCACGAGGCCGGTTCGGCCGACCTGCAGCTGCTCGTCCACCCCTCCGAGACGCGCTTGCTCAAGCACCTGGCGCGCCTGCCCGAGGCCGTGCGCGAGGCCGGGGCCCGCTACGCGCCCTTCGTAATCGCCGACTGGTGCTACACCACGGCCCGCGAGTTCGGGGTCTTCTTCGAGCAATGCCCGGTGCTCAAGGCCGCCTCGCCCGAGCTGCGCGCCGCCCGCCTGGCCCTCGTCGCGGCCACGGCGACCGCCCTCAAGAGCGGCCTGGCCCTGCTGTCGATCAGGGCCCCGGAGAGGATGTAATGCTCGCCTTCAACACGATCAAGGCCGTCCTCTTCGATATGGACGGCGTGCTCTACCGCGGCCGCCAGGTGCTCGAAGGCGTTCACGAGCTGCTGACCTTCCTCGACGAGCGAGGTATCGGCTACGCCTGCATCACCAACAACGCCTCGATGACCCCGGGCCAGTACGAGGAGAAGCTGGCCGCAATGGGCGTGGCCATGCCCGGCGAGCGCGTCGTCACCTCGGCGATCGCCACAGCGCGCCACCTGCGGGCCGAGTTCCCGCGCGGCACCCGCGTCTTCGTCGTCGGTATGCGCGGCCTGCGCGAGGCCCTCTTCGACGACGGCCACTTCGTGGAGGACCACCACCTGCCCGAGCTGGTCGTCCAGGGCGCCGACTTCGAGCTGACCTACGAGACCCTGCGCAAAGCTACGCTGTTCATCCGCGGCGGCGCCGCCTTCGTCGCCACCAACCCCGACCGCACCTTCCCCGCCGAGGAGGGCCTGATCCCCGGGGCGGGCGCGATCACGGCGGCGATCGTCGCGGCCACCGACAGTCAGCCCCTGGTCGTCGGCAAGCCCGCGCCCACGATGTTCTATGTGGCCGCCGCGATGCTGGGCGCCACCCCCGAGGCGACCCTGGTGATCGGCGACCGCCTCGACACCGATATCGCCGGGGCCGTCGCGGCCGGCATGCCCTCGGCCCTGGTGCTCACGGGGGTCAGCGGTCGCGAAGAAGCCGAGGCCGGGCCCGTGCGCCCCACGGCCATCTACACCGACCTGCCCGAGCTGCTGCGGGCCTGGCGCGGCTAACGGCGGGGCGGGCGAGCCTCGCCCGGGCTTTCCCGCGCAAGTGATAACGAGCGTCATGGACACCGCCACAGCGCCCTCAGCGCCGATCACCCTCGTCGTCTACAACCGGCGCGCGGTCTACCTGATGCTGCGCGATTGGACACCCCTGCGGCTGCGCGGCGAGCTGACGGGGGGCACCTTCGGCGCGAGCCTGGCGCCCGCCGAAATCGCCGAGCTCGCCGAGCACCTGACGGCCTGGGTCCAGCGTGCCCTCGGCGCCCTCAGCCTGCGCGACGCCCTGCAAATCGACCCGGAGCGCGGGCGGCGCGTCTTCAGCCTGCTCTGCGCGGCGCAGACCAGCGCGCGGGCGGCAGCCCCGCCCGAGGGCCTGCCACTAGCCCCGGCGGAGCTCGCGGGCCTGCCCGCAGCCCTCGCCACGAGCCCCGAGCTCGCCGCCCTCGCTCGAATGGCCGTGGACGAGGGCATGGCCCTGGCCGCGCTCTCGCCGGCGGGCGACTACCCGTTTCCCACAGACCTGACCTCCCTCGCCCCGATCTTGCCGCCGCCCTACAGGGCCCCGCAGCCGCCGTTCGAGCAGCCGTCGGGGTGGCGCCGGCGCATCGCCGCCCTGCTGGCGACGGCGGGGGTGGCCCTGCTGGCCATACCGATGCTGCTCGGCCAGATCCCCGAACACCCCGCGGGCTGGCCCCTGGCCCTGCTCACCCTCGCCCTCCTGGTCGGCATCAAGGCCGGGCCGGCGGGGTTCCTGGGCTCACTCTGTATCTGGCTGGTCGCCAACCTGCCGGGGTTCCGCCACGGCAGCCCCGCGCTCACCCTGCTCTGGCCCGCCATCCCGCTGATGGCCCTCGGCCTGACCCTGCTCGGGCTCGACCGCCGCGTGCGCGGGATGTGGCTCTGGCTCAAGCGGCAGATCGTCGGCGAC
>CAZKTU010000287.1:0-7545 GCA_964555675.1 uncultured Oscillochloris sp.
GGCCACCCCAGAGGATGCCGGCGAAGAGGATGCCGATCGGGTTCGAGCGGGCCAGCAGGGCCACGGCGATCGCGTCGAAGCCGACCCCCGAGATAAAGTCGGTGCTGACCGCATAGCGCACGCCCATCACCTCGCCCGCGCCGGCGATGCCGGCCAGGGCGCCCGAGAGGGCCATCGCCAGAATGATCATGCGCGGCACACTGATGCCGGCGTAGCGGGCCGCGTTGGGGTTGGTGCCCGCCGTGCGCAGCTCGAAGCCGATCGTGGTGCGATTGAGGAACCAGTTGACCAGGAAGACCAGGGCTATTGCGAAGAGGATGCCCAGGTGCAGCACCGTCGTGTCGCCCACGCGGATACCGGGCAGGCGCATACTCTCGGCGATGAAGGGGGTGCGCGAGCTGCTCGTATCGGCCAGGTCGCCCAGCAGCAGGGGCTGGCGGCTCTTGATCAGCCAGTCGGTCAGGCGCAGGGCGATATAGTTGAGCATGATCGTATTGATCACCTCGTGGGCGCCCGTGCGCGCCTTGAGCACGCCGGCGATCGAGGCCCATGCCGCCCCGCCCAGAGCCCCGGCGATGATACCCAGGGGGATGTGGAAGACCGGGGGCAGCTGCATCGTCGTGCCGACCACCACCGCACACAGCGACCCGGCGTAGAGTTGGCCCTCGGCCCCGATATTGAAGAGGCCGGCCTTGAAGGCCAGGGCCACGGCGAGGCCGCAGATGATATAGGGCGTCGAGCGCACCAGCGTATCGGCCAGGGCGCGCCACGAGCCGAACGAGCCCTGCCAGAGGCCGATATAGGCGGCGAGCCAGTCGCCGCCGGTCAGCCCGATCATCAGGGCCCCCAGGACCAGGGCCGTGAACACCGCGAACACCGGCACCAGGAGCGGCGAGTAGCGCTCCCAGAAGCCGCGGAAGCCGGTCGTTTCAGGGGTGGGGGTGCGCCCCTCTACAGCCCGCGCCATAGCTCAATCCTAACTGTTCACCATCTCGCCCAGTTTGGCGCCGGCCATGAGCAGGCCGAGTTGCTCGCGGGTCAGGTCGCCGTTATTCACCGTGGCGACCACCTTGCCGTGGTACATCACCGCGATCCGGTCCGAGAGGGCCATGATCTCGTCGAGCTCGGCCGAGACCACCAGCACCGCCACACCCTCGTCGCGTTTCTTCACAATCTGGTTGTGGATGAACTCGATCGAGCCCACGTCGATGCCGCGGGTCGGCTGGGCCGCGATCAGCAGCTTCAGTTCGCGGCTGAACTCGCGGGCCACGATCAGCTTCTGCTGGTTGCCGCCGCTGAGCGAACTAGCCGGGACCATGACGCTCGGGGTGCGCACGTCGAACTGCTTGACCAGGCGCTCGGCGTGGGCTTTGATCGCCTCGTCGTTGCGCACGATGCCCTTGGCGAACGGCTCGAGGTAGTACATCTCGAGCACCGAGTTATCGGTGAGCTGATAGCTGGTCACCACCCCGTCGCGCTGCCGGTCCTCGGGGATATGAGCTACCCCGAGCTCGCTGATCGTGCGCGGGGTGGCCCCGGTGACCGCCTGGCCGGCGATCATGATCGCCCCGGCCTCGCTGGGGCGCAGGCCGGTGAGGGCCTGGACCAGCTCGGTCTGGCCGTTGCCCTGGACCCCGGCGATGCCCAGGATCTCGCCGGCCCGCACCTGCAGGTCGACCCCGTCGACGGCCATCAGGCGACGGTCGTCGCGCACCTGTAGGCCCTGGACCTCGAGCATGACCTGGCCGGGGGTGGCCTCGTCTTTATCGACCTGCAGCAGCACATTGCGCCCGACCATCATGGCGGCCAGGCTGGCCTCGGACGAGGTGGCGGGCGTGGCCTCGCCGACCACGCGGCCCGAGCGCAGGACCATAATCCGGTCGGCGACCTCGAGCACCTCGCGCAGCTTGTGGGTGATGAAGATCAGCGACTTGCCCTGGGCGGTGAGCGTGCGCATCACGCGCACCAGGTCGTCGGCCTCTTGCGGGGTGAGCACGGCGGTCGGCTCGTCGAGGATCAGGATATCGGCGTTACGATAGAGGGCCTTGATGATCTCGACCCGCTGCTGGGCGCCCACGTCGAGGTCGGCGATGAGGGCGTTCGGATCGACCTCGAGGCCGTACTGGCGCGAGATCGTGGTGATCCGCTCGGCCGCGCGGCGGCGGTCGAGCAGGCCGGCCCGCAGCACCTCGTTGCCGAGGATCACATTCTCGGTCACCGTCATGACCGGCACCAGCTGGAAGTGCTGGTGGACCATGCCGATGCCGCGCTGGATCGACTCGTGGGGGCTGCTGACCCGGATTGGCTTCCCCTCGACGAGGATCTCGCCCTCGTCCTGGCTGTAGAGCCCATAGAGGATGTTCATCAGGGTCGACTTGCCGGCCCCATTCTCGCCGAGCAGGGCCAGGACCTCGCCCTTGTACAGCTGCAGCGAGACGTTATCGTTGGCGATAACGCCCGGGAAGCGCTTGGTAATGCCTCGCGCCTCCAGGACAACCTGGCGCTCCTGGCCGTTGTGGGTCACGTGCCACCTCGTAAATTCGCGCTCGCAGGGGTCTGATCACATTGTAGCACAACTGCCGCCGCCGCCCTGTCACGCGCTCCGGGCTCACCCTCTTGGCTATTGATCCGATAAAACACTCTTATCTTGCATAGTTGCGAGATAGTTACCCGGCGTAACCACTAAGTTCTTCGTAAGAAGTATTCGTGGGTTATGCTAGGAATTGCCAACCAATTGTACCGACCATACGGCTCAGCGGTGTCTGCACCGCCTGGTCATCATCAGGGGGGACTGATGATACGGAGAGAAGTACAAGGGATGGCGGGCACGCCCGGGGGGGATGCGGCCCGCCGCTATGATGTCGACTGGCTGCGGGTGCTGGCCGTCCTGGGCCTTATCCCACTCCATGCCGGCTTCTCGATCGACGAGGCGACGCCCGTCGCCACGGCAATCTGGCCCGGCTCGACCATGGCCCCGATCAACTGGCTGACCCATCTGATGCTGCGCACGCTGCTCTTCCTCCTGGCGGGCATGGCCGCCTGGTACTCGCTGAGCCGCCGCAGCGACCTGCAGTACCTGAGCGAGCGCACGCGGCGTCTGGTGGTGCCGCTGATCTTCGTGATGGTGTTTGTTGCGCCCTTCGTCTTCTACCTCGGCCTGGTGCAGCGTGGCCTGTACACGAGCGGCCTGCTCGACTACCTGCCGCTCTACTTTGCGGGCTTCTTCGCCGACCTGCCGGCGCGCGCGCTGCATATGTGGTTTGTGCTCTATCTGTTTATCTTCGCGCTGATCACGCTCCCGCTCTTCCGGCTGGCGCGCCACCACACAGCCCACGCCTTGCTCGCGCGCGCGCTGCCGCTCTTCAGGCGCCCCGGCATGGCGGCGCTCGCGGTCGTCCCGGTCGCCTTGCTGTCCGCCGCGCTGCAGGCCGGCAACGACGGCATCGTCCGCGAACTCGTGGGCGACCTGTTCGGGATTTTCGGCTACGTGGCCGTGATGTGCTATGGCTACATGCTGGCCAGCGAGCCATCCCTGCAAGAGCCGCTGGTGCTCTACCGCAGCCGGTTCGTGGCCACGGCCCTGATCGCGGGCCTGATCATCGTGCCGCTCCACTGGAACGGGGTCTGGCCCCAGCCCGAGCAGGTGTTGGCGCGCTCGGCGGCGCTGATCATTCTGGCCGGCGGCACCTGGTTCATGATGATCGGGCTGATCGGCTACGGCTTCGCCCACCTCAACCGTTCCGGCCATGTCATCCGCTACCTGAGCAGGGCCTCGATCGCGGTCTACGTGCTGCACGTGCCGGTCAACGCCCTGGCGGCCTTCGCCATCCTGCCGCTCGGGATGGGCGCCCTGGCCAGCTACCTGGCGATCACCGCCGTCACACTGGTGTGCATCTACATCGTCTACGAGCTGCTGGTGCGGCGCTTCCCGCCCCTGCGCGTCCTCTTCGGGCTGCCGCCCCAGCGCATCGCCCAAGAGAGCCCGACGCCGCCCCCGGTGCTCGGCCCGCTCGTCCCCTAGTACGCCACAACTCATGCCTCAGAACCGCCCGCGATGCCTGACTGGCGTCGCGGGCGCGCGTGCTATCCGCCGCCGCGCTTCTTAATGAATAGCTAAGACTTCTTAACTGCAAGGCGCCCGCGGTGTCCTAGAATAGAGCTACCACAGACGCCTGCTGCATGCTCGGTGACAGCGTCGTCATCGTCAGAAAACGCGCCGCCCGGCCTGGGCGGTAGATGGAACCGTCGCTCCAGAGTAGGAGTAGCGTTATGATCGAGCAGCACGCCCGTAACCAACCCCGCCTCGCCCCCGACGCCCCCATCTGGCCCGAAGAGAGCACTCTCATCGACTGGATCGCCGCCTGGCAGCCCGCACGCGAGGATGTCGCGCGGCTGCTCAACGCCTACGCCGAGCTCGATGACGGCCACGACATCAGCAGCTTCACGCCCCTGATCGACGAGCTTGACGCGGCGATGCGCCTCCTCAGCTATCGCGTCGACTGGCTCCGCAGCTATCTGAGCAACAGCGCCCGGTTGGACCCCAGACGCGATTAGACAGGGCTCGTACGCGAGGTACGCGCTTCGCCGCTGCACGCTGCGCGGCTGCCTTTGGCATGAGGTGGCAGTGCAAGATGGTAACATGCAGCGCCGAAGGTGGAACCTGTCTTAAGGGCGAGCGGAAAGGACACTCAATGCGGATCGGCATCTTGACCGGCGGCGGCGATGTGCCGGGCCTCAACCCGGCCATCAAGGCGGTGGTAAACCGCGCGGCCGCCAATGGCTGGGAGGTGATCGGGATCAGGAAGGGCTGGGCCGGGCTGCTCAACTACAACCTCGACGACCCCGAGGGCAGTAACAAAGAGTGGGTGCAACCGCTCACGCCGGCCCTGGTGCGCACGATCGACCGCTATGGCGGGACCCACCTGCACACCTCGCGCACCCACCCCGGCAAGGTCAAAGAGTCGGCCATGCCCGCCTTCCTCAAGGGCCGCTTCGCCTACGAGGGCGATAGGCAGGTGGCCGACTGCACACCCCATGTGCTCAAGGTTCTCGAGCGGTTGGGCATCGACACGTTGATCCCGATCGGGGGCGACGACACCCTCAGCTATGGGGTGCGCATGCACCAGGAGGGCGTGCGGGTGATCGCCATCCCGAAGACCATGGATAACGACGTCTTCGGCACCGACTACTGCATCGGCTTCAGCACGGCGATCACGCGCAGCGTCGAGTTCATCAACGCCCTGCGCACCCCCGCCGGCAGCCACGAGCGCATCGCCGTGGTCGAGCTGTTCGGCCGCAACTCGGGCGAGACGGCCCTGATCTCGGCCTACCTGGCCGACGCCGACCGGGTGCTGATCAGCGAGGTGCCCTTCGACATCGAGCGGGTCGCGGGGCTGATCCTCAAGGATCGCGAGGCCAACCCCAGCAACTACGCCGTGCTGGTGGTCTCAGAGGGGGCCAGCATGCTCGGCGGGCAGGTGGTCGAGTACGGCCAGGAGGACGCCTACGGCCACAAGAAGCTCGGCGGCATCGGCCAGATCGTCGGCGAGGCGGTGAAGAAGATCACCGGCGTCGACGTGGTCAACCAGCAGCTTGCCTACCTCATGCGGGCCGGCGCGCCCGACTCGCTCGACCGCATGGTGGCCTCGTCGTACGGCATCCTGGCCGTCCAGCAGCTCGAGAAGGGGCACAACGGGGTCATGGTCGCCCTGCAGAACGGGGTCTACACCACGGTGCTGGTCGACACATGCATCAAGGGGGTCAAGCGGGTGGACGTGCCCGAGCTCTACGATACGGAGAGCTACAGGCCCCATTTTACGCACCTGATCGGCAAGCCGATGTTTTTGTATTAAGCGGGGTGGGTGCGGAGGGGCCTGGCCCCTCCGCGCCTCCATGGTAGTGAGAGACTACTCGTCGCCGAAGCTGATGCCCATATCGCGGGCGGTGAGCATGGTATCGCAGTCGATGGGGACCACCTTCATGCGGCTGGTGGCTTCCTCGAGGGGGATATATTTCACCGTGGGCGGGTCGAGGGCGACCATGATCCCGGACTGGCCCTCGTCGATCGCACGCACGGCTGCCGCGCCGAAGCGCAGGGCCAGCAGGCGGTCGAAGGTGGTGGGCGAGCCGCCGCGCAGCAGGTGGCCGAGCACGACCAGGCGCGTCTCGCGGCCGGTCAGCTCTTGCAGGGCGTGGGCCACCTTGTCGCCGATGCCGCCGAGGCGCTCGGCGCGACCGGCCTCGCGCTCGACGACCGAGACGCTACCGCCCTGGGGCCTGGCGCCCTCGGCCACCACCACGATCGAGAAGTAGCGGCCGGCGGCCTCGCGCCGGTGGATCTTCTCGACCACCTTGTTGAGGTCGAAGGGGATCTCGGGGATGAGGATGGCGTGAGCCGAGCCGGCGATGCCGCTGTGGAGAGCGATCCAGCCGGCGTAGCGACCCATGACCTCGACCACCAGCACGCGCTGGTGGGCCTGGGCGGTCGAGAGCAGCCGGTCGAGGCAGTCGGTGGCGAAGGCGACCGCCGTGTCGAAGCCGAAGGTCGAGACGGTGCCGTCGAGGTCGTTGTCGATCGTCTTGGGCACGCCGATCACACGCACGCCCTTGCGGGCCAGGGCCGCGGCGATCTCCATCGAGCCGTCGCCGCCGATCGAGATCAGGGCGTCGATGCCGTAGGCGGCCAGGCCGTTCACCAGCTCGTCGAGGCGGTCGCGCTCGTAGATCTTGCCGTCGGGGCCCACGGTCGGGTAGCGCATCGGGTGGCCGCGATTGGTGGTGCCGATGATCGTGCCGCCCTGGCTGGTGATGCCGCGCACGCTCTCGCGGGTCAGGTGCACCACCCCGCCGTCGGGGTAGTCTTTGGGCGCCAGGATGCCCGCGAAGCCGTCGCGGATCCCGTAGCACTCCCAGCCGCGGTGCAGGGCCGAGAGCACGGCCGCGCGGATGACGGCGTTCAGGCCCGGGGCATCGCCGCCGCCGGTGCTTACGGCGACGCGGAAGGGAACGGCATGTGAATAGGACATGGGGCCTCCTAGCAGCTCACAACATCGTGCGCCCTCAGGGTAGCGAACAGCCGTCAGGCATGCAGGGAAGATCTTATAACTTTTGAGGCAAGTGTCATCACCGCCATGGCCCTCGCGCGCTGTCTTGCAGGCCCCGCCCGCCTGTGCTACAATAGCGCCCGTTGCGGCGACGTAGCAAAGTGGTAATGCAGCGGTCTGCAAAACCGCCACTCGCGGGTTCGATTCCCGCCGTCGCCTCCATACAGCGGTCGTAGTACGACGCTCAAGGCGGCCCCTCCATTTCGGAGGGGCCGTCGTCGTTTTCAGGCGGCCGTGAGTTATGCTGTGAGTTATGCGGTCTGGGGTGCTTGAGGCGTTTCGACAACCCCGCGATGGCCTCGGACTTCGATTCGTTCAGTGCGTGGGCATAAATCGCGGCGGTAATTGATGGGGAACTGTGGCCCAGGATCTTCGAGACGGTAACCAGGGGCTCGCCGTCGGCGAGCATTAGCGTTGCGGCCGTGTGGCGCAGGTCATGGAA
>CAZKTU010000288.1:0-7492 GCA_964555675.1 uncultured Oscillochloris sp.
AGCCCTGGGAGACCATGCGCCCCCCGGCCTCGCCGATCGCCGCCCCGAGGCCGATGGCCCAGGCGTGCTCAATCAGCACCAGCGCGGCCGCCGTGCCGGGCGCGAGGTCGGTGACGGCGCTGCGCACCAGATCGAGGTCGAGCCCGGGGCCCTGCTCAGGGCTCAGCATCGACTCAAGGGCCGAAGACTGATCGGGGTGGGCCTCGGTGGTCGCCACCAGCCCGAGCAGCGGGTCGATCAAGGCCCCGAAAGCGCTCACGCTCCCGTCGGGCAGATCGTGCTCGTGGAGCGCGTGGATGGTGCCGTCGGCCTCTTTCAGCACAAACTGCAGGTCGATGACCCGGATCAGACCGTGGCCGCGCAGCTCGTCGAGCTCTCTGAGGATCTGCCCCTTGAACTGGTCCACCCGGTCGAAGGCAAATGCAAGCACCTGGATTGGCCCGCTCCGCATAGAAATACTCCTCGTTAGTGTAACAGGACGAGCAGGGGGTATGCCCTCTCTAAAGCACCCGCCTAGCGCCCGCCGTGGGCCATCATATCGATCACGATCGCGACGGCCAGGATCAGCGCCTCGTTCTGGCCCGGCGCCACCTCGACGCCATACATGTCGCGCAGGCGGAACCACTTCTTCGAGACCTCGGCGACTTTGCGGTCGCCGTCGCCGATGGTGTACTCGTGGTGGAGGATGTTGCCCTGCACCTCGAGGTCGGGGCCATCGCCGACCTTGACGGTCCAGCGGTCGCGCACGGGCGTGATCAGCGCCTTGCGCACCAGGGCAATCCGTCCGCCGCTCGGCCCTTCGATCTCCATGGTGTCCTTCACCCGCAGCATGCGCTCTTGTACGCGGCACTGCAGCTGGCCCTGGGCGTCCTCGATCAGCAGGGTCTTGCGAATGCGCAGGGCCTTGCCGTCTACCTTGAAGGCGCGCCGGCCATCGCCGTCCTCGATCCAGAAGTCGTCGCCGATGGCGACCATGCGCTGGCGCACCTTGTAGCGCACAGCGGTCCCGCCGCGACCAAACGTTTCGCGCTCTTGCTGGCGCTCCTCGCGCCGCGCCTGCTGTCGTCCGCGCATCATAGAGCATCCTTTCATTCTCAGAATCAGCTGTGGAGGGACGCGAGGAGCAGCCGGGGGGGCTGACTCTTGCTGACAAACGCATCGGCCCCCGCCGCGCGGGCCCGGGCCTCGTGGTCGATCCCGAGGCTAAGGACGATGACGCGCGGAGGCGAGGGAGCCCGGCGGGCGGCTCGCAGCACCTGTTCGGCCATCTGGCCGGGCAGCTCCCAGTCGAGCAGCACCACGTCGGGCCTGAGGGCCAGCAGCCGCACGATCAGATCGGGCCTGTAGCCGAAGGCGCCGACGAGCTGCATACCGGGCTGCGCCTCGATGAGAAAGCAGAGGGCAGTGCGGACGTGGGTCTGGCCCTCGACGACGACGACACGCATAAGTGCCTCTCATGCGAGTTCCAGGGCTACCTGCGGGCGAGTATTGAGAACGCGATCCACCTGCCCTCTGGTTGTACAGGATGCTCGTTCGCGACGCACGAGCTGTATGCGCGGTTTCCTGCTGACTCCCATGGACGGCCAGTCTATGAGCGGTGCGGATGATAGGCGGCCTATCCATATGGTCAGCGCGCCCCCGGCAGGACGACCTATACTGCCAAGTAATGGACGGCTCGGCAAGTACATGCATAGACGCGCGCGCGCGCGCCCCACGCTGGGCAGCGGTCGCCATCCTGGCGCTGATGCTGCTCGCCCCGACCCGCATCGTCACCGCAGAGGGGGCGGAGCGTCCGGAGGCGGCTGCCGGGCGGCTGCATGTGCGCATGCTGAGCATCGCCGAAGGGCTGCCCCACCCGACGGTATACGCCATCGCCCGCGACCCCTTCGGCTTCCTCTGGTTCGGCACCCTCGAGGGGCTAGCGCGCTACGACGGCCACCGCTTCGTCATCTACCGCCCCGACCCGACCAACCCGAACACGCCGGTCAGCGGCCAGATCGACACGCTCTACACCGACCGCGCGGGCACGCTCTGGATTGGCACCCTCGCCAGCGGGCTCAACCGCTTCGACCCTTATAGCGAGCAGTTCACCCTCTACCGCCACGACCCCGCCGATCCGGGCAGCCTGAGCAGCGACGCAGTGCGCGCGATCTACGAGGACGCCGCGGGAACGATCTGGGTCGGCACCCTGGGCGGCGGGCTCAACCGCTTCGACCGGGCCACGGGGCGCTTCAGCAGCTACCGCCACGACCCCGGCGATCCGTTCAGCCTGAGCGACGATCATGTCGAGGACATCCTCGACGACGGGCGCGGCGGCCTCTGGCTGGCCACAGGGGATGGGCTGAATCATTTCGACCCGGCGACCGGGCGTTTCATCGCCCACCGTCACAACCCGGCCGACCCCACCTCGATTGGCGGCAATACCGTCACGACGTTGCTGCGCGACAGCGCCGGGACGCTCTGGGCGGGCGTCGCCGGCGCGGGGCTCTATCGCTATGACGAGGCCCGCAAGCAGTTCGCCGGCTACCGTAGCGACCCCGGCGACCCCAGCCGCCTGCGCAGCGACAATGTGGTGGCCCTGGCCGAGATGAACCCCGGGCAGCTCTGGGTCGGCACCTATGGCGGCGGGCTCTCGCGCCTCGACGTGGCGAGCGGCCGCTTCACCACCTTCACCAGCTTTTCCGGGGGCAACGGCGGGCTGGCGACCGAGAACATCGAGAGCCTGTTGCCGAGCAGCGACGGGCTGCTCTGGGTCGGGACAGAGGACCGCGGCGTCGCCCTCGTCGACCTGCAGCCCGGGCCCTTTACGATCTATACGGCCAGCACCAACCCGCAGGCCAGCCCTGACGCCCTCTGGCCGGGGGCGATCCGGTCGGCCATCGAAGATGAGGACGGCGCCATCTGGCTCGGCGTGGCCGAAACCGGCCTCGCCCGCTTCGACCGGCAGCGCGGCATTGTGACCCATTATCGTCACGACGCCGATGTTCCCGGCAGCCCCGCCGGCAACCGGCCCCAGGCCTTGCTGCTCGACCGCAGCGGCCGCCTGTGGATCGGCTATCACACCGGCCTCGACCGCTTCGACCGCGCGAGCGGCCGCTTCGTCAACTACCCAGTCAACCCCAGCGACCCGCAGGCCCTCAGCCACGGCGACATCTACGACCTGTACGAGAGCCGCGACGGGGCGATCTGGATCGGCACGCGGGGCGGGGGCCTGAACCGCCTCGACCCGGCCAGCGGCCGCTTCACCCGCTACCGCCACGACCCCGACGACCCGACCAGCATCAGCTCGGACAATATCGGCGCGATCGTCGAGGATCAGCAGGGCAACCTCTGGCTCGGCCACGAGGGCGCGGGGGTGAGTCGGCTCGAGCGGGCCACCGGCCGCTTCACCAACTACCGCCACGACCCCGACGACCCGAACACACCGGGGTCGAACACGGTGCTGGGGCTCTACGCCGATCCGTGGGGGACGCTCTGGGCCGCCACCTGGAACGGCGGGCTGAATCGGATCGACCCGACGAGCGGGCGCTTCACGCGCTTCGCGATTTCCGAAGGCCTGCTGAGCGGCAAGATCAACGGGATCCTCCCCGACGACGAGGGCAACCTCTGGCTTACCTCCAACCAGGGTCTGATCCGCTTCGACCCGCGCACCGCGAAGAGCCAGGCCTACACGGCGACCTCGGCCGGCCTGCCGCTCGGGGGCTTCCCCCTGAACGGCTCGACGCGCACCCGCTCGGGCGAGCTCGTCCTCGGCGGCTTCGATAGTGTGGTCACCTTCTTCCCCGACGAAGTGCAGCCGCAGACCGAGGTGGCGCCGGTGGTGTTCACCGACGTGCAGGTCTCGAACCGGGCGGTCGCCGTCGGCCCCGCGTCGCCCCTGAACGCGACGATCAACGCCGCCGACGAGCTGAGCCTCTCGTACCGCGACCGGGTGCTGAGTCTCGAGTTCGCCGCCCTCGACTTCCGCGCCCCCGCGGCCTCGCGCTATCGATACCGGCTGCTCGGCTTCGAAACAGACTGGGTCGAGGTCGACAGCCAGCGCCGCATGGCCACCTACACCAACCTCGACCCGGGCGTCTACAGCTTCGAGCTCCAGGCCGCGAACGGCGAGGGCGTCTGGGGTTCCGCCACGCGGCAGCTGCAGATCACCATCGTCCCGCCCTGGTGGCAGACCTGGTGGTTCACGCTCCTGGCCGGCGCGATGATCCTGGCCACCGTCATCGGCGGGGTCGGCCTGCGGCTGCGCGGAGAGGAGCGCCAGCGCGGCCGGCTGGAGGCCAAGGTGGCCGCCCGCACGGCGGCTCTGGCCACGGCCAACACCAGCCTGCAGCGCCAGGTGCGGCTCGAGCGCACCCTGATCATGAGCGTCGAGCTCGACACGCTGCTCGGCAGCATCCTCGAGGAGATCGGCGAGGTGGTGCCCTTCAGCACCGGGGCCATCTTCACGGCCGAGGGCGAGCGGCTCACGCTTCGCGCGCTGCGGGGCGCGACGCGTATGCCCGGCAACACCCCCGTGCAGCTCGATCTCACCCGGCTGCCGCTGCTTGCGACCGCCCTGGCCACAGGCAAAACCCAGGTGCTCAGCAGCGCCGACGCCGGCAGCGCCGCCCTGGCCTATATCGGGGGCCTGTTCAGGCAGCCGGTGATTGTGCAGAGCTGGCTGGTGGCGCCGCTGCTGGTGCAAGAGCACGTGATCGGCGCGCTGGTCCTGGCGCACCCGCAACCCAACAGCTACGGCGTCGCCGAGGTCGCGCAGCTAGAGCCGTTCGTCAGCCCAGTCGCCCTGGCCCTCGAGAACGACCGGCTGCGGCAGCGCGCCCGGCGAGCCGCCACCCTTGAGGAGCGCTCGCGCGTGGCCCGCGAGCTGCACGACGCCGTCACCCAGACACTCTTCTCGGCCAACCTGATCGCCGAGGCCCTGCCCGACGCCATGGAGCGCGACCGCGAGCGAGCAGCGCAGGGCGTCGCCGAGCTGCACCGGCTGACGGCAGGGGCCCTGGCAGAGATTCGCGCCCTGCTGTTCGAGCTGCGGCCCAAGGCCCTGACCGAGGCCTCGCTCGGCAAACTCCTGCAGCTCCTCGGCGCCTCGCTGCACAGTCGCAGCGCCATCCCGATTACAGTTACGACCGTCAACGATTGCACCCTGACGCCGGAGGTTCAGCTCGCCTGCTACCGGATCGCCCAGGAGGCGCTCAACAATGCGGTGAAGCACGCCGGCGCCGCAAGTGTGACCGTCAGCGTCGACTGCACCCCCGACGAGGTGCTGCTGCGGGTGAGCGACGATGGCCGCGGCTTCGACCTGGCGCAAGCGCCCAGCGGCGGTCTTGGCCTGGGCATCCTGCAAGAGCGGGCGAGCGAGATCGGGGCGCGGCTCAGGATTATTAGCGCGCCCGGCGCGGGCACGACGGTCGTCCTCCACTGGCAGGCCCACGACGGCTCTGGGCAGACGCCAGCCGCCGGCTGAGCGCGGCGCGCTCCGCTCCGCGACCCTTACGGTACAGGCGGGCCGGAATGCCATGATCCTGATGGATAGGTGCGCACCTGCTCAGCTGGGGCACAACGAAACCGTCACAGTGCCGGGTGTCAGCTGATCTCGCCTGTGCTGTAATGTTCGGTAGCCCTATTCCCGCACTCCTGTATACCACCCCCTACCTGCCCGGTTGGGCTTGCGGGAGGGTCTTCCGTGACTAGACAGCTCGGCTGTTTGTGTACTCTGTGCGCCCCAGTCCCCCAGCAGAATGGTGGGCGGACCGGGCCGATCACCCCGAGGAGAACGGTATGGCCTCGTTACTCAGCGACTTGTGGCCGATCATCCTCGGCAACATCCTGTCGCCACTCTGGCTGATCATCGTCCTCTTGCTGCTCGCCAGCCCCGGTGGTTTGGCCAAGGCGGCCGCCTTCGTCCTGGGCATGACCCTGACTCGCGTGGTCCAGGGGGTGCTCTTCAGCGTCGTGTTTGCGAGCTCAGCGGAGGCAGGGAACGGCTCGACGGTGGCCGACACCCTGAACCTGCTGCTCGGCATTCTGCTCTTGATCGCCGCATTCAAGAAATGGCGCAAGGAAGAGGACCCCGACGAGCCGCCGCCGAAGTGGATGCAGTCGCTCGAGCAGACCACGGCCCTCAAGGCCCTGGGCCTGGGCGCCCTGGGGCTTGCGGTCGGCCCGAAGCTCTGGGCCTTCACCCTCTCGGCCCTCGCCATCATCAACGAGGCCCAGCTCGAGCAGACCGACGCGATCATCGCCTACGCGGCCTATATCGTTCTCGCGCAGATCCTGCTCATCCTCGCCATTCTGATCTCCGCAGTGGCGCCGCAGGGATCGCGCGCCTTCCTCCAGCGGGCGATCACCTGGCTCACGACTTACAATCGGCCGATCTCTGTGACGGTCGCCCTGGTATTCGGCCTGATGTTCACGTGGGACGGGGTGAGCGGGTTGCTGAATAGCTAAGCGACACCGTGCTTATGGCGGCTTCGGGGCGCACCGTTGCTGCGCCCTTAGTATTGCGCGCTGCGGGGCTCTTTCGGCAGCAGCCCCCATTGGGCCATGCAGGCCCTGAACAGAGACAGGAACCTCGTATGAAACTGAACACCTATTTTCTCATCCTGGTCGGGATGTCGGTGATCATTGTCGGTTTGCTGTACGGCGTATCGCCCACATGGTTCGCGAGCACCTTGCTGAGCGGGGCGCAGCAACCAACCGTGGACCAATCCCACGTCCTGCGCGCAAACATGGCGCTCTACGTAGGGTTTGGCAGCTTCTGGCTGTACTGCGCCTTTTCGGAAAAGCTTCACGCCATCGCCCTGGTGGTGTTCATGGTCTTCTCGGGGAGCCTGGCCATCGGGCGTCTTCTGAGCGTCCTGGTGGACGGCATGCCCTCCCCGATCTTTATCGCTTACATCATTATCGAGCTGGCCCCCATCCCGGTGGCACTGTGGCTGCTGGCGCGCATCCGTGGGGCTGCCGGAAGGTCCTGACCGCCCAGCGAAAGAGCTCAACCGGGAATGCCACAGGCCACCGGGAGGATACACCTCCCGGTGGCCTGTGTTTGCGCGCGGACATCTGGGCCCGAGCCGCCTAGCGGGCCCTGCCGAGGCGGTTGCGGTTCGCGTAGCCCGAGCCACCGATGGCGCCGGTGTCGAGCAGAAAGGCCAGGAACACCCAGAACCAGCCCCAGAAGTCGAGGCCCCCGGGACCCCAGACCAGCACATACATGAGCGTGGTGAAGGGCAGGAAGAGGATGCCCAGCAGCGGCAAGAACCAGCCCCCGCCGAAGGCGGCGCTGAACAGCACCGGGCGGGCCAGCCAGATGAACAGCACGCCGAGGCGCGGGAACATGCCGGCGAAGATCGCGAACAGACAACCCATACTCGCAACTCCTTGTCACACTCGCGACCGGCGAATCTCGTCGACGCGTTATCAGGCGCCCGGCCTTCAAGGGCCAGGGATGGCCTCAGTTGTTGCGCTCGACCGGCACGCTGCTGGCGCCGGCCTT
>CAZKTU010000289.1:0-7455 GCA_964555675.1 uncultured Oscillochloris sp.
GGGTAGAAGTAGAGAATAACCCTTTTGCCGCGGAAGTCGGAGAGCGTTACGGTCGCGCCGGTATCGGTTGTGGCGGTAAAGTCGGGCGCGCTCGCGCCGACAGCAGGGGCCTCTGTCATAGTCACAGCTCCTTCTAACGCTGGTGTTCAAGAGAACGTCATGTTCATTCTTGCGTGCTTCGAGCAAGCGGGCGCATCGGTGTCCTGCTATGCCTACCCCAACAGAGCGATGGGCCGCACCTCGGTGCTGCCGGTGCTGCTGCTGGGGCTGCGGGCGGCCCACGTCAGCGCCTCGTCGAGCGACGGCACCTCGATGATCAGGTAGCCGCCGAGCATCTCCTTGGTCTCGGCGAACGGCCCGTCGAGCACCTCGCGCTGGCCGTCGCGGAAGCGCACCGTGGTCGCCATCGAGGGCGGGAGGAGCACGTTTCCGCTCGTGACGACACCGGCATCGTAGATGGCGCTCATGTAGGCCCGCCACGTCTCCCAGTAGTCGGCCGAGGCCGGGTCGTCGGGGGTGCGCTCGAGCTCGTCGGCCGGCTGGTGAAACAGCAGCATGTACTGCATTGGACTGTTCTCCTTCACGCCCAGGGCGTGATACTGAGCATCCCGTGTGGCTGCTCACTCTACAGACGATCCACCAGCCGGCGAACGGACAACAACCTGAACGAGGTGAGGGATGGTGCCCGTAGCTACGGAGGTGCCAGCGCTTCCGCTACTGGTCTGAATGTCCTCCACCGTCAAGGCTACGAGCAGGCAGAGCACCTCCAACGCGCGCTTGGTCAGCGGCTCGCCAAGACGGTGCTAGGTTTGTGCGTCGAAGCGCGAACCAGCCGGCTCAAAGGTCGGGTCGTCGGTTGCAGTGTGCGTTTGCGCGAGTGCTGCGGCAGCGATGTCTGGGAGCACACGGTGGGCGACGGCGGCCCGCAAAAGCGGGATGATATACGGCCCCTCCATCAGGAGGCGGCCCGGCGTTCCGTCACGGGCGCATGCTTCGAGCAGTGGGCCGAGGGCCGCGGCGGCTGCGACGGTGTCTCCGCGTTTGAGGGCCAGGTACGCGCGCAGCGGATGGGCGCTGCCGAAGACCGCCATCAGCCCGACCTCGTGCTCGCGAGCGGCGAGTGGGGCGAGCAACGTCTCGGCGTCGTCGTCGCGACCGTCGGCCAGTGCGACAAGGGCCGCGAGCAGATCCCGCATCGCGCCGCTCAATGGAACACCCTCAGTGGTGGCCTGCGCCGCCCGCGCTGCGAGCTCGCGGACGTCATCGAGCTGCTGGAGCTGCCAGCACACGCGGGCGAGGGAGTAGAGCTGGCCGGTGTGCGCGAATGAGTACAGGCCGAGGGGACGGCCCGTGTGCACTGAGCGGGCAAAGCGCTCTGTCGCCGTCTCCAGGTCGCTCCGCGCCATTGCCACGCTGCCCTCGATGCTGAGGAGCTGCGGTTCGGCGTACAGGTAGGTGCCGAAGTGTGCGCTTGACGCGCGAACCTGCTCCACGAGCGCCAGCGCCTCGTCGAAGCGCCCCCTCAGCCAGGCGATGTGGGCGAGCCCCACGTGCGCGCCGGCTCGCGCCAGGCTGACCTGTACGCCAAAGGTCGCCAGGCCGGCACGACAGAGCGCCTCGATCGGCCCGAGCCGGTTGAGCAGACAGACGACCAGCGAGTGGGCGCCGGACAGAATGTCCGCGTAGAGGTGGCGGACATCGCCGAGAGCAAGCAGATCGAACAGCTCGTCGGCGTGGCGAGTGACGTCGGCGGCGCGTGCTCCGAAGCTCGCAGCGCCTATGGCGAGCATGAGCGTCTGCGCCCGCTGACCCGCTGAGACGTCCAGGGCGAGCGCGGCCTCGATATGGACCAGGCTGCGCGGGAGATCACCTTGAAGCATCGCCAGCTTGGCCAGATCGATCAGGGCCAGGCTCTGCCCGTGGGCATCGCCCAACCGCGCGCACCCCACCATACCGCGGACGAGCAGTGCCTCCGCTCCGGCGAGCTCACCGTCCCACACCGTCGCGAGTCCTCTCAGCACGACAAGCCGCGGCCTGGCCTCCACCTGATCCACCGGGAATGCCGTGATCCAGCGCTGGACGGTTCGATGCTGACCGCTGGTGAGCAACGCCTCCGCCAGCTCTTCCACCTGTTGGGCCGCCTCGTACCACAGCTTCCCCGTCAGCAAGTACTCCACGCCGCGCTCCCGGGCGGGCTCGGCAGCGGCGGCGCGGCGAAAGAGCAGGGCACGTTCATCGGGCGAGGCGCCGCTCAGCAGGCGGGCCCGTGCGGCCTCGGCGAAGAGCGCGTGATAGCGATACCACTGCCGCGTATCGTCCAGCGGCGTGAGAAACAAGTTGCGTCGCTCCAGCTCTTGCAGCACCAGCTGGCTGTACGAGTCGGTCCCGCGGCTCGCGGTCTCTGACAGACCGAGGACGGCATCGCACAGCGGTCCGTTCAGGCGGTCGAGGATCGCGGTCTGGAGCACGAAGGAGCGCAGGTACGTGGGCAGTCGGTCGAGCACCTCCTCGGCCAGGTAGTCGGCGATGTAGCGGCTGGTTGCCGTGAAATCGCGCACGAAGCGTGACTGGTCGGGCTGTTCGCGCAGGGCGAGGGCGGCCAGCTGCAGGCCGGCAGCCCAGCCCTCCGTGCGACTCTCCAGGGCCGCGACTTCGGCGGCGTCGAGCTGCAGCCCCATACCCTCTCTGAGAAACGCCTCTGCCTCAGCGCGGTCGAAGCGCAGATCATGGGCGCGGATCTCGACGAGCTGGCCGTTGGCGCGGAGCCGGGTCAGAGGCAGAGGTGGGTCGGCCCTGGTCGCGATGACGAGGTGGAGATGTGGCGGCGCCCGGTCGATCAGGAAGGCCAGGGCCGCGTGGACGGCCGGCGTCTCGATCACGTGGTAGTCATCGAGCATCAGGGCCACGTGGTGGGGAAGGCCGGCCAAGTCGTTGAGCAGCGGGGTGAGCAGGACAGGCATGGGCGACGGCGGCACTGCCCGCAACAGCGCCAGCGTGCCCTCACCCACGCCGGGCGCCGCCGTCCGCAGCGCGGCGACGACATAGCGCACGAAACGGGCGGGGTCGTTCTCGCCTGCATCGAGGGACAGCCAGGCCGAACGAAGTGCGTAGAACGTAGAGCCTAGAACGGGATCAGCGCTCTCACTGCCCGGCCGCTCTACGTTCTGCGTTCCACGTTCGACATGTGAGAGCCACAGGCTCACAAGGGTGGTCTTGCCGAAGCCGGGCGGCGCGGTGACCAGGGTCAACTGCGCCTCGGCGCCGGCGAGCCGCGCAAGGAGTCGTGAACGCTGGACGACCCTGTGCCGCAACGGCGGGTGGGCCAGCTTGGTAGTGAGGAGCTGCTCGGCGTCGAGCGGCGCCGGCATCGCCGTCGGAGGAGCGGGCTCTTGCGAGCCGTCAGGGCCGGCGGCCAGCTCCAGGAGGCGGTCGGCGAGGAGGTCGTCCGCTTCCAGGCCGAGCACCGGCAGGATGCGGGCGCGCACAACATCCAGATCGGGCCGACGCTGGCCCTGCTCCAGGCGCGAAAGGTGAGCCTCGCTGTAGCCGACGCCGATCGAAAGCTCACGCTGCGACAGCCGCGCCCGCACGCGCAGAAAGCGCAGTAGCGCGCCGAAGCTCTCGAACGAATCTGCTGGAGGCGGGTTGTCTCGGCGCATATGCATCTGCTTCGAAACCGTGTGCGTCCCCAGTATAGCAACTTCCTCCAAACCGGGTATGTGTATAGGGAGGCGGTTGGGAACGAGCGCATCGGGTGGTGGCTCGTTCTAGAGGCTCGCCTTTATCCCGCGAATGACCGCGCCCAACACTGGGAGCTGCTCGTAGATCAGTGCGCCCAGGTCGAAGTAGTCGCGCTGGTAGCTGACCTTCAGGTCGTACCGGAGGTGTGAACAGCCGGCGACAACCACTGGCCGCTTGAGACGCTTGAGTGAGAGGTGCATCGTCCAGGGCACCATTGCCAGCGTTTCGCCGACGAGGGCCTCACCGAAGCTGAAGCGTCCCTCGACGAGGCCAGCATTCAGGCGTGTGAAATACTGCCGCACCTGCTCCAGCCCCTCCAACTGGTGCAGCGGATCCTCGAACCGCACATCGACAGTGTACAGCTCGGCAAGAGGCATCGGGGTGTCGGGCGTGAGGCGCGAGAAGACACGACAGAATAGGGCGACCGGGTGGCTGTCATCGAGTGCCTCGTGTGCAACTGAGAGAGCAGCTTGCGTATCCATTGGGTGTACTCCTGTGTGCCGAGATGTCATGGGCCATCCACGGAGGAGGCGAGGCTCGCCTACTCCTGCTCGGCGAGGGCCTTGAAGCGCGCCATATCCTCGCGGAACTTGCGCACGGTGATCGGTCGGGCGAGCGGGCCAAGTAGCCGCAGCAGCCCGCGAAAGCGCGTTGTCTGTAAGACGCGCCAGCTGGTCACGTCCGGCGCCACGCTGGTGAAATGGTTGTCGATCCAGCTCTCCATCAGCGCCGACTCATACCGACAGCGATAGAGCGTCGGCGCGCGACGCTCCTCGACCGTTGCGATGAGCACGATGTCGCGCCCTCCCTCGCGGTACGTCAGGCGCGCTCTGGCACCTACCTGCCCTGGTGTCCCATCGAGCTGCTCCGTCCGGATCAGCGAAGGCTGCCAGCGGGTCAGCTGTGCAGCATCGTCGAAGCGCTGCCAGACTTGCTCAAGGGAACAGGCGACCTCAAGTGTGAGCTCAACTCGCATAGGCTCTTCTCCCCAAGACTGTAAAGCAAGGCACCGCTAACCAACGACCTGGAGTTCAGCTGGTATCGGGGGGCGCACTGGCCGGGTGATCGGGCATACGTTCGACGGACAACAGCGTCAGCCCGAGGTCGCGGATGCGAGCGAGCAGCCCGTGGAGCGCCGCCTGATCGGGAAAGATAGCGTTGAGGTAGGTCGTGCCGTCGTCCGCCCACGTGGCGGTGAGGCCTTCAGGCTCGGTGAGCCAGTGGTGGGCGATGTGGGTGTCCACCCTGACGCAATAGCGTCCTACGTCGAGCGACCGACCTTCGTCGTACAACATCGCAAACTCCTTTTGCGAGGCCGTAAGCCAGGTGCACACTTACCGGCAGGGTATGCCAGAGGCGGGCAGGTGCGAAGGCCATGACCTCCATCGTGTCGGCGCTAAGCTTGAGGGCAGGGAGGGTCGTGAAGCGTGATCGGTCAGGAGCATTGTGGCGTGTCGGCCGACCTTGGGCGGAAGCATCAGCACATAGCCAGGCCGTAGGGCAGCCCTTGTGTGACAGCTAGCAGTCTGCCTACCAGCGCTATTGACAGCAACTCTGCCTGCATTTCGCCCTCCGTCCCTGCGATGACCTATGCATCATGCAATAGGCAGTATAGAGTCGCTGGGGTTGTCAGATATGACAAAGCTTGCCACTCGCCGCAGACATCGAAGGTGTGGATTGCCTGGGTTGTTTTGCTAACGTATCAAGAATGCGCGTATCCATGCTCTAGACGACAACGCTCAGGATGACACCCCGTAGCGGATTGCAAGCGCGGCGGCGCGGTTGCCCAGGGCGTTGCGCAACCACTGCGGAGCCAGGGCTTCCGCGCCGAGGCCGAGCTGCCACAGCGCCCATTCAGCGTGTCTCGCGTCTTGAAAGGTCATCTCCAGCCGCAGCCAGCCGTCTGGGTCGGCTGCTTCGGTGCCGACAGCCAGCGCGGTGCCCACGAGTTCCCCCCGCCGCGTCGGGTCCACCCGCACCAGCACGGTGACCTGGTCGCCGCCGGTCCGAAACTGGGTGCTACGTTCCTGCCAGGCCCGCTCCAGATCAACCTGCTCTGGTCGCTCTGCCGGCTCGGAGAGTTCCTCGGCCGCCAAGACCCGGGACAGCCGGTAGGTGCGATCCGCGCCCGAGCGTGTGGCCAACAAATAGACTTGCTCGCGCACATTGACGAGACCGATCGGATCCACCGTGCGCCACGTTGGGGTCTGATCCACCGCCGCGTAGTGGATGCGCAGCTTGTGGCCGGCGAAGACCGCGCGCCGGACCGCGCTCATGACCTGGTCAGGCACCTCCTCGGCAACCAGCCGGCGCGCGAGGAGATCGGTCTCGGGGTCGACGAGCACGCGCTCGGCCGCGTCGACCGCGGTGTCCCGATAGCTCGCGGGGAGCGCATCAACCACCTTGAGCATCGCCGACGCGAGCGCCGAGCCGAGCCCGAAGGCCTGCACGCCGCGCCGCGAACCGGCGACCAGCAAGGCCAGGGCTTCCTCGTGGTTCAGCCCGGTGAGCTCGGTCCGGAACCCGGGCAGCAGGGCGAAACCACCGTGTCGGCCACGGTCGGCGTAGACCGGGACGCCGGCTGCGGACAGGGCCTCGATATCGCGCAGCACCGTGCGAGTGGAGACTTCCAGCTCGCGGGCCAGCGCGGCTGCGGACAGCCGGCCGCGCCGGCGCAGCAGCAGAACCAGGGAGACCAAACGATCAGCACGCATGCGCCAGATCATACCAGAATACACGACAGTGGATGTCGTAATTTGCTGGTAGGCTCACGAGCGAGGTCACAGATAGAGGCTACCACGCCGATGGACCTCGGGACACGCGATGAATCGAAGGGAGCTGATGTGACAATGGAACGAACGGCGGTCAACCCGTGGTCGTGGTCGGTGGCGATGGGGTACAACCAGGGCGAGCTCGTCTCCGGGCACACACGAACCCTGTACTGCTCTGGGCAGGCAGCGATGAACGGCGACGGCGCGCCCCAGCATGCCGGCGACATGGCGGCGCAGTTGGCACTCAGCCTCGACAACCTGGAGGCCACGCTCGAAGCGGCCGGCATGTCGCTTGCGAACCTCGTGCGGCTCAACGTCTACACCACCGACGTCGATCTGCTGTTCCAACACTACGGCGTGCTGGCGTCGCGGTTGGGCGCCATCGGGGTGGCACCGACGACAACGCTGCTTGGGGTGAGTCGGCTTGCGCTCCCAGCTCTGATGGTCGAGCTTGAGGGGACTGCCGTCGGGTGACGCGACCGGTGGCGGTCAAAGCGTGACTGCTGCGAGCTCAGCGAAGGCACACAGCGGCCCTCGCCGGAATGCCAGCACTATCGCTTTGACCGCGCCCCATAGGGCTCCGCTGGTAGGGGAGGTACGGCCCCACGAGAAGCTGCCGTCTGGCCGTTAATGCAGGGCTCGACCTCTCGGCGTCTGGGTAGTCTTTTGCATCGTATGAGAAGACCGTCGGCGAAAGCATCACCAGCACCCCTGCCTCCGCCCCACACTCCGCATAGTGGCAGGTGAGTGCCGGACTATAGGCGTGCAGCATCTTCAGCCCCTGGAATAATCGCTCACTGATCTACGGCTACACCAAGCGGTTCGCCCCAAATCAGCCCTGCACCAACCTGGAGGTGAACGACGACGTCTGGGCAGTGTGGGGCGAGGATAGCTGCCAAGGCCGCGTCGAAGGCGGCTGCGCTCGCCCCCATGCGCTCGCGGG
>CAZKTU010000290.1:0-7451 GCA_964555675.1 uncultured Oscillochloris sp.
CCGAGGGCGGCCACGGCCACAGCGAGGAGGAGCACGGCCACAGCGAGGAGCCGGTCGCGAGCGGCACCCCTGAGGCCGAAGAGGAGCACGGCCACGGCGAGGAGGAGCACGGCCACGGCGAGTATGACCCCCACATCTGGCACGACCCGAACAACGCAATGGCCATGGTCGAGGCGATCCGTGACGCTCTCGCCGCCGCCGACCCGGCCAACGCCGCGACCTACGAGGCCAACGCCGCGGCCTACCTCGCCGAGCTGGAGGCGCTAGACGCCTTTGTGGAGGAGCAGGTGGCGACGCTGCCCGCGGAGCGCCGCAAGCTGGTGACCAGCCACGACACCTTCGGCTACTTCGCCGAGCACTACGGCTTCGAGATTGTCGGCACGGCCCTGGGCTCGCTCTCGACCGAGGTGGCCGACCCCTCGGCCGGCGAGATCGCCGAGCTGGTCGAGCAGATCCGCGCCTCGGGCGTGCCCGCCATCTTCGCTGAGAACGTCAGCAACCCGGCCCTGATGGAGACGATCGCCCGCGAGGCCGGCGTCATCCTTGCCCCTACCCTCTTCACCGACGCTTTGGGCGAGCCGGGCAGCGCGGGTGCGACCTACCTCGAGATGGTGCGCTTCAACGTCACGACCATCGTGGAGGCGCTGGCGGCCTAGGCCGCAATAGCGAACCGCTTATGCACCTCCCCTACAGCGGCCGCCGCCACGCCGACGCCCTGCCGGGCGCCCAGGCCCTCGTCCTCGACGGGCTGAGCGTGGGCTACCCCGGCGCACCTGAGCTCGCGCTGCACGCCGTGAGCCTCACGGTGGGGAGCGGCGTGCGCGCGGCTCTGGTGGGTGCGAACGGCTCGGGCAAATCCAGTCTGCTGAAGGCGGTGGCAGGGCTGCTGCGGGCCCAGGCCGGCACGATCCGCGTTTATGGGCAGCCAGTGGGTGCGTGTCACCACCGGGTCGCCTACCTGCCGCAGCGCGGCGAGGTCGACTGGCGCTTCCCCGTCACCGTGGAGCGCCTGGTCCTGGCCGGGCGCTACGTCCACCTCGGCTGGCTGCGCCGGCCAGGGGCGCACGACCGGCGGCGCGTGGCGGAGGTCCTGGAGCAGCTGGGCCTGTGTGAGCTGGCCACGAGGCAGATCAGCCAGCTTTCGGGCGGGCAGCAACAGCGCGCGCTCCTCGCTCGTGCCCTTGTGCAGGAGGCCGACCTGCTGCTGCTCGACGAGCCCCTGAGCGCTGTGGACGCCGCCAGCCGCCAGATCATCGCCCGCGTGCTCGCTGGCCTGCGCCGGCAGGGCAAGACCGCCCTGGTGGCCACCCACCATCTCGACCGGCTGGACGAAGAGTTCGACCAGGTCTTCACGCTCGACGAGGGCCTGCTGCAGCGCGCGTATCGGCCCCTGCCCGGCGAGGCTGGGGATCTCCTGCGTATGTCTAACAGTCTGTAAGCCTTTGGAGAGCGCTACTCGGCGTTCTACGCTCTACGTTCGACGTTCTACGCTTATGATCGACTGGCTGCTCGAACCCTTCCGCTTCGGCTTCATGCAGACCGGGCTGGCCGCCGCGGCCCTGGTCGGGGTAACCTGCGCGACGCTCGGGGCCTATGTGGTGCTGCGACGCATGGCCTTTATCGGCGACGCCCTGGCCCACACGGTGCTGCCGGGGCTGGTCGTGGCCTACCTGGCCGGCTGGAGCCTGTTTGGCGGCGCGATCGTGGCCGGGCTGCTTACCGCCCTGGGCATCGGCTGGGTCTCGCGGCGGGGTGTGGTACGCGAGGATACCGCCATCGGTGTGCTCTTCACAGCCATGTTCGCCCTCGGCATCCTGCTGATGAGCCGGGTGCGCTCGTTCCGCGACCTCAGCCACATCCTGTTCGGCAACATCCTTGGCGTGCGCCCGGGCGACCTCTGGCTGATCGGCGCAATCGCCGCCGGGGTGCTGCTCACGCTCTGGCTGCTCCACAAGGAGCTGGAGTTGACCAGCTACGACCCGACCTACGCCGAGGTGATCGGCCTCAAAGCCGACCGGCTTCGCTTCCTGCTGCTGATCCTGCTCGCCCTCACGGTGGTGACCTGCATCCAGGTCGTCGGGGTGATCCTCAC
Organism: uncultured Oscillochloris sp.; assembly: GCA_964555675.1. Classification (GTDB taxonomy): domain Bacteria; phylum Chloroflexota; class Chloroflexia; order Chloroflexales; family Chloroflexaceae; genus CAIWXH01. The sequence goes on from CAZKTU010000290.1 coordinate 2,093, forward strand.
CTCGGCGCTGCTGGTGACGCCGGCGGCCGCGGCAGCACTGCTCACCACCAGACTCCCGCGCATGATGCTGCTGGCGGCCCTGATCGCTGTGGCCTCGGCCCTGGTGGGCCTGTACGCCTCCTACTATGCCGACGTCGCCTCGGGCGCGGCGATTGTGCTGGCCTGCACGGCCTGCTTCGGGATCGCCTGGGCTTTCCACGCGGTGCGGGCGCGCCGGACCTTTGCCTGAACCAAACCCTACGCGGGGACCCGGGATACCGGGTCCCCGCCCGCAGAGCAACGATGAGCATCCGATCGATCACCGACTGGGCCGACCGCTGGCTGGGCGGCTTCTGAACCCTCGGCGTTTGCGCCGGCCTCCCCGTGCGGGAGGCAGACTACCCCGCCAGCCCAACCCTATCCGCGCTCCTCACGCTCCCCGCGTCGCAGACACCTGTCCAGGGAAGTCTGGACGAGGCGCAGCGGGCCTGGTCGAGCGTGCTCGGCGGCGCCCCGGTGGTGTTGCTGGAAAGCGTGGCCCGCGCCCGGCAGCTGCTCCTGAGTGCGCTCGGCGTGCGGCCGGGCGAACTCGTGGGGTTGCCCGCCAACGCCACCCGCGACCTGGCCGAGGCGATCAAGCACCATCCAGCTAGACTGCGCTGGCTCGACCTCGGCCCGGAGCTCGCCCTCGTGACCGATCCGGAGCGACTCGCCAGCGTGCGCGTCGCCTGGACCGAACCGTGCGGCGGCGCGGGCGCGAGCGCGGCGCCCACCGGAGTTGCCCTGGTGGTGGACGCAAGCGACAGTCTCCCCAGCCTCGGTTCGCAGGGGACCGCGGGCGTGGCGGCCATGCTCTTCGGCCTCCAGCTCGACGGCGACCCACGCCGTGCTGGCGCCCTCGTCGTCTGTGGCGATGAGCGGCTGGCCGCCGCGCTCCAGGCGCTCGCCGGCCCGCAGAATCGCCCCGACGCCGCGCTGGCGCTCGCGCAGCTTCAGCGCCTGACAGGGCCTGATGGCCTGGCCGCGCGACAAGCTGCGGCGCTGGCCGCGGTTCGTCAGGGACTGGAGCAGGCGGCCGGGCTGCCGCTGCTGGCGCCGGCGCCCGGCGTTCTGGCCCAGCACATCGCGGTGCGTGTGCCCGAGCCCTGCGACGCGGCGACCTTCTACGCCTATGTGCTGGGCGAGCAGACCCCGGTGCGCTGGCTGCCCGCGCTGCGCCCGCTGCACTACGCCGCCGTGCGTGCCGACGGGGCGCCGGCAGCCGCGGCGACGGCGGGGCATCTGGCCCGCGTGTTGCTCGTGCCGGTGGGGCCGGACGACACCGCAGAGGAGATCACGCACGCCGTGCTCGGCATCACCAAGGCCGCCGACTACCTCGGGGTGCGCTGGGCGAGCGACCCCGCCCGCGCTGCCTGGTACGCCAGCCTGATGACCGAGTGGTACGGCCCCGATCATGACGGTTACCGGCCACTGGGCCTGTCCGAGTACCTCCGCGTGCTGGAATGAGCGGGCCACTGCAGGAAAGAGGGTGGCGCCGCACCGTTTCACCTGATCGGCGCGGCGTTACGGTGAAGGCAGCCTGAAACGGCACTACAGCACCGTGACCGGACCGTGGTCGTCGCAGTGGTCGCCGTGGGGATGGTGCAGGCGGCCGTCAATCAGGTAGTCGAAACCTGCTCAGCATGCAAGCTACACGGCAGGCCAGCGAGGGTGAGTCACCAGTGTGAGGCAATGCTCAGCAATAAGATGTGCATGACCTCCCCACTTGCGGCATATGCTAGGATTGACCCATGCGTCCGTTTGAACAGCTTACCTCACGGGGCCAAGCCGTGCGACTCCGCCGGCTTGCCGCGTCGGTGCTACCGGCGTATGAGCTCGACGGCGCGTGGCTGTCGCTCGTCAATCACGAGTTCAACACGACCTTCCGCGTCGATCAGCCCACTCCTGCTGCCGACGCGGCACCCTACATTCCGGGCCGCTACCTCCTGCGCATCCACCAGCGCGATCATCACGACCCGCGCCTGGATCGGCGGCAGGTCATCGAGTCCGAACTGGCCTGGCTTGCCGCCTTGCGCGCCGATACCACGCTGGCCGTCCCTGAGCCGGTTCGCACCCGCAGCGGTGCCGCGACCGTGACCGCCACGAGTCCTGGGGTTGGCATGCGGGTGTGCTCGCTGCTGCGCTGGCTGGACGGGCGAATCCAGTTCGCACACGCCGGACCGCGGCACCTGTATCTGGTCGGCGCATTGATGGCCCAGCTCCACAATCACGCAGCCAGCTGGCCGCTACCCGCCGACTTCGCGCGGGTCCGCTGGGACTGGCACGCCTTTTTCGGCGACGTCGCACCCTACGCCGGCCTTGGCGTGCACCGTGCGTGGGCCGCGCTCCCGTCGGCGTACCGCCCAGTCTTCGCGCGCGTTGTTGCTCCGCTGCGCGCCGCGATGGACATGCTTGGCGAGCATTCAGCGACCTTCGGCCTGATCCACGCCGATCTGCACCTGGACAACGTCCTTTTCGCTGGCGGTGAGGCGCGCCCGATCGACTTCGATGACTGCGGCCTTGGTCACTGGCTGTACGATATCGCGGTCACGCTCTGGCTCTACCGCCAGAAGGAGAGCTGGCCAGCGTTCTACGACGCCTTCTTCCGCGGTTATGCAACGCACCGCCCCGTGCCAAACGAGCAGCTCCAGTTCCTTGATCTGTTTATCGCCGCGCGTGAGACGGTGCTCGCCTTGTGGGTTGCCGCCACAGCGGAGGTCAATCCGGGCTTGGGCGTGGTTCTGGAGGAGGAGTTGGCTCCCAACGCGCAAGCCGTCGCGCAGCTCCTCCCCGAGATGGCCTAACAGGTCAACGAGACGAGCAGAGCTGAAACTATCGGGTCGTTCCCACAGCGGTCAAGGGTCGGTAGTGGGTGGTTTGCCCGGCTAGAAGGCTTGACTCAGAGGTCGCGTCGTGCCATAATAAAATCGAACGATCGATTTAAATAGGAATACCCCCCATGCCCAAGGTGACTGAAGCCTACAGCGCCGCCCGCCGGCAGCAGATCATCGACGCCGCCTACCGCTGCTTCGCGCGCAAGGGCTTCCACCAGACAAGCATGCGCGACATTTACGAGGAGGCGAAGCTTAGCCCCGGCGCGGTCTACCACTACTTCCCCGGCAAAGACGCCATCATCCAGGCCAGCTTCGAGTTCGACTACGACCGCAGCCTGACCCTATTCGCCAGCGCCGCCGCAAGCGACGACCCACTCAAGGCATTGCACGAGCTGCTCGCCTTCTTTTTCCACGGCCTCGACGGTGCGGCAGAGCTCGGCGCAGGGCGGGTGAATGTGCAGGGCTGGGGCGAGGCGCTCGTGAACCCGCCGCTGCGCGAGACGCTCCAGCGCGTGATGATGCAGTACCTTGAAGCCCTGACCCAGATTGTCCGCCGAGCCCAGGCCGTGGGGCAGTTTGACCCATCGCTCGACCCGCAGACCTTCGGGCGCATCCTGCTCTCGCTCTACTACGGGCTGGAGCTCCAGAAAGCCCTCGACCCCGCGGTCGAGGTCGCCGCCTATGCCGCAGCCGTCGCTGCGCTGCTTGACGCAGCGACTCTTCGGCGCTGATCGATCGCCGTACTCAAGCCATTGTGGGCATGCCGAAAGGGGTGGACTAATGACAGCGATTACGACCAAAGCAGCGCCAGTGCGGACAACGGTTGATCGCGCGGCGCTACGGGTAGAGCTTGAGACAACCCGGGTGCAATTCCGCACTGTCGTGGCGTCCATGTCGGAAGAGCAGTGGTGCCAACAGTGCCCGGGCAGCGCGTGGACGGTAGGCGAGGTGATGGTGCATCTCACCTGGGCGCTGGAGCAGTTGCCAGCCGAAATCACCAGCGCGCGCCGCGGCAAGGGGATGTTCAATTACCCGGCCTGGTTCGCCGATCCGGCGAGCTACTGGATCAACCGCTGGAACGCCCGCGACGCGACCCGCGAGGCAGTGCTGCGCCGCTACGACGCGGCGATGGGCGCGGTCCTCGCCAGCCTTGACGCGGTCGGCGACGGCGATTGGGCGCTGGGGGCGAACTTTTACGGCCACGGCTTCTACACTATCGAGGAGCTGTTCCATACCCCGGCGCAGCACCTGGCCGAGCATACCGCGGCGCTCACGAACGTCGGGACGGCCGCGACGAACGATGGTGCCGTGATCACCACGCGCGTCGGCCCGCTGCACGTCCGCCAGGTCGGCTCCGGCCCGCCCGCGGTACTCTGGCACAGCCTGTTCGTCGATAGTACGAGCTGGCGGCGCGTCGCGCCGCTCCTCAGCGCCGAGCGGCGGCTGATTCTGATCGACGGCCCCGGCCACGGCGCGAGCGGCGACCCTGGGAGACGCTACACGATGCGCGACTGCGCCGAGGCCGCGGTCGCGGTGCTCGACGCACTGGCTATTGCCGAGCCGGTGGACTGGGTCGGCAACGCGTGGGGCGGCCACATCGGTATCACCCTCGCCGCCGCGCACCGCGAGCGGTTCCGCAGCCTGGTCGCCATCGGTACGCCGGTCGCGGCGTACACGGCAGCAGAGGCGCGCAGGACCCGGCTTCTACTCAGCCTCTACCGGCTGCTCGGGCCGGTCGGCTTCATTCGGAGCGCGGTCGCCGAGACGCTGCTCGCGCCTGCGACGCGCGAGCGCGACCCGGAGGCGGTCGATTACGTTCGCGCGCAGATCGGTGGTGCCAATCGCCGCCGGCTGCGTAACGCGGTCGTGTCGATCTCGCTGGGCCGGGAGGACCTTACCGGCCGCTTGCCTACAATTCGGGTGCCGACCCTGTTCGTGACCGGCGCCGACCACGGGGGCTTCACGCCCGAGCAGGCATACGAGGCGATCGCCCTGGTCCCCGGCGGGCGATGCGCAACCGTGCCCGACGCGGCGTACCTGGCGCCCCTCGAGCAGCCGGGCGAAGTCGCCCGCCTCGTGCAGGCGTTCTGGGCCACGGCGCGCGGGTGATGCGCATGGACGACCCAGGTCCTGTGGGCTTGGGCGCGCTCACCCGGCGCTGCGCCTTTCTGGTGTGGCGAATGCTCCGCGCCCGCCCATGGGTCAGGCTCGCAGTTGATTCGCTAACGGGAGGGCCTGATGAGCCGATCACCAGTGTTGCCGCGGCGCCGAAAGAGTGGGCGATGACGCCACTGACCGGGCCCCAGGCCTGGATCGCCGTGCGGACCGCCTCGCTGAAGCGCAGGAGGTCGGCGCGCTGCCCCGGCGAGCGCCCGTGGGCTGGGCCGTCGATGGCGGCAACCCGAAAGCCGGCGCGGAGCAGCGGCTCGACGAAGCCGACCATGGCGCCCGCGCCGCCGGCCTGCGGCAGCCTGCCCTACCTGAACCTGGCCCTGCTGGCCTGATCG
>CAZKTU010000291.1:0-7368 GCA_964555675.1 uncultured Oscillochloris sp.
GCCGGTGGCGGGGGCGGTGGTGGCCGTGCCGCCCTGGCCCGCGCCGCCGCATGCTGCCAACAGTGTGGCGAGCAGCGTGATCAGCGCCAGCAGACTTCCATGTCGTACAGTGGCCTTCATCATTGAGCCTCCGTGAGCATCTTTCCGGGTTCCGGACTACCCCCGCGATGGGAATAGGTAGCCCTCCGCGTGCGAGCGGCAAGTGTTACGGCTTTATCCAGCTTGCCCCGCGCCCGCGACCTGCGCGCCGGTCGTTGGCTCTACGGGGTGTTGCCGAGGGTGTAGGCGATACGCAGGACGAGATCTTGTGGGTAGTTGCCGAAACGATGGCCGAAGAGGTTGATACCGCCTACGTGGGTAGCGTCGGGTTTGACCCCAATTCTCAGTGAGATAAACGGCTTAGAGCCAAGCTGCAAGTTCTGTACCGTCACTGGCGAGGCCGTGGTCCCGTCGACTGAGGTCTCGCTGCCGGTGACCGTCCAGACTTTCATCAGGCCGAACTGTGTGTTGCGCGGCGTCCACCACTCGGGCGTCAGGCGCCCGCGCTCGCCCCCGAAGTCGCCCGGGCTCGTCCAGCTGCCCAGCTCGACGCCATTGACCCAGGTCGTGATGTCCGAGGGCCAGTCGAGGTTGTAGAGCGGCGCCTCGGAGCAGGCCTCCATGCTCAGCTGTAGCGAGACGGGCCGGGCGCCGGCGGGCAGCCTGTTCGGGAAGCGGTACTCGAGAAAGCCGTGGTGGAACCAGATCAGCTGGGCGTCGATGCGCCGTGGCTCGTAGAACGAGCGCGGGTCGTCCAGCAGGCCGATCGGCCCCTCGGGGCCCAGGAGCCCGCAGGTCGGGGCCACCTGGCAGTCGACGAAGGCCCCGATCGGCATCTCCAGCTCGATGGCGTCGTCGCGGGCCGGCTCGGCTACGGGCAGGTCGAGCACGACCCGGTCGATCATGCGCGCGCACACCTTGCGCAGCCCCCTACTGGCCGGCTCGAGCTCGGTGCGGATGAGGCCGGCCTCCTCAAGGACCTCGACGTGGGCCGCCGCGGTCGAGGTGGGGATCTCGAGGGCCAGGGCGATGTCGTTCACGCTGGCCATGCGGTTGGCGAGGTAGCGCAGGATCTTGACCCTGTTGGGCGCGTCGAGCGCCTTGAGCACACGCTCGAGCTGTTCGTCGTCGCTGCCGCCGTCGAGTTCGAGCACCCGTCGAATCGGGCTGCCGTCGGCCATAGCTTCGATGCTTTCTGCTAGCTTCTTTGGATGCGATGCCTGAGGAGGGGGTGTAAGCCGAGAAATTGGGGGGATGGGGTGGTACTCGGCATTATATTCCCGAAAAACTGGATGTCAAGTGGGAAATAACCAGAAGTGCTGGTTCATTTGGCCCGAGGCACAGCAAAACCCCCTCTTCCGCACCAGCGGAAGAGGGGGTCGGGGGTCGTGAAGGGCGGGCGAGCCTACTCGCCGTCGCGGCGGCGCGGGCGGGGGCGGTCGCCGCCGTTGCGGGGCGGGCCGCCGCGGTCGCCGCCGCCGCTCCCGCCGCGGTCGCCGCCGCCACGGGGGCCGCGGTCGCGCGAGGCGCCGCCGCCGCCGGCGGCCCTGCGGTCATCGGGCGACTCGCCGGTGAGGATAGCGCGGCGGCTGAGGCTGATCTTGCCGCTGCTGGGGTCGACGCCGATCACCATGACGTTGATCTCGTCGCCGAGCTGCACCACGTCCTCGACGTTCTCGACCCTGGTCTCGGCCAGCTCCGAGACGTGGACCATACCGTCCTTGCCGGGCAGGATGTTGACGAAGGCGCCGAAGGGCTTGATGCTGACCACCTTGCCGAGGAAGATATCGCCGATCTTCGCCTCGCGGGTCAGGCCCTCGATCATGGCCACGGCGGCCTTGGCGGCCTCGCCGTCGACGGTGGTCACGAAGACGCGGCCATCGTCCTCGACGTCGATCTGGGCGCCGGTGGTATCGACGATACCGCGGATGTTCTTGCCGCCGGGGCCGATCAGGGCGCCGATCTTCTCGACCGGGATCTGCAGGGTGAGGATGCGCGGCGCGTTGGGCGACATCTCCTCGCGGCCCTGGCTGATCACGGCGTTCATCTTGTCGAGGATGAAGAGCCGGCCCACGCGGGCCTGCTCGAAGGCCTTGCCCATGATCTCGTAGGTGATGCCGGTGGTCTTGATGTCCATCTGCAGGCCGGTGATGCCGGCGGTGGTGCCGGCCACCTTGAAGTCCATGTCGCCGAGGTTATCCTCGAGGCCCTGGATGTCGGTGAGCACCTGCCAGCGGCCATCGGGGTCGGTGATCAGGCCCATGGCCACGCCGGCCACCGGGGCCTTGAGGGGCACGCCGGCGTCCATCATGCTCAGGCTCGAGCCGCAGACGCTGGCCATCGAGGACGAGCCGTTGGAGCTGAGCACCTCGGAGACCAGGCGCAGGGTGTAGGGGAACTCGCTCTGGGGCGGCAGCACGGGGATGAGCGAGCGCTCGGCCAGGGCGCCGTGGCCGATGTCGCGGCGGCGGGGCGAGCCGATGCGCCGGGCCTCGCCGGTGCTGTAGGGCGGGAAGTTATAGTGGTGGATGTAGCGCTTGGTCGTCTCGATCCCCAGGTCGTCGAGGCGCTGCTCGTCGCCGGGCGAGCCGAGGGTGGTGATCGTCAGGACCTGAGTCTGGCCGCGGGTGAACAGCCCCGAGCCGTGGACGCGCGGGATGACCCCGACGTCGACGCTGATCGGGCGGATCTCCTGGGGCTTGCGGCCGTCGACGCGGATGCCCTCGTCGAGGATGGCGTCGCGGACCTCGGCCTTGAGCAGCTTCTCGAAGACCTTGGAGACCTCCTTGCTGCGGGCCGGGACCTCTTCCTCGGGCTCGTCGGCGGTGAAGTGGCTGATCACCTCGGCCTTCAGAGCAGCGGTGCGCTCGTCACGCTCCTGCTTGATCGGGCTGCGCACAGACTCGCGCAGGCGCTTGCCCATCCAGCCGCCGATCGTCTCCTCGAGCGAGGTATCGCTGGCGGGGGGCGTGAACTCGCGCTTGGGCTTGCCGCAGAGGCGCACCAGCTCTTCCTGGAGCTCGCAGAGCTGCTTGCAGACGGCGTGGCCCTCCATGACGGCCTGCAGCATCTCCTCCTCGGTCAGCTCGAAGGCCCCGGCCTCGACCATGAGCACGGCGTCGCGCGTGCCGGCGACCACCAGATCGAGCCGGCTATGCTCCATGTCGCTCATGGGCGGGTTGGCCACCAGCTTGCCCTCGAGGTGGCCCATCTGCACCGCGCCGACCGGGCCCTTGAAGGGCAGGTCGCTGATCGCCAGGGCGGCCGAGGCGCCGATGATCGCCAGGGGGCCCGGGTCGTTCACCATGTCGATGGCGAAGGTCGTGATAATGACCTGCACCTCGTTCTGGTAGCCCTTGGGGAAGAGCGGGCGCAGGGGGCGGTCGGTGAGGCGGGCGGTGAGGATGGCGGTGGTGGTCGGGCGGCCCTCGCGCTTGAAGAAGTTGCCGGGGATCTTGCCGGCCGAGTACATCCGCTCTTCGTAGTCGACCGTCAGGGGGAAGAAGTCGACGCCCTCGCGGGGCTCTTTGGCGCCCACCACCGTCGCGAGGAGCACCGTGTCGCCGTAGCGCACCGTCACGGCGCCATCGGCCTGCTCGGCGAACCGGCCTGCCTCGAGGGTCAGGGTGCGGCCCGCGATCTCGGCGCTGACCGAGAACACTTGTCGTTCTGTCATAGGTCTCTAGATTCCTCCGTGCGTCCCACTTGGGATAGCATTGGCGCCGGAGTGTTGGGGTTCGGCACTGGAGATCGCCAGCGACAGCTGACCCTGGCGCTCTCCAATCCCGAACCTCCGTCGCTCCGGCAAAAAAGCACAGGAGCACCGGCGATCACATATCGCCGGTGCTCCTGGTGTGCTCACAACTGTGTGCCATCGGCGCTGGATTAGCGGCGCAGGCCGAGCCGGTCGATCACGCTGCGATAGCGCTCCTTGTCGCGGCTCTGCAGATAGTTCAGCAGGCGGCGGCGGCGGCCCACCAGCTTCAGCAGACCACGCCGTGAGTGGTGGTCGTGAATGTGGGTCCGCAGGTGGTCGATCAACTGGTTGATTCGCTCGGTCAGCAGGGCTACCTGGACCTCGGGCGAGCCCGTGTCGTTGGTATGCACCTGGTAGTCGCCGATAACCTTGTTCTTCTCGTCTTTCTCGAGCGCCATGTGCTCCTCCTGGTAATCGCGCACGGGCCTGGCGCAGCCCGCCGTTCGTGCCCTTTTAGCGTGCGGCATTATAACATATGTTGACAGAATGTGCCAAAAGGCCCCTTGCGGTTGAAGCGAACCCGAGCACTGCGGTATAATTTTCCTAACCCTGACCCGAGGCGAATCGTGTCGACCCCCCCTGCCGAGAGGTTCTTCATGTCCGATTCACAGAACCCCGATACCCCGCCGCCGTCGCCCGAGGCGTCGCCCACGCCCGAGCCGCCCCCTACGGCGCCGACGCCGGAGGTCCCCCCCTCGCCCGAGAGCCGACCGGCCGCGGCCCCGCCCATGGCGTACCCCTACACCGGGCAGACCGAGGCGTTCCCCTACCAGGCCCAGGCCGAGCCCCCGCCGCGCGGGCGGCAGCGCCTGCTGATCCTGATCGCCGCGGCCCTCGCGGCCTTCGTGGCCTGTTCGGCCGTGGCTCTGGCCGCCTTCATCTTCGCGACCCCGGCCCTGCGCAACCAGATTCCCGGCTTCGCCCCCAGGGCGGGCGGCGCCCCGCCCGAGGCCCCGAAGAAGTTCGTCGACCTGCCGGGCGGCCCGGTCAGGATCAGCGACGACTTCAGCCAGGCCAGCGAGCGCTGGGATCGCTCGCAGACCGTGATCGAGGGCGACGCGTATGTGATCCGCCTCGAGTTGCCCAACTTCGACAGCTACGGCCTCTTCCTCGGCGGCGGCGACGTGCGCGACTTCGATATGGCCGTCGACGCCACCCAGCTGGCCGGCCCCGCCGACGGCGAGTTCGGCATCCGCTTCCGCCAGAGCGCCCCCGACGACCATATGATGTTCTCGATCAGCTCGTCGGGCTACTACCGCCTGCTCAGGGTTCAGGACAAGACCTACACCTCGCTGGTCCCCTGGACCCGCCACGAGGGCATCGCCCTTGGCCCGGGCGTGGTCAACCGCCTGCGTCTCGTGGCCGACGGGCCCAGCATCACCGGCTATATCAACGGCGAGCAGGTGCTCACCTATAACGACGCCGAGCAGCAGTCGGGCCAGCTGACCCTGGGCCTGGTCACCTTCGAGACCGGCGGCCTCGAGGTGCGCTTCGACAACGCCGAGGGCTTCGCCGTGGCCACCCTGCCCGACGGGCAGGCTGCCGAGCTCGACCTGGCCGAGGATTTCGCGGACCCGTCGACGGTGCAGTGGAGCGTCGGCGGGGCCACGGTCAACGATGGCGCCTACGAGTTCTTCGTCGGCGGCTCGGTGGTCTCGTGGCAGCAGCCTCTGCCCACGGGCTCGTCCGAGGTCTCGGGCGACTTCGTGCTCGAGGTCGACGCGACCATGCTCAGCGGCCAGCCCGAGAACAGCGCCTATGGCCTGATGTTCGGCGACGGCGGCACCTTCGACTTCTTCGCCCTGATGATCGTGCCCGACGGGCGCGTGCTCATGTACCGCAATGGCGACGAGGGCTACGTGGTCATCCCGGCCGTCGAACTGCCGGCGATCAACCCGGGCCTCGACGCGACCAATCGGATCAGGGTCGAGGTCAGCGGGCGCAGCTTCACGATCACGATCAACGACCAGGAGCTGCCCGTCATCGATCTGCCCGAGGGCGTGACCATGGACGGCATGGCCGGCGTGATCGTGCAGGGCGCCGACGCCGAGGGCATGCGCGCCCGCTTCGACAACTTCCGGCTCGAAGAGGTCGAGTGAGGCAACCTCACTCCGCGACGACCCGCTCGGGGCCGAGCACACCCTTGAGACTCTCGAGCAGGCCTGAGGAGACGCTGACGGTGTGCTGCGACTGGAGCACCACGATCCCCACGCCGTTGGGCAGGTAGAGCGTGACCCGGTCGGGGCCGCTGCTGTTGCGCAGGACACTATAGACGTCCTGCATGCGCCTGACGTCGGCCTCGTCGTCGCCGGTGCGCTCGAGGTAGAGGCGCAGATTGCGGCCCGGGGTCGGGGCCGGCGCCGGGTCGCTATGGCTGCTGCTCATGCCGTTCCCCTTTCCGTTGCCGTGTCCGTTGCCGTGTCCGTGCCCGTTCGACGAGACCTTCACCTGCTGCTTGGCCCTGATCGCGCTCACGGGCGACGCGGGGGGCGCGGCCGGGCGCGGCGGGGGCGGCGGCAGCGCGGCGGCCACCATAGCCTCGGCCTCGGCCATCTCGCCGATGCCCTCGAGGTCCATCTCGCTGGCGACGGCGGCGGGCAGGGGCTCGGCCGAGGGCTCGACCGCCTCGGCGGCGTCGACCACGAGCTGGGTGGCGTCGCGGCGGTTATCGACCTTGGCGCTGATCTTGACCGCGGCGTCGTCGCGCAGGACATCGCCGCAGCGGGCCAGGGTCTTGGGGAAGACCACCAGCTCGATCGTGCCGGTGAGATCCTCGAGGTTGGCGACCAGCATGGCGTCGCCCTTCTTGGTGGTGATACGGCGTACGCCGTTCAGCACCCCCACGAAGGTCATGCTCTCGCCGATATGCTCGTCGGTGATATCGCTCAGGTTGCTCACCCCGGTCAGGTCGATGCCCTCGAGGGCCTTGGCCACAGGGTCCTCGGAGACATTGAGGCCGAGCAGCTCTTTCTCCCAGAGCAGCTCCTCCTTCTTGTCGGCGGGCGTCTCGGGGATGAGCGGCATGGGGATGCGGCTGATGCTGAGGGCCGAGGGGCCGCCCGAGCTCTCGCCGAACATATCGAACAGGCTGCTCTGGCCGATATCGCGGGCCTTCTGGGCCTCGGCGCCGCCGGCCACGGCCTGGTCGAGGATGGCCAGCTTCTGGCGACGCGTGCCGGGCAGGCTGTCGAGGGCGCCCGCTTTGATCAGGCTCTCGACCACGCGCTTGTTGATCGCGTGGCGGTCGACCCGCGTGCACAGGTCCTCGAGGGACTGGAAGGGGCCGCCGGCCTCGCGCTCGGCGATGATCGCCTCGACCGGGCCCTCGCCGACATTCTTGATCGCGGCCATGCCGAAGCGGATACCGCGGTCGAACTTCACGCCGAGGGGCAGCTGGCCAACCAGGGGCTCGATCTCGAAGCCCTTGTGCGAGCGATTGACGTCGGGGCCGAGCACCGCCACGCCGAGGCGGCGCGACTCGAGGGCGCCTTTGGCCACGTCCTCGATGAAGCCGCCCGCGCCGGTGAGCACGGCGGCCATGTACTCGACCGGGTAGTTGACCTTGAGCCAGC
>CAZKTU010000292.1:0-7364 GCA_964555675.1 uncultured Oscillochloris sp.
CGGGCTAGCCAGCGACCAGCCGCCATCGACCACAATCGTCTGCCCGCTGATATGGCCGGCCTCGGGCGAGGCCAGGAAGCGCACCGCCGCGGCGATATCCGCGCCCTGGGCGGCGCGCCCGACCGGCGTCACCGCGCCCCAGTCGGCGGCGTAGTTCGGCGTCTCGTTAAGGGTGCGCTCGGTGACCGTGGCGCCGGGGGCGACGGCGTTGACCGTAATCCCATGGGGCCCCAGCTCAAAGGCCAGCGAGCGGGCCATCGCCATGATCCCGGCCTTGGTGACCCCGTAGGCGCCCAGGCCGGTCACAGAGCGCAGCCCGCTGACCGAGGCGAGCAGCACGATCCGCCCGCCGCCCCCCGCGGCGATCATGGCCCGCGCGGCGGCCTGGGCCGTGAAGTAGGTGCCGCGCAGGTTCACCGCCATCAGCCGGTCGAAGCCCTCGGGCTCGGCCTCGAGAAAAGGCTCGAAGCGGGTGAGCCCGGCGTTGGCGATACAGATGCGGGGCGCGCCCAACTCGGCGCCAACCCGCGCCACCATGGCCCGCACGCCGGCTACATCGCCGATGTCGCCGGGGTAGGCCCGCACCCGCCTGGGGCTGACCCGGGCGGCGATCCGCGCGGCGCTCGCCTCGGCCAGGGCCGGGTCGATATCGTTGAGCGCCACGTCGGCCCCCGCCTCGGCCAGGGCCTCGACCACGGCATAGCCGATCCCCGCACCCGCCCCCGTCACCAGCCCCACCTGCCCGGCCAACACTCCGCTCATGCTCTGCCCTTTCCATTTTGCGACCAAGGACGAAAGACCAAAGACCAACTACCCAGCAGGAGCCCGGCCTTGGTCCTTGGTCGCTGGTCTTTGGTCAGCACTAACGCCCCTCGAGGGCCGCCACCCCTGCCTGCAGCGTCGCGATGATGCGGTCGACGTCGTAGATACAGCCGCGCCAGGCCCCGCCGCTCGCCGCCGTCAGGGCCGCCCAGAGCCTGGTATCGTCGGGCAGGCCGGGGTCGGGGGCCAGCTCGGGGTGGATCGGGCGCGCCATCAGGGCGGCCTGAGCCTGCGCCGGGGGCAGCTCCTGACCGTCGGGGCCGAGAAAGTCGACGCTGCCGGTCAGGTTCAGCCGGTCGATCACGATCTCGATCAGGTCGCCGTCGCGCAGGCGGCCGATCGGCCCCCCGGCCAGGGCCTCGGGGCCGATATGGCCGATACAGGCCCCGGTCGAGACCCCCGAGAAGCGGGCGTCGGTCAGCAGCGGGCAATGCTTGCCCCAGGGCAGCATCTTGAGCGCAATCGTCACCTGGGCCGTCTCCTCCATGCCGGTGCCCGACGGGCCGACCCCGGCCAGCACGAGCACCTCGCCGGGCTGCACCGGGCGCTCGCTCTGCCCCTTGATCGCCCGCATCGCGGCCTTCTCGCTGGCGAAGACCCGGGCCAGGCCGCGGTGGCGGTAGACCTGGTCGGGGCCGACCAGGGAGGGGTCGATCGCCGTGGCCTTGATCACCGAGCCCTCGGGGGCCAGGTTGCCGACCGGAAAGACCGTGGTCGAGGTCATGCCGGCGGCGCGGGCCGCCGCGGGCGCCAGGATCACATGGTCGGGGTCGATCTGGCCGGCGGCGCCCAGGCGCGCGCGCACGGCCTGGCGGCGCTCGCTGTGCTCCCACCAGTCGAGGTTCTCGCCCAGAGTCTGCCCGCTCACGGTCAGGGCGTCGAGCTTGAGCAGGCCCATCTCGCGCAGGTGCAGCATCACCTCCGGCACGCCGCCGGCCATGAAGACCTGCACGGTCGGGTGGTTGCGCGGGCCGTTGGGCAGGGCGTCGACCAGGCGCGGGGTGGCCCGGTTGACCCGCTGCCAGTCGGCCACCGTCGGCAGGGGCAGGCCGGCCGCGTAGGCGATCGCCGGGATGTGCAGCAGCAGGTTCATCGAGCCGCCGAAGGCCGCGTGGACCACCATGGCGTTCTCGATCGCGTCGGCGGTGAGCACCCGCGCGAGGGGGATGCGCTCAGCCTCCAGGCGCATCAGGGCCAGAGCCGAGCGACGGGCCATATCCAGCCACACCGGCTCGCCCGAGGGGGCCAGGGCCGAGTGGGGCAGCGAGAGCCCCAGGGCCTCGCCCACCACCTGGGCCGTGGCGGCCGTGCCGAGGAACTGGCAGCCGCCGCCCGCCGAGCCGCAGACCCGGCAGCCCATGCTGGCGGCGTAGTCGAGGCTGATCAGGTCGTTGGCGTAACGCACGCCGATTGTCTGGATCGAGCCGGCGTCCTCGGCGCCCACCACGGGCAGGGTGACCCCGCCGGGCACCACGATGCCGGGCAGGCCGCCCGAGCCGGCCATGGCCACCAGGATGGCCGGCAGGCCCTTGTCGCAGGTGCCGATGCCCATCACGCCCTTCCTGGTGGGCAGCGAGCGGATGAGCCGGCGCATGACCATGGCGGCGTCGTTGCGAAAGGGCAGGCTGTCGAACATGCCGCTCGTCCCCTGGGTGCGGCCGTCGCAGGGGTCCGAGCAGGCCACCGTGAAGGGCAGGGCCCCCTCGGCGCGCAGGGTCTCGGCGGCGGCGCGCACCAGCAGGTTGATCTCCCAGTGGCCGGTGTGGAAGCCCAGGGCGATCGGGGTGCCGTCCTCGGCCCGCAGGCCGCCGTGGGTGCTGACGATCAGGAACTGGGTGCGGTTGACCTCGTCGGGGTCCCAGCCCATGGCGACGTTCTGGGTCAGCCCGAAGAGGTTGCCGCTGGGCTCGGCGCGCAGCATCTCGGGGGTGAGGGGCAACCGCCCTTCGCGATCCTGGCCGAACAGGCGGGTCTGCGCCGCCGCGTCCTCGCTGCCGAGGATCGCGCTGAGGGAGGGAACGGGCATGGCTCTGCTCCTAGCGACAGGGGAACTGGTTAACTGGTCATACCTTTTAACACTAGAGCGAGGCGCTGTCAACAGGATGCCGCCCGGAGGATGTTGGCGACTGAGGCGGGGAAATGATCACGGGCGGGCCGCCTGATCACAGGCGGCCCGCCCGACGAGGTCCAATGACGCCGCGGCTCAGGCCCGGGCGGCCCGCTTGATCAGCCTGGCGACGGCCTGGGGCCGCGCGATCGGCGAAGCGTGGCTCGACTCGAGCTCGATCACCTCGGCGCCGATGCGCTCGGCCAGCCAGCGCTGGGCCGCGGGCTGCAGCACCCGATCCTCGCTCGAGACCTGGTACCACGAGCGAATGGCGCGCCAGGCCGGCTGGCCCTGGAGCGGCTCGCCGAAGGCGGCCACGGCGATCGGGCGCTGGGTGGCGGCCAGCACGGCCGCCCGCTCGGCGTCGATGTCCTGCACGAAGGCCGCGCCGAAGTTGGCCCGGTCGAGGTAGACCAGGGTCTGCGGGTTGTCGAAGCCGCCGTCGGGCCTGAAGAACTGCCCGGCGAAGGCCGCGCCATACTGCTGGCCGAACTGGTTCACCAGCCCGAAGAGACTCTCGCCCTCGTCGAGGGCGAAGGCCGCCAGGTAGACCAGGCCGGTCACATTGGCGAGGCCGGTCGCCGCGCCCGAGATCACGGCCCCGCCGTACGAGTGGCCCACCAGCAGCGCGGGGCCCTCGATGGCGCCGATAAGCTTGCGCGCGGCGCCAATGTCGGCGCTCAGCGAGCCGAGGCCGACCGCGGGGGCGATCACCGTGTAGCCGTCCTCCTGGAGCGCGTCGATCACCCGGCCCCACCCGCTGCCGTCGGCCCAGGCCCCGTGAAAGAGGACGATCGTCGGACGCTCCGTCGCCGCGTGCTCAGTCATAGCCCCCCTACTTTCTGTTCCTGCTGCCCGTGTCACCTGCGCGGTTGCCGTGAGCGACCCCATGGCCGCCAGCGCGGCCCCCACACCCTGAAGCACCCTGCGCCGCGAGAGGCCGCGGGCGCCGTATGTCGGCTTCGAACCCATTCCTGCTCCTTGCTGCGCCGCGCCGCGCATCCCTAAAAGAGGTAGCCGTCCTGCGGCTCGAGACGGGGCGGCAGATCGCCTTCGCCCAGCAGCGACCGCAGGTCGCGCTCGATCTCGCGGCAGGCTGCCGAGAGCGGCACGTCGGTGATGCGGTTCTCGAAGGGGTCCTCGTTGACCGCCCCGGTGCGCTCGATCGTGGTGAAGAGGAAGGCGATCACGCCCGTGAGCGGGATCACCAGCCAGGGCGCGCCGTCGGCGGCCAGGCCCTTGATCAGGAAGAAGGGCAGCAGCACCACGAAGACGCGCACAAACACCCGGGTGAAGTAGTCGTACTGGCGTGGGATGGGGATGGCCTTGATCCGCTCGCAGACCGCCTGCTGAGCCGATAGGGCGGCCAGTTGGCCCTCCATCTGGAAGCTGTCGAAGCCCTGTAGCGTGCCGGCGGCCATGCCGTCGTAGATGCGCTGGCCCTGACGCCGCATCAGGTAGAGGGCCTGGTTAGGCTGCTGGGGCAGCGCGGCCAGCTCGTCGGCGGGCAGCAGGCCGGCGAGCTCGCGCCACGCGCTCTGGCCGCGCAACTGCAGCCGCAGGGCGTTGGCCCAGGCGACCTGGCGGTAGACCAGCTCGCGCTTGAAGGCCTCGGCCGCCGGCTGGTTGTACTGCGGGGTGTGGCGGTGCGAGTCGGTGAAGGTCACCACCAGGCGCGCGAAGACGCGGCTCGCGGCCGCGATCGCGGCCCAGGTCTGCGCGGCCTCGCCCCAGCGCGCGAACGAGGTGTTGGCCCGAAAGGCCAGGAAGATCGAGAGGGCCGTGCCGAGCAGCCCCAGGGGCGCGAACGAGAGGGCCACGAAGCCCCAGCCGAGGACCACCGCCGCCAGGTAGACCAGCAGCGCCGCGATCAATGCGAGCGTGACGTCCCGCCAGACGTAGGTGATGACCTTGCGCGGGTCGAAGTTGCGCTTGACGATCATTAGGACAGTCTTCCTCTTGCAACTCCAACCTGACCGGTTGGGCTTGCAAAGAATCCCTCATCCGTCCTACCGCGTGCCGCAAGCATGGCTTGCGAGCATCTAGCGGCCCAGGGTCTCGATGATCAGCTGCGCGGTCTCGCTGCCGCTGAAGTTCTGCTGGCCGGTGATCAGGTTGCCGTCGCGGATGGCGAAGCCCTTCCACAGCCCGGCCTGGATGTAGTTCGCGCCGAGGGCCTTCAGGGCGTCCTCGATGCGCCAGGGCATCAGGTGCTGGCCCGGCTGGATGACCCCCCAGCCGACCATGGCCGCGTCGGCGAAGTCCTCCTCGACGTTGGCGAAGCCGGTGACGGTCTTGCCCTTGACCAGGGGCTCGCCGTTCGAGAGGGTGGCGAAGCGCAGAATGGCGCAGCCGTGGCAGAGGGCCACGACCACCTTGCCGGCCTCGTAGAACTCGACGAACTTCTGCTGCAGGCCGGTAGCCCCCTCGAAGGTGAACATGGGGCCCTGGCCGCCCGCGACTACGAGGGCGTCGAAGCGCCCGAGCTCGATCGCCTCGACCGGACGGGTCTCCTCGAGCAGCTTCACGAAGGCCGGGTCGTGCTTGTAGCCCCGGCTGATCACATCCTCGGCCTGCCACTGCGAGGCGTCTTCGGGGTCGCTCGCCGCGTCGGCCTCGCATCGCCCGCCCGCCGGGCTGAAGATCTCGACCTCGTAGCCGGCCTCGCTGAAGTGGAAGTAGGGGTGGGTCAGCTCGGCCCACCAGAAGCCGACGGGCTGGCCGGTGGTGGTCGAGACCGCCGGGTTCGAGAGTACGATCGCGACGCGCTTCGGGCGCTTCGGGTTGACGGGGTTCAGATCCTTATGGCTCATGGCCGGTGTTCCTTCTGCTGATGCCTCCTCGCCAGTCAAGGATAGCCGGCCCGGCTTATCTGGGTCTTATCCCGGGGCTTATCTCGATAGCGCCACGCGCCTCTTTCGTGGCATGAGGGATTAGCGGGGATGGCCAGGCCCTCCCCGTGCCCCACCCACGGGGACGAAAGACCAACGGGCCGCCCTAAGCCAGGGCGATGGCCTGCTCGAGCGACAGCGCCCGCCCCCGCGCCCAGGCGGCGGCGAGAGGCTCAGGCGCGAGGCTCGCGCGCAACGCCGCCGTGGCCTGCCCGAAGCTCAGGCGGTCGGGGGGCCACATGGCCGCGCCCATCGCGCTGAAGTAGGCCTCCGCGAAGCCCAGGAGGGCCGCCGCCCGCTCGCCCTCGGCCGGGCCGCCCGCCCGCGCCAGCAGCGCCTGGGCCAGGCCGGCGAGGCACTCGACCACGCCCCGGCAGTTGCCCCAGGCCTGGAACAGCGCCAGGCTCTCGCGGAAACCTGCCTCGGCCGCGTCGGCGTCGCCGGCCGCCAGGGCCAGGGCCGCCTGGTTATGCAGCGTGCGGGCCACGTCGGCGCGGGTGGCGAGCTGCCGAAAGCTGGCGAGGGCCTCGTCGTAGCGCCCGGCCGCGACGAGCAGGTCGCCCCTGTAGCGCGCCACCTCGCCCAGGTTGTTCAGGGCCTGGGCCATGCCCCAGGTGCTGCCGGTCTCGGCCCGGTGGATGGCCAGGCAGCGGCCGTAGAGCCGCTCTGCCGCGTCTGGATCGTCGCGTCCCAGGGCCACGTCGCCGAGGTGTAGCAGGGCCGTGGCCACGCCCTGCCGGTGGCCGAGGGCCTCGAAGCGCGGCAGACTCTCCTCGAGCAGGGCCTGGGCGGCCAGATAGTCGCCCTGGTTGACCGCGACCGTCCCCGCCATAAAGGGGGCCAGGGCCCGGCTGAAGGGGTCGTCGAGGGCGCGCAGGATCGGCAGGCTGGCCTCGAGCCGCGCGCGGGCCAGGAGCAGCTCGCCCTGGTAGAGGGCCATCGCGCCCGAGCCGAGCAGGGCGACCCCGCGCGCCCAGCCGCCCGCGCCCTCGTCGGTCAGGGCCAGGGCCCGCTCGAAGACCGCCCGCCCCTCGCCGACCGCGCTGTGCAGGTACCAGAACCAGTAGAGCCTGTAGGCCAGCTCCAGCCAGGTCGTCTCCTCGCCCGGCGCGGGGCCGGCCCATTGCAGCGCCGCGCGCAGGTTGTCGAGCTCGGCGCCGAGCCGGGCCAACCAGAGCACCTGGCGCGGGCCGGTCAGCTCGGCCTCGCCCGTGACGGCCAGCCCCATGCACCAGGCCTGGTGCCGCGCCCGCAGAGCCTCTGCCTCGCCGGTCGCCTCGAGCCGCTCGCGCCCGTACTGGCGAATAGTCTCCAGCAGGTCGTAGCGCCGCCCCGCCGCCGCGTCGCGGGCCACCACCAGCGACTTGGCCACCAGCTCGGCCAGCAGAGGCAGCACCTCGGCCCGCTCCAGCCCCTCGCCCGCGCAAACCTCCTCGGCGGCCTCCAGGGTCCAGCCGCCCGCGAAGACGGCCAGCCGCCTGAAGAGCCGGCGCTCGGGCGCCGAGAGCAGGTCGTAGCTCCAGTCGATCGCGGCGCGCAGGGTC
>CAZKTU010000293.1:0-5313 GCA_964555675.1 uncultured Oscillochloris sp.
TGTGCTGGCCGACGAGCCAACCGGCAACCTCGACTCGCGCTCCGCCGACGCTATCGCCCAGCTGCTGCGCCAGGTGGCCGACACCTGGGGCCGCAGCGTGCTCATGGTCACCCACGACCCGCGCATCGCTGCCTACGCCGATCGGATCGTGTTTCTGAAGGATGGCACCATCGTCGAGGAGACCCGTCTCGCCGCGCCGCGCGCCGCCCTCGCCGGCGATGCCGAGACCCTGGAGGTGCGGCGATGAGCACCTCGCTGCTGCTCGCCTGGCGCTACCTCTCTGGCCGCCGGCTCCGCACCGCCCTGACCACTCTCGCGGTTGTGTTCGGCGTGATGATCATGTTCGGCATGCAGGGTGTGATCCCCGCCGTGCGCGCCTCGTTCGACGCAAACCTGACCGTCGCCGCCCACAGCGTCGACCTCATCCTGACCCGTGAGGGCGGCGCCCTCTTCCCCGAGGAGACCGCGGCGCAGGTTGGCAGGCACCCCGGCGTCGCCCTGATTATGCCGGTACTGGAGCGGCCACTTCGGCTGCCGGCGGCCCTGGCTCTGCCCACAGCCTCGGACCGGCCGCTCAATGCCCTGACGATCAACGGCGTGGACCCGGCGACGGCCGCGGCGGCCATCCCGATCGCCCCGTTGGAGGGGCGCTGGTTCGGCCCCGGCGAGCTGCGGGTGGCCCTCGTCCGCGAGAGCCTGCTGGAGCAGACCGGCCTGGCCCTCGGCGACACCGTCCGTCTGCCTGCGGCCGAGGGTGTGCTCGAGGTGACGATCGTGGGCGTGCTGCCGCCGCGACCGGTCTTCGGCGACGAGGAGCTCTACCTGCCCCTAGCCACGGCCCAGGCGCTGTTCGGCCTGCCGGGGCAGATCAACGCCCTGACCGGCCAGTTCGCCGACGGGCAGGACGCCGAGGCGCTGCGCGCCGCGATCCTGGCCGAGCTCGGGCCCGGCTACAGCGCCGGCGCGGTCGAGGCGGGCGGCGCCGAATGGGACGCGGTGTTGCGCCTGGGCGAGGCGGCCTTCCTGCTCTTCGGCGGGCTGGCCCTTGCGATGGGCGGGTTTAGCATCCTCAACACCTTCCGCACCGGGGTGGCCGAGCGTCGCCGCGACATCGGCATGCTGCGGGCGGTCGGCGCCTCGCGCCACGCGGTCACGCTGATGGTGGTCGCGGAGAGCCTGCTGATCGGCCTGGCCGGTACGGCCCTCGGCATCCTCGCGGGCTACGTCCTGGTCTCGGCGCTGCTGCTCGCCGTCGGCCCTACCTGGGCGCGCTACTTCGGCGCGCCCCTCGGGGCGCCGAGCTTCGGCCCGGCGGCGTGGCTGGTGAGCATCGGCCTAGGCGTCGGCGTGCCGCTGCTGAGCGGGCTGCTGCCCGCCCTGGCCGCCGGGAGGCTGGCGCCCCTGGAGGCGCTGCGCCCGACCGATGAGGTGACGGCGCGGGCCGAGGGGAGGGGGCGCATGCTCGCGGGCGGCGCCCTGCTCGCGCTGGCCCTGCTTGGGCTGCTGAGCGGCGAGGCCCGCCTGGCCCTACTTGGCGCTCTGCTCGTCCTGACGGGGCTGATCGTCCTCGCCCCGCTGCTGGTCGAGCCCCTGGCGCGGCACGGCGGCCGCCTGCTCGCCCTGGCCTTCCCGCGCGAGGGCGGCATCGCGCAGGGGAACCTGCTGCGCAACCCCGGCCGCGCCGCCGTCACCGCCTCCGCGATGCTTATCAGCCTCGCGATCCTGGTGGCGCTGGCGGGGCTGAGTACGACCTTCACCCGCGGGCTGCTGGGCTACCTGGAGCAGAGCATGCGCGCCGACTATATGCTGGTGCCCGAGGCGCTCGTCCTCGGCCAGGGCAACGTTGGCGCCGGGCCCGAGCTCGCCGAGCGCCTGCGCCAGACTCCCGGCGTGTCTGCCGTCACCACCCTGCAGCAGACCAGCGGGCGGGTGGGCGAGGTGGACGCGCAACTCATTGGCATCGACCCCGCCACCTACCCCGAGCTGGCCGGGCTGCTCTTCACGGCGGGCGAGCCGGAGGCTGCCTACGGGCAGCTCGCCGCGGGCGGGGCGGTGATCGTCAACGGCGTGCTGGCCGCGCAGGCCGGCGTCGCGCCGGGGGATACGCTCACCCTGGAGACCCTCAATGGACCGCGGGCCTACACGGTGGCGGGGGTGGGGATCGACTACCTCAACTCGCGCGTCGCCACGGCCTACCTGAGCCAGGGCGAGCTGGAGCGGGCGCTGGGGCCGCAGCAGGACGTGCTGCTGATGGCGAACCGCGCATCTGGCGCCGACACCACGGCGCTGGAGGCGGATCTGCTGGAGCTCACCCGGGACTACCCGGCCTTCTCGCTGGTCTCGTTTGCCCAGTGGCGGGCGGAGCAGGTGGCGGGCAACCAGGCCCGCACGAACATCCTGTATGTGCTGATGGCGGCCCTGGCCATCCCCTCGCTGGTGGCGCTCGCCAACACGCTGGGCATTAACGTGCTGGAGCGCACCCGCGAGCTCGGCGTGCTGCGGGCGATCGGGGCCACGCGGGGCCAGGTGCAGCGCATCATCGTTGCCGAGAGCCTGCTGCTCGCGGCCCTCGGCGTACTAGGCGGCGTGCTGGCCGGGGTCGGGCTGGGCTACGCCCTGGTGGGGGCGATCAACCGTGGCGGGCTGAGCTTCCCATACACCTTCCCCACGGGCGGCATCGCGCTCGCCTGCGTCGTCGGCCTGGCCTTCGGCGTGCTGGCCGCCCTGCTGCCCGCCCGGCGCGCCGCCCGCCTCGACATCGTCGCCGCGCTGCGCTGGGAGTAGGCTCCAGGGAGCGGGCGTTCACACTCAAGACGAGGGCGGCGAGGTTCTGGACCTCGCCGCCCCGTTCGCGCGTCTGCCGCCGCAGCGTCAAAGCCTGGGCCAGCTGTTCACAGGAGGATCAGCTGGCCTGTGCTCCGTCTCGCGGACGATGCAGGGCCGACAAGGCGATGGTAGAATGTGACCACCCGGTCATGTGACTGGCCAGTCATGTGAGATCATCCTGATGCCGAAGCAGACTTTCGAGAACCTGCCCGCAGCGAAGCGCCAGAGCATCATCGAGCTGGCACTCGCGGAGTTCGCGGAGCACCCCTACCAGGCCGCGTCGCTCTCACGCATCGTCGAGCGCGCCGGCATCGCTAAGGGGAGCATCTACCAGTACTTCGATCACAAGCAGGACTTCTATCTCTTCCTCCTCGACTACGCGGCTCAACGGCAGCTCGAGCTTCTACGGGCCCTGGCACCGCCAGAGCCACTCCCCGGCTTTTTCGCCATGCTGCGCTGGCAGATGCAGGCCAGCGTGCAGGTCGGGCTCGCCGCGCCGCTCCTCACCCGGCTGATGTACCGCGCCGTCACCGACGAGCTCCCCTTTCGGGACGAGGTCGCCCGCCGCCTTCAGTCGGCCGGCGACACCCATCTCCAGGCGCTTCTGGCGGATGGTGTGCGGCGGGGTGAGATCGACTCATCGCTCGACCTGGAGCTGGCCGCCTTTGCACTGCGCCAGCTGACGGCCAACGTCCGCGAGCTCCTCCTGCGGCGCCTGGGCGTCACCCTTGAGGCGGCGGCGGTAGATGTGACGCTGCTCAGCGGGCCGGCGGCCGAGCAGCTTTACGACCAGCTGATCCGGATCCTCCAGTTCGGCCTTACCCCACGCGCCCGCACCGAGCAGGGCGAAGGAGACTCCTGATGAAGATCCTCATCCTCACCGTCGGCTCGCGCGGCGACGTGCAGCCGTATGTTGCCCTTGGCGCCGGCCTCCAAGCGGCCGGGCACTCGGTCACCCTGGCGACGCTCGAGGCCTTCGCCCCAGTCGTGGCGGCGCGAGGACTCGGCTTCCGCCCACTGCGTGGCGAGTTCCTCGAGCTGCTCCAGACGCCTCAGGGCAAGGCCGCCGTGGCCGGCAAGGGTAACCCTCTGGCCCTGCTCCGCCAGGTGCGGCCGATGCTGCGACGCGTCCTCGACGACGCCCTAGCCGCCTCCGATGAAGCCGAGGTGGTGGTATACCACCCGAAGGCGATGGCGGGCTACAGCATCGCCGAGCGGCGCGGCATCGCGGGCGCCCTGGCGCTGCCCCTGCCGCTGTTCTCGCCGACGGCGGCGTTCCCGAGCCCGATTCTACCTGTGGCGACGCTCGGGCCGTCCCTCAACCGGCTCAGCCACCGGGCGATGGTCGCACTCACGAGCGCGTCGGTACGTGGACTGGTCAATCGCTGGCGGAAAGAGGCCCTCGGCCTCCTGCCGGTGCGCGACGAGCTCACCCTGAACGGCCGGCCGGTGCTGCGCCTCTACGGCTACAGCCCAGTGGTCGTGCCCACGCCCTCCGACTGGGACCAGTTCAGCGTGGCGACTGGCTACTGGTTCCTCGACCGGCCCGCGGGCTGGACGCCGCCGGCCAGCCTCCAGGCATTTTTGAGCGCCGGCCCGCCGCCGGTCTACGTCGGTTTCGGGAGCATGCCGACGCAGGATGCGGCTCGAACGACGGGCATTGTGCTTGAGGCGCTCAGGCAGGCGGGGCAGCGCGGCGTGCTCGCGACGGGGTGGGGCGGGCTCGCCGCGGCCGATGTGCCGGCGAGCGTCTACCTGCTCGACGAGGCGCCCCACGACTGGCTCTTCCCGCAGATGGCGGCGGTGGTGCATCACGGGGGCGCCGGCACGACGGCGGCCGGGCTGCGGGCCGGGGTGCCGACGGTTATCTGCCCCTTCTTCGGCGACCAGCCCTTCTGGGGCCGACGGGTGGCTGCACTTGGTGCGGGGCCGCGGCCCGTCCCGCAGCGGCGGCTCAGCGCCGAGGCCCTGAGCGCCGCAATCGTCGCCGCCGTCGGCGACCAGACTATGCGGGAGCGAGCGGCGGCCCTCGGCGCCGCGATCCGCGCCGAGGACGGCGTCCGCGAGGCGAGCGCCCGGCTCGAAGCCTATGCCGCGCTGCCGTCGGCGGTGGCAACGCTTGGTTGAGGCCCGTGCTGGTTGTGCGAGGGGGGGTTGTTGTGTGACGGATGCAGGGTGCTTGAACCCACGGGACGGCTGTGGTATAGTTGGCTCAGGAGTAGCAACAAGTTAATTCGGGGCGCTCGTCCCCATACGAATCGAGCATCGGAGGAGGCTGTCACATCTATATGTGCTGCCTCCATTTCGTTTGTCCGTGTCGCACCATCTGAACAATCGAGAGGACAACGCCGATGAGCCTGGTGACAATACTCCTGTTTGTGGCGGGGGTCGTGCTGCTGATCTGGGGTGCGGATCTCCTGGTGCGGGGCGCGGCTCACCTGGCGACCATGGCCGGCATTGCGCCGCTGGTGATCGGCCTGACCGTCG
>CAZKTU010000293.1:5413-7313 GCA_964555675.1 uncultured Oscillochloris sp.
GTCGGCGGCCTGATCCTGCTCGTGGCCGGCGCCCAGTGGCTGGTGGACGGCGCGGTTAGCTTCGCCCGCGCCCTGGGCGTGAGCGAGCTGATCATCGGCCTGACGGTGGTGGCCGTGGGCACCTCGCTGCCCGAGATCGCCACCTCGGTGCTGGCCAGCCTGCGCGGCGAGCGCGAGATCGCCGTGGGCAACGTGGTGGGCAGCAACATCATCAATATTCTCGGGGTGCTCGGGCTGACGGGCGTACTCGCCCCACAGCCCATCAGGGTACCGGCGAGCGCGCTGGCCTTCGACATCCCGGTGCTGGTGGCGACTGCGGTGGCCTGTCTGCCGATCTTCTTCAACGGCCGCATGATCGCCCGCTGGGAGGGCGCGCTGTTCCTGGCCTACTACATCGCCTACACCGCCTACCTCGTGCTGGCCGCGACCGGCAGCGCGGCGCTCCCGACCTTCAGCGTCGCGATGCTCTCCTTCGCCATCCCGCTGACCCTGGTGACCCTGGCGGTGGTGACGCTGCGCGGGCTACGGCGCCCCCGCCATGCGCCCACCGGGCCAACGTCGTAATGGTAACTGCCACGCCGGCTGCTCGCCAACTACCACTGGAGGGCCCTAGCTTGAATCAAGACGCTGTACAAACTGCTCGCCGCCTGATGCTCCTGGCGCTACTCCTTGTTCTAGGTGCGACGTCGGGTTGTACTTCTCAGAGCCCCTCAGTGCCGCTCCAGCGCTCGGAGGGGCGCAAAGAGGTGAACGGCACGAGCTTCTACTACCAGACTATCGGGACGGGCACACCGATCTTCGTGCTCCACGGTGGCCCCGGCGGGTCGCACCGCTACTTCCTGCCCCACCTTGAGCCCCTGGCCGAGACCCATCAATTGATCCTCTTCGACCAGCGCGGCACCGGCCAATCCGATGGCAACCTCGACATGCGCGCCGTTTCAATCGGGCAGTTCGTAGAGGATATTGATGCGCTCCGTGCTGCATTCGGGTTCGAGCGTATTTCCGTGGTAGGCCACTCCTGGGGAGCGGTACTGGCTCTCTTCTACGCGTTCGAGCATCAGGAGCGCCTCGACCGGCTGATCCTCGTTGCCCCCCGACCACTGACCAACGCCTTTATCGTCGAGCATGGCAATATCGTCAGGCAGCGCTTCCAGGGCCTTAGCCCGGTAGAACAGCAGACGCTCCAGACAACATGCGAGCGGCCGATGGCGGAGCTTTCCGAGGCCGAGGCGGTAGACTGCGTCACCCTTGCAGCCAGGCTCGACTTCTTCGACCCGAGTAAGGCGGTGCAGGTCGATTGGTCGAACGAGCCAAATACGCTAAAGAACAGGGGCACCGTCGAGACACTGCTTACGGCGAGCTTCAATCGGCTCCAGAGTGGCGTCGAGGCGGGGCTCGTCGCGATACAGGTGCCGACACTGATCGTCCACGGGGAGTACGATCCAATCCCCGCAGCCTCGGTGGAATACCTCCACCGGCACATCGCCGGTTCACAGCTCGTTATGCTGCCGGAGAGCGGTCACTTCCCGTTTGTCGAGCAGCCGGAGGGCTTCACGGCCGTTGTCGGTACCTTTTTGCAGCCAGGGGTCGCTCACGACGACGGAAACCTTGGTGCTGGATGCTGCCGCTCTGCCTGGCGAGCTCGCTGATCTGCATATCTGCCCCCTGCCTGCCATCGAGCATACACCTTCCAGCGGCTGGAAGGTCAAGCCCACGGGCGCGCCCTTACGGCTCCTCGCGGTCGCATCGATGCTGTCTCGTTGCTCACGCTTGTTGGCCGGCGGCGCGCCACCAGCGCGACGATGATGCCAGAGAGCAAGGGTAGTCCGCCCACCGCGCCGATCGCCCAGCTCAGGCCCAGGGCGTCGGCCAGGACCCCGGCGAGCAGGGCGCCCACCGC
>CAZKTU010000294.1:0-7294 GCA_964555675.1 uncultured Oscillochloris sp.
CCCGCGCCCGTCATTAGCTCCTACGTCCAGGGGCCTTCGATCAAGGCGCGGGTCTCGGCGACGGCGACGGACCAGATCGCGAGCAGCTCGGGGTCGCTGCGCTGGTAGACGCCGGCGAAGTTGCCATCGCCGAGGCCGGCCCGCACGCCGGCGGGGCCGCGGTGACGCAGGGCGCCCACGTCCACCGGCGGCTTCTGGCCCGTGGGTTGTGTTACCCCGGTCAGGCGCGTCCAGGGGAAGTTCTCCATCCACGAGGCGTGGGAGGCGACGGGGTCGGTGGCCTGAACCTGGGCCCAGGTCATGGGCGCGTTCCACCAGCTGTGCCACTTCACCTGCATCTCGGGGTGGTCGCCGAGCCACTCCTCGGCGAGGGCCTGGGCCGGCTGATTGCCGCCGTGGCCGTTGACCAGTACGATGCGCCTGAAGCCCTGCTCGCGCAGCCCGTCGAGCAGGTCGCGCACCAGGCGCAGATAGGTCTCGACCCGCAGGCTCAGGGTGCCGGGGTAGGCGCGGAAGTACGGGGTGATCCCATAGGCCACGGCGGGGAAGACGGGGACGCCGAGGGGCTCGGCGGCCTCGGCGGCGACCCGCTCGGCGAGGATACTGTCGGTGCTGAGGCTCAGGTAGGCGTGCTGCTCGGTGGAGCCCAGGGGCACCACGGCCCGGTCGTCGCGGCGCAGGTACTCTTCGACCTGCTGCCAGTGCATCTCGCTGATGCGCATCGGTGTCTATCCTCTCGCGGGCCGCTCAGCTGGCGGCCCCAAAGACCTCGGCGAGGAAGGCGGCGACGTGGGCCGCCACCTGCTCGGGCTGCTCGTAGCGGATGCAGTGGCCGACGCCCGGCACATGGGCGACGCGCAGCAGCGGGTTGAGGCTCTGCAGCTCGGCGGCCAATCTGGGCGGCACGATCACACCCCGCTCGGCGTCGCCGGTCAGCAGCAGTGTGGGCACGCCGAAGCCCGCGACGAGCGCGCGGTAGTCGGTGACCGGCTCGGCGAACCAGTCGAAGACGCGCGGGCTGGTCTCGTGCTTGGCCCGCGCCCAGAGGGGGAAGGTCTCGGGCGCCCAGGTGGGGTTTTCGGCGCGGCCCTGGGCGGCTAGCTCGGGCTCGCTCAGGGCGCGCTGAGCCCTGAGGCCGGCGCTCCAGTCGCCGGCGCGATCATTGGCCCAGGCCTCGGGCGCGATGAAAGCAGGGTCCTCGAGGATGGCGGCCCTGATGCGCGCGGGGGCGGTGGCGGCGACCATGGCGGCCGTGATGCCGCCCATCGAGTGGCCGAGCAGGGCCGGGCGGTCGAGCTCGAGGGCCTCGATCAGGGCGAGCACATCGGCGGCGCGATCCTCTACGCTGTAGCCCTGGTCGGGGACGCTGGAGCGCCCGTGGCCGCGGGCATCGGGCATAATCAGGTCGTAGTCGGCCTCGAGGTCGGTGGCCAGGCGGGTCCAGCAGGCCCCGTTATCGGTCAGGCCATGGAGCAGCAGCACGGGCGGGCGGTCGCCCCCGGTACGATGGTAGTTGATCTCGATCCCATTGGCCCGCACCTGCGCGGTGGTCCACGGTGTCATCGCCCTCTCCTCGCTAAGACAAGGTTCGTAACCGAGTTACGCTCTTCGCCGCTGCCCGCGGCAGGGGGGTACGGTAAAGCAAAGCGCCGCCCGGGGCGCTCAGGGGGCCAACCAGGCGCGCGCGGCGTCGCGCGTCGCGAAAAGCCCGAAGTCGTGGCCCTGCCGGGACTCGGCCAGGAGCTCGCGAAAGCGGTCGCTCATGCGGACGCTGTCGGGCGGGCAGACCACGGCCAGCCTGATGCGATAGTTCTGCAGCTTCTGGAGGATCGCCCCGGCCTCGCCCGTGCTCAGGTCGAAGAAGCCCGGGGTGAGGTTCGCGGCATAGAGCAGGGCCGCGTGTGCGCCGTTCGCGAAGCAGGCCTCGACCAGCCGGCCGGCGTCCTCGGCCGTGGCGAGGAAGGGCTGCTCAGGCTGCCCCTCGACGGCCAGGACCCCCGCCTCCTCGACGGCGGCGAGCTCAAGGGGCGGGCGAGCGAGGGCGAAGAGGAGGTAGGGCCCCTTCTCGTCCTCGCGCTCGCCCGCGAGAGTCATGCCGATGCGCCGGGCCACAGCCTGGGAGGCGGCGTTGCCGGGGTCGATCAGACAGACCAGGCGCTTCAGGTCGAGCTGCTGGAAGCCGTAGGCGACCAGGGCTAGGCCCACCTCGGTAGCCAGGCCCTGGCCCCAGTAGGCCTTATCGAGCAGGTAGGCCACCTCGACCTCGGGGCGACCGTCGATGGTCCAGGGCAGCAGCCCGCAGCGACCGATGAAGCGCCCGGTGGGCTTGTGGATGGTCGCCCAGAGGCCGAGCTCGGGGTGACGCGGGTGGCCGTTGAGAAACCACTGCAGCTCTTCGCGGGTCTCGTCGGCGCTGAGGGTGCCCTCGGGGAAGTAGCGGCGGATCTCGGGGTCGCTGTAGAGGGCGTAGAGCGCGGCGAAGTCGTCAGGGACGAGACGCCGCAGCATAAGGCGCTCGGTTTCAAGAATCTGCATCACGATCTCCTTACGCGACACACAGCTCGCACTATCCTAGCACACCCGCGGCGGCAGGAGCGATGGAGCGAGGGGGCGGTGGTAGAATAGCCGAGCAATGAGGCCAAAGGAGCAACCATGAAGAAGGCGCTGATGACCTGGGGGGGATGGGAGGGCCACGAGCCGAAGCAGTGTGTCGAGCGCTTCGCGCCGTTCCTGCACGAGCAGGGCTTCGAGGTCACGATCGCGGACAATCTCGACGTCTACCTCGACGGGCCCCTGATGCGCTCGCTCGACCTGATCGTGCCGGTCTGGACGATGAGCACGATCACGAAAGAGCAGGAGCGCGGGCTGCTCGACGCCGTGAGCGGCGGGGTCGGCATCGCCGGGTGGCACGGCGGCATGGGCGACTCGTTCCGCAACAACCCCGAATATCAGTGGATGGTCGGCGGGCAGTGGGTCGCCCACCCCGGCAATATCATCGACTACACAGTGCAGATTATCGACCATAACGACCCGATCACCGCAGGGCTAGACGACTTCGCGATGCACTCGGAACAGTACTACATGCACACCGACCCGAGCAACAACGTGCTCGCGCAGACGACCTTCTCGGGCGAGCACGCCCCCTGGATCGCGGGGACGGTGATGCCGGTAGTCTGGAAGCGCGCCTGGGGCAAAGGCCGGGTCTTCTACTGCTCGCTGGGCCACCATGCCAGCGACTTCGACGTGCTCGAGGCGCGCACGATCGTGCAGCGGGGCATGGGCTGGGCGGCCGGGGCCTGAGGCTTCGTCCTGCCTAGCGAAGGGACGCGTGGAGTCAGGGACGATAGACCAAGGACGAAAGACCAAGGGAGCGCGCTGCCAGACCTTCGTCCTTGGTCCTTCGTCTTTGGTCGCAACCGGGCAGGCACTCCCGGAAAGCTGTATTAACCCGGCCAGGCGACAGGCAGCGCTGCGGGCGGGAGGAAGGCGCTCTCGATGCCGACGCGGCGGCCGCTCTCGGCCGACTCGTAGATGGCGTGCATCGTGTCGAGCACGTGGAAGGCCAGCTCGCCCGAAGCGCGCAGAGGGCGACCCTCGGCGATCGCATAGGCCATATCGGCCACGCCGATACCGCGGCTATTCTCGGTGTAGCCGTGGGCGATCGCGACCTCTTCCCACTCGCCGCTGCGGCCGTGGTAACGCACCGGCCCGCCGAAGGTATTCGGGTCGGGGCAGCGCAGAGCGCCCTCGGTGCCGAAGATCTCGAGGGTGGGCGCGAAGCCGCGCACGGTGTCGAAGCTGGTCACCAGGGTGGCGACCGCCGTATCGTACTCGACCAGGGCGGTGACGTGGGTGTGGGTGCTCACGGCGAAGCGCTCGCCCGCGCGCGGGCCGGTGGCGATCACCCGTTCGGCGTGGGCGGCGCGGGTCGAGCCGCTGACCGAGCGGGCCGGGCCGAGCAGCGTGGCCAGGGCGGTGAGGTAGTAGGGGCCCATATCGAAGAGCGGGCCGCCGCCGGTCTGGTAGAAGAACTCGGGGTTGTGGTGCCAGCTCTCGTGGCCGCCGCCGAGCAGGATCGCCGTGGCCCCGACCGGCCGCCCGATCTTGCCCTGGTCGATCAGGGCCCGGCAGGTCTGCAGCCCGCCGCCGAGGAAGGTGTCGGGCGCGCCGCCGACGCGCAGGCCGCGCGCAGCGGCCAGCTCGAGCATGCGCCGCCCGTCTTCGCGCCTGACGGCGAGGGGCTTCTCGTTATAGACGTGCTTGCCGGCCGCAAGCGCGGCCAGGGCCACCTCGGCGTGGGCCAGGGGCACGGTCAGGTTGATCACGATCGCGATCGCGGGGTCGCTCAGCAGCTCCTCGACCGAGCAGGCCCTGATGCCGAACTTCGCGGCCTGCTCGCGGGCGCGGGCCGGGTCGAGGTCGGCGCAGGCGACGATATTGAGGATGGGGAAAGGCCGACCGGCCTGCAGATAGATCGAGCTGATATTGCCGCAGCCGACGATACCGACGTTCACGGGTTGCATAAAACTTCCTTTAGCGCAGGGCGCTGGCCAGGGCCGGAATGACCTGCTTCTTGCGCGACATCACCCCCGGCAGCAACATGCCCTGGGGGGTGTGGGTCCCGCTGAAGGCGCGATCGGCGAGGGCCTCGCCGTCGCCGTCGGCGGCGAGGAGCAGGCTACTCTCATCGAGGATATCGGTCAGCAGCAGGAAGGCCGTGTCGAGGCCCTCGGCGGCGGCGGCGGCCCGTAGCTCGCGGCGCAGCTCGTCGGGGGGCGGCATCACATCGGCGACGTCGGTCAGCTCGACCTGGCTGATGCTGAAGCGCGTATCGCCGAAGTGGAAGACCTTGCGGTCGCGGGCGGCCCACCACGCCGCGGGGGGGATGGGGTGGGGCAGACGGGCGCGGAACATGCGCCGGGCGAGCTCGTCGATCGCCTCGCCGCTGCGCTCGGCGAGCCAGGCCGCGATGGCGCGGTCGCGCTCGGTGGTGGTCGGCGAGCGGAACTGCACCGTATCCGAGAGGATGGCGCCCAGCATCGCCCCCGCGATCGAGGCGGGCAGGGGCGCCCCGGTCTGGCGGTACTGCTCGGCGATCAGGGTGCAGGTACAGCCGACCGGCTCGCAGAGGATCGAGAGGGGCTGCAGGGTCTGCATGCCGCCCAGATTGTGGTGGTCGATGATCGCGACGATCTGGCTCTCGGTGGCCCCCGGGGCGGCCTGTTCGGGGTGGTTGTGGTCGGTGAGGATGATCTGCCGGCTGGTCTGTTCGGTCAGCTGGCGGCGCCGCAGCACGCCCACCAAGCGCCCCTGCTCGTCGACCACGGCCAGGGCGGCCAGGTTGCGCAGGCGCAGCTGCTCTTTGGCGTCGTTGAGCGGCGTATCGGGCCGCACCGTCACCGCCTCGAGCTCGCGGGTCATGACCCGCTCGACCGGGATGCTCTGCTGGAGCAGCAGGGCGGCGGCGAAGGGCGAGTGGTGGGTGCGCAAGACAATCACGGCGCGGCGTCTGGCCTCGCCGAGCAAGGCCTCGTCGAGGGGCGCGGCGTCGGTGACGATCAGGCAGGCGGCCCCGGCGGCCAGGGCGGCCCGCTGCACCTCGGGCTGGTCGCCGACGATCATGCCCTCGCCGGAGGCCACCGTCGTGCGCACGGTCTCGGCGGTCATGGTGGCGATCCAGATATGGTTGCGGATCACCGCAGACGAGCTGCCGACCAGCAGCTCGGCGCCGAGGGTGCGCAGGATGAGGCTGACCGGCAGGTCGATCGCCTCGGGCAGCTGGAGCTGGTCGAGGTAGTGGCTGGCCAGGGCGTCGCGCTCGACCAGGCCGACGAGGCGGCGGCTGAAGTCGACCACGGGCAGGGCGCGGATCTCGTGCTGCTGCATCAGCAGCCCGGCTTCGCGCAGGGTCTGGCCGGCGCGCAGGGCCGCGGCGTCGGCCTGCATCACGTCGCGCACGCGCAGGTAGACATCGGCGATCGGCGTGGGCGGCGCCAGACCCAGGTGGCTGAGCAGCCAGATCGTCTCGGGGGCGAGCTCGTCGAGGTAGCAGGCCTCGGCGTCGCGCCCGCTCTGCCAGCGGTAGAAGTGGGCGTAGGCCAGGGCCGAGCAGATTGCGTCTGTGTCAGGGTTGCGATGGCCGATCACCAGCACCGTATCCATTGGGCCCTCTGTCTGCATGCGATGAATGGCCCTATTGTAGCCCCAAGCGCGCCCAGACGCCAGCAGGGCGCGAGTCGTGGTATAACGACACGACGCCGTATGAGGGAGACCATAATGAACGTGCTCTTTATCGGGGGGACGGGCCTGATCAGCAGTGCGTGTTCGCAGCTGGCCGTCGAGCGTGGGATAGAGCTCTACCTGTTGAACCGGGGCAACCGCACGGACACGCCGCCCGGCGCCCACAGCCTGGTCGCCGACATCCGCGACCCCGAAGCCACCGCGCGGGCCCTGGCAGGCCGCAGCTTCGACGTGGTGGTGGACTGGGTCGCCTATACGCCGGACGAGATCGAGCGCGACCTGGCCCTGTTCCGCGGGCGGGTCGGCCAGTATATCTTCATCAGCTCGGCCAGCGCCTACCAGAAGCCGGTCGGACACTACCTGATCACCGAGGACACCCCGCTGATCAACCCCTTCTGGGACTACTCGCGCAACAAGATCGCCTGCGAAGAGCGGCTGGTGCGGGCCTACCGCGAAGAGGGCTTCCCGATCACGATCGTGCGCCCCTCGCTGACCTACGGCGACAGCCAGGTGCCGCTGGTGGTCAATAGCTGGCAGTTGCCCTACACAATCGTGGCGCGCATGCGCCAGGGCAAGCCGGTGATCGTGCCGGGCGACGGGACCTCGCTCTGGACGATCACCCACAACAGCGACTTCGCCAAGGGCTTCGTGGGGCTGTTCGGGCACCAGCAGGCCCTCGGCCACGCCTTCCACATCACTTCGGACGAGGCGATCACCTGGGACCAGATGTACGCCGCGACGGCGGCGGCGGCCGGGGCCCAGGCGCAGATCGTGCATATCGCCTCGGACTTCATCGCCGCCTGCCTACCCGAGATGTACGGCAGCCTGATCGGCGACAAGACCGTCAGCGTCGTCTTCGACAACAGCAAGATCAAACGTTTCGTGCCCGGCTACGTCGCCACCACCCCCTTCGCGCGCGGCATCGAGCGCACGATCGCCTGGTTCGACGCCGACCCGCGCCGCCAGCAGATCGACAGCGCGGCCGACCGCAACTGGGATCGCCTGATCGAGCTCTACCAGCGCGGGCTGCAGCAGGCCGTGGCGGCCTTCGGGC
>CAZKTU010000295.1:0-7276 GCA_964555675.1 uncultured Oscillochloris sp.
TGGACCAGGGCCTCCTTCTCGGGCGGGACCTTCTTGCCGCCGCGGATCCACTCGATCAGCGAGAAGACGATGTGGCTGCCGTCGAGGGCTGGGATGGGCAGCAGGTTGAGCAGGAACAGATTCAGGCTCAGCACCGCCGTGAGGTTCCAGAAGGCCGCGAAGCCGCCGGGCTGCTGGATCACCTCGCCCGTCGCCCGTGCGATGCCCACGGGGCCGATCGGCTCGCCGTCGGGCGAGGGCGCGGGCGAGAAGAGCCCCAGAATGGCCCCGGGCAGGCTAGCCAGGCTCTGGAGCATGCGGCCGGTCAGCTCGAGGCTGTAGGTCACGCCCCGCCAGAGCGCCTGGGCCGGGCCCGCATTGACCTGGTTGACCTCGGGGGCGTAGCTGAAGCCAAAGCCCGAGGGGAACGCCGTGCCCTCCGGCGAGGTCCAGGGGCCGGGGGTCACGCTCAGGGTCAGCTCTTGGCCGTCGCGCAGCACCACCGCCTCGACCGGCACGCCGGTGTTGGCGCGGGCCACCTCGCCGATCACGGCGGGGCTGTCGACCGGGCGGCCGGCGAGGCTGAGCAGCACATCGCCGTCCTCGATCCCGCCCGCGGCGGCGGGGGTATTGGGGAAGACCTGGCTGATTGTCTGGTTGCCTGTGGGCGTGGGGATGCCCATTGACATAAACAGCACGCCAAAGATCAGCATGGCCAGCAGCAAGTTCATGAGCGGGCCGGCCACCATCACGGCGATCTTGCGCCAGGGGGTGGCGGCGGCCAGGCTGCCGCCGGCCCCATAGAGCGTCTCGCCGACGCCGTCGCCGCCTTGGGCGAAGCGCACGAAGCCGCCCAGGGGCAGCCAGTTCAGGGTGTACTTGACGCCGTTGCGTTCGAAGAGGGTCAGGGCCCGCGGCGGGTAGCCCACGCCGAACTCCTCGACCTTGATCCCCATCCAGATCGCGGTGACAAAGTGGCCGAGCTCGTGGACGACCACGAGGATGCCGAGCATCAGCAGGAAGGCGGCGATGGCGATGATCGGATTGCCGCCGCTCTGCTCGGTGGTCTGCTGCAGCACAGGCGCCGCGGCGACCGATACGGGAAGGTGCATAGTACTACTCCGGCAGGGTGCAAAGCATGGGCGGCGGGCACAGGCCCGCCGCCCAGAGTGGTATCAGTGTAGCGAATCGGCGCCCGAGCGTCAAGAGAAAGCCAGGGTCAGCAGTACCCCGTAGTAGACCACCGGCCCGGTGAAGAGCAGGCTGTCCATACGGTCGAGGATGCCGCCGTGGCCGGGGATGAGACTGCCCGAGTCCTTGACCCCGATCTGTCGTTTCATCAGCGACTCGCCCAGATCGCCCATCGGCCCGGCCACGCCGGCCGCGGCCCCGATCAGCGCGGCGGCCAGATAGCCGATCGGCAGGCCGAGCAGGGGCAGCGCGATCACGGCCGTCAGGACCGAGGCGGCCAGACCGCCCGCGAAACCTTCCCAGGTCTTCTTCGGGCTGAGGATGGGCGCCATCTTGTGGCGGCCGAGCGAGCGCCCCACGAAGTAGGCCGCGCTGTCCTGGATCCAGGTGATCGCCAGGACCAGAAACAGCCAGGCCGCCCCCGGCGGAATGCCGAGGGGCGCGAGCAGACCGCCGCGCAGGGGCGTATCGAGCTCGCGCAGCAGAATGAAGGCGCTGAGCAGCCAGCCGATATAGACCGCCCCGGTGAAGGTCAGGGCCCAGCTCTGCAGACTGGCGGCGCGGTCGCGCGGCAGCACCTCGTAGGCCAGCGTCGCGGCGACCCCGAGGGCCAGGGCCAGGCCGGTCAGGTCGAGGCTGACGATCGGGCGCAGGGCCGCGGCGGCGCAGAAGCCCAGGCCCACGGCGATCCCGGGGCCGAGGCGCGGCGTGAAGCCGCCCTGCCGCAGCAGGGCGAACAGCTCGATGATGCCGAGGATCACACAGGCCGCCACCAGCAGCACCGTGGCAGCGCTCCACCACCCGGCCGCTACGATGGCCGGGATGAGCACCGCGACGCTGGCGAGGCGCGCGGCGAGCGAGCTAGGACGGCTCGGTGAGTCCGCCAAAGCGGCGTTCGCGGCGTCCGTACTCGCTGATGGCCTGGTGGAGGTGCTCTGGCCTGAAGTCGGGCCAGAAGACGGGGGTGAACCAGTACTCACTGTAGGCGGCCTGCCAGATCAGGAAGTTCGAGAGGCGCCGCTCGCCACTTGTGCGGATAACCATATCGGGGTCGGGCATGCCGGCCGTCGAGAGGTGCTGGCCAATCAGCTGATCGTCGATCTGATCGGCGGCAACCCCGGCGGCCACGATGCGGCGGACGGCATCTACGATATCGGCGCGCCCGCCATAGTTGAAGGCGATGGCGAGCGTGAGCCCGCTGTTGGCCTTGGTCAGCTCGACGGCCCGGTTGACCTTGCGCGCCAGAATGGGGCTGAGCCCCTCGAGGCGCCCGAGATGACGCAGGCGCACCTGCTGCTCGTGCAGGTTCTGGGTCTCGCGGTCGATGAAGTCGCTGAGAATCTGCAGCAGGCCCTGGACCTCCAGGGACGGCCGATTCCAATTCTCGGTCGAGAAGGCGTAGAGGGTAAGGTAGCGCAAGCCGACCTGATCAGCCTCGGCGACGATCGCGCGGATGTTCTCGGTGCCCGCGCGGTGGCCCGCAATGCGGGGCAGGCCCCGCTGGCGCGCCCATCGTCCGTTCCCGTCCATGATCACCGCGATATGCTGCGGGATGCGTGGGCCATCTGGGGTGCTCATACTGCCCCTGGCTCTAGCCGAAGCTAGACGGCCATCACCTCGGCCTCTTTCTCTTTGCCCACCAGATCCAGCTCGCCGATCGTTTTGTCGGTGAGCTGCTGGACGCGCTCCTGGCCGCGCTTGAGGTCGTCCTCGCTGATCAGCTTCTCGGACTCGAGCTCCTTCAGCTGATCGATCGCCTCGCGGCGCTGGTTACGCACCGAGACCTTGACGTCCTCGAGGCGGCTGCGCACGACCTTGGTCAGGTCGCGCCGGCGCTCTTCAGTGAGGGGCGGAATGCCCAGCCGGATCACCCGGCCGTCATTCGAGGGGTTGATGCCGATATCGGAGTTCTGGATGGCCTTCTCGATCGCCTTGATCATGCCCGCATCGTAGGGCTGGATCACGATCAGCTTCGCCTCGGGCACCGCGATGTTCGCCAGCTGGTTGAGCGGCATCGGCGAGCCGTAGGCCTCGACCTGCAGGTGCTCGACCAGCCCCGCCGAGGCCCGCCCGGTGCGGATGGTGGCCAGCTGGTGGCGCAGAGCCTCGACCGCCTTCTTGAGGCTAGTCTCATACTCGCGGAGGACATCGTTGACCATTGCGCTCTCCTACTCTTTGCTCACCAGGGTGCCCACATGCTCGCCCATCACGATGCGCTCGATCGTCCCGGCCTCCAACGCATTGAAGACAATGATCGGGATGTCATTGTCCATGCAGAAGGTCAGGGCCGTCGAGTCCATCACCGCCAGCCCGCGGTTGAGCGCGTCCATGTAGGTCAGGCGGTCGATCTTGGTGGCGTCGGGGTTGCGGCGCGGGTCGGCGGTGTAGATGCCGTCGACGCCGTTCTTGGCCATCAGGATGACCTCGGCGTGAACCTCGGCCGCGCGTAGGGCCGCCGCCGAGTCGGTGGTGAAGTAGGGATTGCCCGTGCCGCCCGCCAGGATGATGATCCGGCCCTTCTCCATGTGGCGCGCGGCCCGCCGCCTGATGTAGGGCTCGGCCACCTCGTTCATCTGCAGCGCAGTCATCGCCCGCGTGTGCAGCCCGTGCCGCTCGAGGGCGTCCTGCAGCGCCAAGGCGTTGATGATCGTGCCCAGCATGCCCATATAGTGGGACTGTGCGGTGTCCATGCCGCGGGCGATCGACTGGTTGCCGCGCCAGATATTGCCGCCGCCAATCACCACCGCTACCTCGACGTTGTGACGGTGGATGGCCTCGATCTCACGCGCGAGGTAGTCGAGCATGTCGTAGCTCACTACCTCGTCGGTTCCCTTGATCTGCTCGCCGCTCAGCTTGATCAGCACCCGGCGGTACTTTGGCTCTTGCATAGTGAGAGTGCGAGATCGCGAGATCGTGAGATAAGGAGATTGAGCGATGACGACCGTCGGGGTCGCGCCTACGGTAATCTCGCAATCTCCTAATCCCCCGATCGCTAGTTGAGCTTCTTAGGCGCCAATCTCGTAGCGCACGAACCGGCGAACGATGATATTCTCGCCCAGCTTGGCGATCGCCTCTTTGATCTTCTCCTCGATCGTGCGCGAGGGGTCCTTCACAAAGGGCTGGGCCAGCAGCACATTCTCCTCGATGAACTTCTCGCGGGTCTGCCCGCTCTCGCTCACCGCTGCGTCGGTGACCTCGTCAACCGTCACGTAGCGCGGGTTGAGGGCCACAATGTGCTGGGCCAGGCTGTTGGCCAGGGCGATGAAGTCCTCGGTGCGGGCCACGAAGTCGGTCTCGCAGTTCAGCTCGACTAGGCCCGCCACCCGCGAGCCGTAGTGCACATAGACCCCGACCAGGCCCTCTTTGGCCTCGCGGGTCGACTTCTTGGCCGCCGCCTCGATGCCCTTGGCCCGCAGGATCTCGATCGCCTTATTGATGTTGCCGTCCGTCTGCTCCAGGATATCCTTGCACTCTTTGATCCCGGCGCCGGTACGCTCGCGCAGCTCTTTCACAAGCTCAATCGACACAGCCACTGCTCGCTCCTTAGTTCACAAGGCGGTGGGCAGGAAAGGGCCGGCAGCGCCGCCTGGGCTTGCGTGCCGGCCTCCAGCTTTTTGCCTACGCTTCGACGGTGCCTTTGGCCTTCAGCCTTCAGCCGTTAGTTCTGGTGGGCCGCCTCGCGGCGGTGGACGCCCTCGAGGGCCGCGTCGGCGATCTTGCTGGTCATCAGCCTGATGCCGCGAATCGCGTCGTCGTTGCACGGGATGACGTAGTCGATCGGGTCCGGGTTGCAGTTGGTATCGACCATCGCTACCAGCGGAACGCCAACCGTCGAGGCCTCTTTCACGGCCAACTCTTCTTTGTGGGGGTCGATGATGAAGATCGCCGCCGGCAGCCGGTCCATCGTCTTGATCCCGCCGAACACCTTGTTGAGCTTGCCGATCTCTTCCTCAAGCTTCAGACCCTCGGCCTTGGTCAGCTTGTTGAAGTCGCCTCGGTCGCGCTGAGCCTCCAGGTCGGCCAGCCGCTTCAGACGAGCCTTGATCGTCGAGAAGTTGGTCAGCGTGCCGCCCAGCCAGCGCTGCGTGATGTAGTACTGGCCCGCGCGCGAGGCCTCTTCGATCACGGCCTCCTGGGCCTGCTTCTTGGTCCCCACAAAGAGGATCTTCTCGCCCCGCGCCGTCAGGTCCGAGACGAACCTGTAGGCGTTCGTCACGCCCAGGACGGTCTTCTGCAGGTCGATGATGTGGATGCCGTTGCGGGCGGTGAAGATGTACGGGCGCATCTTCGGGTTCCAGCGGTTGGTCTGGTGGCCGAAGTGGGCCCCTGCCTCTAGCAGGGCCTTGATCGAGACGACGCGCTGCGCAGTTGCCTGGGTCATAGGGGTCCAAACTCCTTGCTCTGGGTTGCTTCCAGCCTCCACCCCGCGCACATCGCGACCGACCGGGTATGCCCGGCAGGAGTGGTCGCCGCTAAGGGGTGTGTGTATTTGGCGCATTTGTACGCCGTCGCACAGTATAGCATAAGCCTGGGTGCGCGGCAAACACTTATGTGTCGCGCGCCCCACCGCGCCGATGTGCTACACTTTGGCCGATGCGCGCCGGCGGGGCGCGCCCGAGGCCCCGGAATACGGCTATGAGCTTCAGCTTTGTCTACCCAGGCGCGCTGCATATCCACACCACCGCCTCTGATGGCTCCGGCAGCTTCCCCGAGGTGATCGCCGCCGCCCAGGCCGCCCGCCTGCGCTGGATCATCGTGACCGACCACGATACCCTCGCGGGTCGCCCCTACGCCGGCTGGCACGATGGCCTGCTCGTGATCGTCGGCCACGAGATCACCCCCGACCGCAACCACTTCCTGGCCCTCGGCCTCGACCAGGTGGTCGCCAATACTCAGCCCCCCCAGCAGTTCATCGACGAGGTCTACGCCCGGGGCGGCTTCGGGATCATCGCCCACCCCGACGAGCGCGTCAAGAATAGCTTTAAGGATATCTACCGCTGGGACGATTGGTCCGTCGACGGCCCCCGCCAGCGCGCCGGCCGCCCGGTCGGGATCGAGCTCTGGAACCTCATGAGCGACTGGGGCGAGAACCTGACGCCCGCCAACCGCTTCCTCAACTTTTTTGTCCCCGCCCTCGGCCTGAGCGGCCCCACCCCCGCGACCCTGGCCTGGTGGGATCGCCTGAATATGCTCGGCCGGCGCACCTTCGGGGTCGGCGGGGTCGACGCCCACGCCTTCAAGCACCGCGCCCCCTGGGGTCAGATCGAGGTCTTCCCCTATAAGTGGACGTTCGAGACTCTTACGAACTACCTGCTGCTCGCAGAGCCCCTCGACGCCGACCCCGCCCGCGCCACGCGCCAGGTTCTTGCCGCCCTCGGCGAGGGCCGCAGCTATTTCGTGAACCGCCTCGACGGCCCCGCCCCCGCCATCGTCTTCAGCGCCAGCCGCGGCGACGAGCGCTACACGATCGGTGACTCGGCCGATAGCGAGCCCGGCCCCCTGCTGATCGAGGCCGACGTCGGCCGCGACGCCTATGTGCGCCTGATCGCCGACGGCGAGGTGCTCACCAGCGGCGTGCGCCGCCTCCGCCAGAGCGTCGCCGAGGGCGCCGTCTATCGCCTCGAGGCCTACGTCGGCGGCAAGCCCTGGCTCTTCTCGAACCCGATCTTCGTCGCCGACTAGCCGCTCTGTCCGCCGAGCCAGGCCTCCAGCGGCTCCAGGTGGTCGATGTGGTGGTGCTCGTACGAGCCCTTGAGCACGTCGATCAGCGCGTAGCCGTTCAGCCATGCGTATCGCCCTGTGTCCAGCAGCTCCTCCTCCGCGATGGCCTCGCCCAGGGCCAGGAAGCGCTTGAAGCCCTCGCTCCAGGCCCCGTACACCGCCGCCCACGGCTGATCTTTGTACGTCGCGTAGATCGCCGCATTAGAGGCGTCGAGGTGTTCTTCGGCGTCGGGGTCGCGCCCGCCCAGCCACTCCGGCTTGGTCGGCTCGCCCCCGCCCCCCGCTGCCTCTAATCGGGCGATCGAGAGCTGCTGCCAGGCCCGCAGATGCCCCAGCACGTCTTTGACCGATTGCCCGTCGGGCCGTTGCGGGGCGGTCTGCTGCG
>CAZKTU010000296.1:0-7274 GCA_964555675.1 uncultured Oscillochloris sp.
GGTCACACTCGTCCCCTCGCCGGGCTTGCTCACCACGCGTACCTCGCCGCCGTGCAGGCTGACAATCTCCTTGACCACATAGAGCCCGATCCCGATCCCGCTGATCTGGTTATCGCTGAGGTTGGTGCCGCGGAAGAAGCGGCTGAACAGATGCGCCATGTCGGCCTCGGGGATGCCGATGCCCTGGTCGGTGACGCTGACCATGGCGCGACCGTCGGCGGCCCAGGCGCGCAGAGTGATCGGCCCGCCTGAGGGGCTGTACTTCACCGCGTTGCTGATCAGGTTCTGGAGCACCTGCTCGATGCGCAGCTCGTCGCCGAGTATGGGCACGGGCCCCGAGTCGACGTAGACGATGCTGTGGTCGCTCAGGGTCGGCCTGATCTCCTGGACGAGCCTGAGGGCCAGGGCGCCGAGGTCGAAGGGAGCTCTGGTGATGCGCAGTTGTCCGGCCTCGA
The DNA here is from genome assembly GCA_964555675.1 of uncultured Oscillochloris sp. Lineage (GTDB taxonomy): Bacteria > Chloroflexota > Chloroflexia > Chloroflexales > Chloroflexaceae > CAIWXH01. The sequence goes on from CAZKTU010000296.1 coordinate 456, forward strand.
TGCGCGAGATATCGAGCAGGGTGGCGATCATGCGCTCGAGGCGCTGGGTCTGGGCCGCCACGGCCCTGATCGCGCGCCGGTCGCGCTCGCTGTAGATCGGCTCGGCCTCGGCGCGGCGCTGCAGCAACTGCGCGTTGCCAAGCATCACCGTCAGGGGCGTCTTGAGCTCGTGAGCGGCGATCGAGAGGAAGCTATCGCGGACGCGCACGGCGGCCTGGGCCTCTTCGCGCGACTGCCGCTCGGCGGCGAAGAGGCGGGCGCGCTCCTCGTCGAGGCGCCGCCGCTCGGTGACGTCAATATAGACCCCGATACAGCCGCGCACGGCCCCCTCGGCGCTGAAGAGGGGGGCTGCGTAGCCGTAGACGGTGGTCACATCGCCCTCGCCGAAGACGAGGTCGAGCTCGGTCTCGCCCACGGGCACGCCGTGGCGGGCGGCGTACTGCATCGGGAGGTCGTCGCCGTCGAGCTCGACGCCGCCGCGGAGGACGCGGAAGCTGGGGCGCTCGTCCAGGGGGGCGGTGCGCGAGAGGTTGCTGCCGGGAGTCTGGCGCAGCAGTCTGTAGCCGGCCGAGTTGCCGGTGATCACGCGGCACTCGGGGTCGTGGGCGATCCAGATTGGCACGGGCACGGTCTCCATCAGGGTCTCGAACTCGGCGACGCGCTCGTAGAGCTGGCGCTCGGCGCGCTTGCGCTCCGAGACATCGATCACGTGGCCGAAGACGCGCACGGCCCGGCCGGCGTCATCGCGCTGGACGATTGCGCGATCCCAGACATCGACATAATGGCCGTCGCGGTGCCGCACGCGGTACTCGAGCGAGTAGCTGGTGAAGCCGCGGTCGAAGGCGGCGATGCCGTCGGTCACGGCCCGCCGATAGTCATCGGGGTGGACGCGGGCGTTCCACCACTCGCCGCTGGGCGGCACCTCGGCGACCTCGTAGCCGGTCAGCTGGCGCAGGCCCTGGCTGCGGGTCACGGCGCGCGTGGCCGGGTCATACTCATAGATAAAGCCGTCGGTCGCCGAGAGAGCCAGGGTGAGGCGCTCATTGGCGTGGCGCAGCTCCTCTTCGGCGGCCTTGCGCTCGGTGATATCGATCGTATGGCCGAAGACGCGCGCCGGCCGGCCCTCGCCGTCGCGGGTGATCACGCCGCGATCCCAGACCGTGCGGTAGCGGCCGTCTTTGTGGCGCACACGGTACTCGAGGGAGTACTCGTTCTGCAGGCCGTCGGTCGGGCGGCCGCCATGCTGAGCGCTGAGCTGGCGGTCGTCGGGATGAATCCGCTCGGCCCACCATTCTGCGCGCTTCGGGGCTTCGTCGAGGGAGTAGCCCAGGACCTGGGCGAAGCCGTCGCTGCGCCAGACATGGCCGCTGGCCGGGTCGTACTCGTAGATGAAGCCGCGGGTTGCGCTCAGGGCGAGAGTGAGGCCGTCGTTGCTCCGGCGCAGCTCGGCGAGGCTGCGCAGGCGCTCGATGGCGAGCCAGGCCAGGTCGGCGACCGAGCGCAGGAAGGCGATATCACCGGGCGACCAGAGCCGGGGCCGCAGGTCGCACACGAGCAGCGAGGCGGCCCAGTGCCCGTCGCGCATACGTGGCACGGCGACGAGCGAGCGGATGCCGTGGGGGGCGTAGAGCTCGTGGAACTGTCCGCTGGTGCGCGGGTCGTGGGCGGTGTCCTCGATCGTCACGGTCTGGCCGGCCTGCAGAGCCTCGCGCAGCGCCGCGGGCATCAGCGAGAGCCGGGAGGTGGTCTCGTCGGCGGCGAGGGCGAGGCCGGCGCCGCCGCGGATGATCTGCTGGTCGCTCGCCTCGTCGAGCTCGTCGACGAAGCAGGCGGCGACCTCGAGATGGGCGATGAGGCGGCCGGTGAGCAGGGCGATCGCCGACTGGACGTCGGAGAGAGGGAGCATGCCCGCGCTGAGGGCGGCCACGAAGCGGGCGTTCTGCTCTGCGCGCTTGCGCTCGGCGATATCGTGGAGCAGCACCAGGATTGAGCGCGGGGCCGCGGAGCCCTCGCCCACGCTCACGGCGCTGGCGAAGACCCACTGGGTGGCCCCATCTTTGCACAGGAGGCGCTGCTCGTCGATCGCCGCGCCGAGCTCGCCGGCGGCCAGGCGGGCGAAGAGTTGCCGGTCGCGCTCGCGGTCGTCGGGGTGGCTCAGCTCGAGCCAGGGCCTGCCGACGAGCTCGTGGGCGGCATAGCCGAGCATGGCGCAGAGGGCCTGGTTCACCCGGAGGAGCCGGCCCGTCGCCACGTCGACGTGCATCTGGCCGACGGCCGAGTTCGGGAGGACGGGCCGGTCATCCTGCTCGGCCTGTTTCATGACCATGTGCCTGTGCCTGGCTCTGGGGGCTGGGCGCCGATAAGTGACAATCCTGTCGCACCTCAATTATAGCATCGCATCGGGTATACTACCGATGGTTCCCGCATTCTTGAGGAGTGAGCAATGGCCGAGCTGCGCAAGGTGGCGCTCTTTACGAACGAGTACCCCCCGAACGTCTATGGCGGGGCCGGGGTACACGTCGAGTATCTCAGCCAGGCCCTGGCGAAGATCGTGGCTGTCGAGGTGCGCTGCTTCGGCAGCCAGCAGTCCAACGACCCCCAGCTGACGGTGCGCGGCTACGGGCAGTGGGACGAGATGAAACGCGGCACCGATCCGCGCTTCACCGGCGCGGTCGACGCGGTAGCCCGCTCGCTGCTGATGGCGAAGGACACCCTGGACGCCGACGTCGTGCACTGCCACACCTGGTACACCGACATGGGCGCCCTGCTGGCCAGCAAGCTCTGGGGCATCCCCTATGTGCTCACCGTCCACTCGCTCGAGCCGCTGCGCCCCTGGAAGGTCGAGCAGCTCGGCAACGCCTATCACCTCAGCTCGTGGATCGAGCGCACCGCGATCGAGCAGGCCGACGCGATCGTAGCGGTCTCGAAGGAGACCCGCGACGACATTTTGCGCCTCTTCAGTGTCGACCCCGCCCGGGTTCACGTGATCTACAACGGCATCGACCTCGAAGAGTACCAGAAGGTCGAGGCGACCGACGCCCTGACCCGCTATGGGGTCGACCCGTCGCGGCCCTACGTGCTTTTCGTCGGCCGGATCACGCGCCAGAAGGGCATCATCCACCTGGTCAACGCTATCCCTCAGCTCGACCCCGAGCTGCAGGTGGTGCTGTGCGCGGGCGCCCCCGACACGCCCGAGATCGGCCGCGAGATGCAGGAGCGGGTGGCCGCGGTCAGCGCCGATCGGCCCGGCGTGATCTGGATCCGCGAGATGCTGGCCCGCCCCGACGTCATTCAGCTCTACACCCACGCCGCGGTCTTCTGCTGCCCATCGGTCTACGAGCCGTTCGGCATCATTAACCTCGAGGCGATGGCCTGTGAGACGGCCGTCGTCGCCTCGGCGGTCGGCGGGATCAAAGAGGTGGTCGTCCCCGACGAGACCGGCATCCTGGTCGAGCTGAAGCTCAAGGAGGGCAGTTTCGACCCCGAGGACCCGGCCGCCTTCTCGGCGGGCCTGGCCGCGGCCATCAACCGCGTCCAGCGCGACCCGGCCCTGCGCGAGCGCTTCGGCCTGGCTGGCCGGCGCCGGGTCGAGGAGCACTTCAGCTGGGACGCGATCGCCCAGCGGACGGTCGAGCTCTATAGAACTCTGGTGAGGGAATGACAGACTATCAGGTGGAGCCCTTCGATCTGCGCGGGGCCTCGGACGCGGCCTACGCCGAGCTGCTGGCCCTCAACGAGGCCATGCGCGCCGAGCGCCTGCCCGACGATCCCCCCTTCACCCTCGCGATGCTCGCCGGTCGTTTTCGGGGCGCGCCGTCGCACTACCAGTTCAAGGGGTACGTCGTGCGCACCCAGGACGAGCCCGGGCTCGTCGCCGAGCTGCGCATCTCGGCCGACCTGTCGGGCGAGAACGCGCACCTTGCCCAGGTCGAGATCAATGTGCTGAAGGCCCACAGGCGACGCGGGCTCGGGCGACGGCTGCTGGCCCTCGGGGCCGAGGAGGCGCAAGCCATGGAGCGGCGCCTGCTGCTGGGCTTCACCAACAGCCGCGTGCCTGACGGCGAGGCGATGCTGCGGGCCGTGGGGGCACAGCCCGGTCTCGAGGAGCGCCACAGCCAGCTGGACCTGGCCGAGCTCGACCGCGAGCTGCTGCGCCAGTGGCAGGCGCGGGCCGCCGAGCGGGCCGCCGGGTTCGAGCTGCTCTTCTGGGATCATCACTACCCCGAGGACGAGCTGGAGGCCTTCGCGAACCTGTCGGAGGACATGAACACGGCGCCGCGCGGGGACCTCGAGGTGGAGGATCAGAGCATCACGCCCGAGAAGGCCCGGCAGTGGCTGGTGAGCATGGAGGCGGCGGGCTTCCGCGTCTGGACGATCGTGGCGCGCGAGCGGGCGACGGGCGCTCTGGCTGGCTACAGCGAGGTGCTGTTCAACCCTGACCGGCCGACAATCGTCAACCAGGGGGCCACGGTGGTACGGCCGGCCTACAGAGGGCGCGGCCTGGGGCGCTGGCTCAAGGCGGACATGCTCGAGCACATCCTGCGCGAGCGCCCGCAGGCGCGCTTCGTGCGCACCGACAATGCCGAGAGCAACGCGCCGATGCTGGCGATCAACGTCGCCCTCGGCTTCCGCCCCTTCATGGGCGTGACGATCTGGCAGGTCGAGACCGAGCGGGCCCTCGCATGGGCGAACATGCGCGCGACCTGATCCCCGTTCCGCCATCTGGAATCGAGGGGCTTGCCCCCGGCGCGCGAGCCGCTATAATCAGAGCATACCCAGCGCCCCGCTCCACTATGTGAAATCTGTACGCGGACAGAGCCGTTCGCCACACTATGACTGTGTACCCGCAATCAAGCCAGGGTCAGGCGCAGCAGCAGCGCGATGTAATCATCTCGCTCTGGCGCGGCCTGCAGATCCTCGAGCTGCTGGCCGCCGCCCCCGAGGGCCTGCTGGCCAAGACGATCAGCGTGCGCAGCGGGCTCAACCTGAGCACCTGCTACCATCTGCTCAACACCCTGGTCGACGCGGGATACGTGGTCAAGCCCGACGGCTCGCAGCGTTTCAGCCTCACCGGCAAGGTCGCCTACCCGCGCCTGGTCGGGGTCGAGGGCGCGCTGATCGTGCCCCAGCTCCTCCCTCACCTCCAGGCCCTGCGCGATGAGACGCGAGAGGCCGCCTACCTCGCGATCCGCAGCGGCGACTCGATTGTGATCAGCGCGATCGTCGACGGGCCTCAGGCCCTCAGGGTCGCGATGCTCTATGTGGGCTATGACAAGGCCAACCACGCCACGGCCCTGGGCAAGGCCATCCTGGCCCACCTCGACGACTACGATGTCACCGAGTACCTGGCGGCCCACGGCATGCCGGCCCTCACCCGCAATACGATCACCCGCTCGGCGGCCTTCAAGCGCGAGCTCGCGGCCGTGCGCGAGCGGGGCTACAGCCTCGACCTCGAGGAGTTGGCCGAGGGGGTCTGCTGTATCGGCGCGCCGATCTTCGACGCGGCGGGGCGGGTGGTGGCCTCGCTCGGCATCCCCCTGCCCGCGACACGCTACAAAAGCAGCGGCTCGAGCCTGGCCCGGCAGGTGCAGGCCGCGGCCCTCGCCGCCACGCGCGCCCTGACCCTGTCCCAGTTCGTCGGTCCGCCGTCCGAGCCGTAGGAGTCTTTTTATGGCTCTTTCCTCCGAGCCCCGCGCTCGCGAGGCTGGCTTTCTATACTCTGGAGCTCAGAAAGGAGCGCCACCGTGGAGCCGAGTAACGACCAGCTGCTCTGGATGTACGAGACAATGGCCCTGATCCGCACCTATGAGGAGACGATGGCGAAGGTCTACCTCGAGGGCAAGCTGCCGCCCCATATTCAGAAGGGGCTGGCCTTCGACATCGGCGGCGGGCCGGTGCCGGGCGAGATGCACCTGGCCGCCGGGCAAGAGCCGGTGGCGGTGGGTGTGTGCGCCCACCTGCGCAAGGAAGACACCGTGGTCGGCACGCACCGGCCGCACCACTTCGCGATCGCCAAGGGCGTGCCCCTCGACCCCATGACCGCCGAGATGTTCGGCAAGGCCACGGGGCTCGGGGCGGGCAAGGGCGGCCACATGCACCTCTTCGATCCCGAGCACAAATTCAGTTGCAGCGGCATCATCGGCGCGAGCCTGCCGCCGGCCTGTGGCGCGGCCCTGGCCGCCAAGATGCGCGGCCACGACTGGGTGGCGGTGGCCTTCTTCGGCGACGGCGCGGCCAACCAGGGCTCGTTCCACGAGTCGCTCAACCTGGCGGCCCTCTGGAAGCTGCCGGTGATCTTCGTCTGCGAGGACAATAAGTACGCGATCTCGGTCGAGAAGACCGAGTCGACCGCCGTGCCCTGGAACGCGGATCGGGCCGCAGCCTACGGCATCCCCGGCGTGCTGGTCGAGCGCAACGACGCCCTCGAGGTCTACCAGGCCGCCGGCGCCGCTGTGGCGCGGGCGCGCCGTGGCGAGGGTCCGACCCTGATTGAGGTCAAGACCGACCGCTACCTCGGCCACTTCCAGGGCGACCCCGAGATCTACAGGCCCAAGGGTGAGACCGACGAGCTGCGCAAGAATGACCCCATCCCCCTCCTCGGCGCCCAACTGCGCCGGCGCGGTCTGCTCGACGAGGCCGGCGAGGCCGCCGTGGCCGCCCGCGTCGCCGAGCGCGTCGCCGCCGCCTTCGCCTTCGCGCGCAACAGCCCGTATCCCGAGCCCGCCGCGGCCCTCCAGCATGTGTTTGTGTAGCAGTCACACCCGGTGACTGCTGAGTAGGTTTTCGAGGGGCTCTGCCCCTCGCACTCCCCGTGGCGGG
>CAZKTU010000297.1:0-7244 GCA_964555675.1 uncultured Oscillochloris sp.
GGAGGCGCGGAGCCCGTGAGCGACTATACGATCGAGATCAGCGTCGAGGAGGGGCTCGAGGAGCGCGTGGCCGCCGCCGCCCTCGACCTGTCTCTGGCCGAGCGGGCCGTGGCCGAGGTGCTGCGGGCCGAGGCCGCGCCCGGCCCCCTCGAGGTCGGGATCATGATCGCCGACGACGCCCGCCTCCACGCCCTCAACCGCGACTACCGCGGCGTCGACGCGCCCACCGATGTGCTCTCCTTCGCCGACGACGGCGCCCCCAGCAGCTTCGTCTCGCAGCCCGACGCCCCCCGCTACCTCGGCGACATCGCCATCTCCTACGAGCGCGTGCTGGCCCAGGCCGCCGACTATGGCCACAGCCCCGCCCGCGAGTTGGCCTACCTCGCCGCCCACGGCGCCCTGCACCTGCTCGGCTACGACCACGAGCGCGGCCCCGCCGAGGACGCCGACATGCGCGCCCGCGCCGACGCAGCCATGGTCGCCCTCGGCCTCACGCGTTAGCCCTGCTGAGGGCGCTGCGCGCCAGCCCCCGCCCCCCGCGGCCGGCTCTCAGGCCGGCTTTGGCGCACCCCTCGCGCGCCGCCCGCCCCTACTCCAGCGCGTAGAGCCGCCCCTCGTCCGTGACGATATAGATGCGCCCCTCGACGATCGCCGCGCCGCTGGCCAGGGCCCCCGGGCCGCCGACCTGTAGCTCCCAGAGGGGCTCTTCGCCCCCTGCGGGTGTGTAGGCGCCGCACTGCAGCGTGCGGTTGCGGGCCCTGCCGCATAGCTGCAAGGTGCCGTCCTCGCCCGCGCCGATCGTGCGGCTGCTGCGCAGAGGGAAGAAGGCCTCGCCGAGCTGCACGCCCTCGGGGCTGATCCAGACCAGGCGCGTGTCGAAGAAGTCGCTCGCGTAGAGCATCCAGGCCGTGCCGGCGGCGGTCACGCCCGCGTCGGCGGGCATCACGAAGGCGTTGCCGGCGGGCCAGCTCAGGGCCGGCTGCACGGCGAAGCCCTGCTCGACCTTGCGCCACGGCACCAGGCGGTGCTCGCTGCGGTAGTAGGTGCGCCCGTCGGCGCCGACCACCACCATCGGGTCGGCGAAGACCGGCTCCTCGGGCACGATGGCGAGGGGCTGGGGGCTGCCGTCGGCCGTGCTGAAGGCGCTGCTCTTGAGGAAGATCAGCTGCCCGTCGGGGCTGAGGCGCGGCAGGATCTCGCTGTAGGGCAGGCTCGGGTCGCGGCCCAGCCAGCGGCCCTGGCCCTCGGGGCCCACGGCCTGCACGGCGTCGATCACGGCGTAGTAGATCGTGCCGTCGGGGCCGACGATCGGGCCCGAGGTGGCCTCGGCGCGGTAGTCGCTCTGGAAGCGCCAGAGCGGCTCGCCGGCGGGGCTGACGGCGCTCAGGCCGGCCCGGCGGTCGGCCACGTAGACCGTGCCGTCGGCGGCCAGGGCCGGCGCGCCGATCGGTTCGCCCGCCAGGGGCGCCCGCCAGAGGGCCCGGCCCGCGCGGTCGAAGGCGTGCAGCTGCCCGCCGAGCCCGGCCACATAGACCGTGCCGTCGGCGGCCACGGCGGGGCCGCCGCTGAGCCCGGCGGGGTCGGCGAACTCCCAGGCCAGGGCGGGCAGCCTCGCCGGCCCCGCGGCGCTGAGCGTGCCGTAGGGGTCGCCGCGCTCGGCCGACCAGCCCGCCGGGCGGGCGAGGCCCGGGCCGCGCGCCGCTGTGGCGGCTTCCTCGCCGGGGCGGTTCTGCCACCAGAGCAGGCCCGCGCCCACAAGCAGGGCGGCGGCGAGCAGGGCGTAGGCTCGAGCGGACACGCCGCCGTCCCAGCGTCCCGCGCCGACCAGCACGGCCTCCTCGGCGTCGGCGAGCAGGGCGCCCAGACGAGTGGGGCGCGGCGCGGCGCGGGCCTGGCGGCGGCGCAGGCCCTCGCCGAGCAGGGTGAAGCCGAGGATGGCCAGCACGATCAGCAGGCCGGGGAAGAGCATCTCCCAGGGCGGGCGGCTCGAGAGGCGCAGATCGGCGGTGCCGACCAGCTGGCCCAGCTCGGGCAGGCCGGCGACGCGCTCGGCGATCGGGATCAGCTCGCCGCCGGTGATCACCCAGACCCCGCCGCCGATGAAGTAGCCCAGGAAGCCCAGGGCGGCCGCGAGCATCAGGGTAGCGCTGACCTCGAAGGCGAAGAGCGTGGCCAGCAAGGGGGCGATATGGCGCCAGACGTGGCGGATGAGCATCTGGGGGCCGGTGGCGCCGAGCGCCCTGGCCGCGGCCACGTAGGGCTGCACGGCGATGCGCTGGGTGGCCGCGCGCACACTCTGGGCGGTCTCGGCCCAGCCGGTCAGGGCCATGCCCACGACGAAGGCGGGCAGACCCCGCTCGATGCCGACGGCGGCGATGGCGGCCAGGGCGACAATCAGCACCGGCACGCTCAGGGCGGCGTCGGTCAGGGCGCTCAGGGCGCGGCCGGGCAGCCGCCGCGACCAGCCGGCCACGGCGCCGATCAGCACGCCCAGGCTCAGCCTGACCGCCGCGACCAGGCCCACCAGGGCCAGGGTGGGGCGCACCGCCCAGAGCAGCCGGCTGAGGATGTCGCGGCCGAAACGATCAGAGCCAAGCGGAAACTCCCATGACTGGAAGGGCGGGAAGGGCACCCCGCGCACGCGCCCGCCGATCTCGGCCACCAGGGTGCGCGCCAGAGGGTCATGGGGCGCCAGCAGCGGGCCGAGCACGGCCACGACGCAGAGCAGGGCGACGATTGCGGCGCCCGCAAGCAGGGGGAGATTGCGCTGTCTCGTGGGCGACATAGCGTGTCCCGACTAGCGTAGTCGCGGATCGAGGGCCCGCAAGGCCAGCCCGGCGGCGAGGTTGGCGAGCAGGAAGAGGGCCGCGAAGAGGGCCACGGCGGCGCCGAGGACGGGCGGATTGAGGAAGAGGGCGCTCTCGCCGGCGACCGAGCTGTTGCCGGGGATCAGGGCCAGGCCCATCATGCGGCCGAGGCCGGGCCAGGCGAAGAGGGTCTCGACGATGATCAGCTCGCCTGCGGTGAGCCGCAGCGACGCGGCGATGGTGCTGACCACGCCGGGCATGGCGTTGCGCAGCACGTGCCGGCGGGCGATGCGCCGCTCGCTGGCGCCGAGGCTGCGGGCGGTGACCACATACTGGCGGCCGAGCTCGCCGACCATCATGCCGGCGGTCATCTGGGCGATCTGGGCGGTCGGGCGCAGCATCAGGGCGACAACGGGCAGGACCAGGTGGCGATCCCAGCCGTAGCCCGTCAGGGGCAGCAAGAGGGTCTGCCCCGGCAGGTAGATCAGCCACATGATCACGAAGCTGACCCCGAGCACGCCGAAGAAGAAGGTCGGCGTGGCCAGCCCAAGGGTGGCCGCGGCCGTGAGCCAGGGCGCGATGCGGGGCGGGTCGCCGCGCACCGCCAGCAGCCCGAAGCCCATGCCGAGGGCGACGCTCAGGGTCATGGCGATGGCGAGCAGCCCGAGGCTGTTGAGGGCGGCGCGGGCCATGGCCTCGCCCAGCCCCTCGTCCGCGGCGCCGCCCGGCAGGGGCCCGAGACCGGCGTCCAGGGCCTGGCCCAGGTAGGCCGCGTAGCTCGCGCCCAGGGGCTCGCGGCTGAACGGCGTGGCATAGAGCGGGTTGCGGCCGGCGTGCAGGGGCGCCACAATATGGGCGTAGGCGTAGCCGAGGAGGTGGGCGACTAGCAGGGCCGGGATGAACAGCGCCAGCGAGCGGGCGGTGAAGCGCAGCACCGTGACTTCCGTTGGACTCGGCGGGTTGACCTTGCCGCGTAGTATACGCGCGGGGCGAGGGGGCGTCAATGCAGCGTATGCTACAGCGTCGGCCCCATCGGCAGCGCCGGTAGGTACACCTTTTCGGGCAGCTCGGGCCGGCCGGGGCCGGGGATGGCCAGGAGCGTGATCGAGCGGGCCGGGAAGCTGGCCGCCACGGACGGGCCCGCGGGCAGGTCGGCGCCGCGCACGATCGTGCTCAGGTCGGCCTCGCTGTAGGTGTAGACCTGGGCGGGGCCGCTCGGGGCGAAGCCGCTCAGGCTGATCGGCCCGGACAGGGCCACATCGCTCTTGTTGACCACCATCACGGTCAAGGTTCCATCGGTGCCCCGGCGGGCCGCATAGACCGCCAGGCGGCTCTCGTCGGCGCTGGTGGCGGCCACGCTCTGCTCGCCGAAGCGCGCGCGCGCGCCGTCGTAGCTCAGGTACATGCGGAAGGCGAAGGCCCCCGGGTCGCTCGGCTGGGGGGGCGCCCAGATCGTCGCCAGGTCGAGGCCCTCGCGCCCGAAGATGCCGAGCACATCGGCCTGGGCCAGGGCCCCATTGATATGCTCGAGGCCGCCCCAGTTATACTCGCCGATCGCCAGCTTCGTGCCAGGGTAGTGGGCGTCGACCCAGGCGCGCATGCGCGGGATGAGCCGCACGACCGGGCCCTCTGCGCTCTGAGCGATCCAGCTCTCGTCGCTGTAAGCGGGGTCCCACAGCGAGCGGGTCGAGCGCAGGCGGCGCTGCTGCGTGGCGGCGTCGCCGGCCGCGCCGATCGCCACTCCCTGAGCTTGGGGATAGTAGTGCAGGTCGAGGTAGTCGAGCAGCCGTCGGCCGTACTGCGTCTCGGCGGCGCGCATCTGCTCGAGGTACCAGGGCACCAGGGGCAGGCCATACTGAGCGCGGTCCGGGTTCTGTCCGCCGCTCTCGCTGTCGCGGGCCGAGCTGAAGTAGGCGACCCAGCCCCATTCGGCGGGGCCAAGGACGCGCGCCGAGGGGTCGACGGCCTTGATCGCCGCCGCGGTGACCACCGAGCGGTCGCGCAGCTCGGCGTAGCCCAGGGGCGCCGGGCGCACGTCGCGGTGGGTGCTGTGCCAGAGCGAGGGCTCGTTGTCGAGATTGTAGTAGCGCACCGGGCCGATCAGGGCGGGGCCGAAGCTGTCGCTGAGGTGGCGCACCCAGGCGGCCGAGAAGCCCTCGTCGACGGGGATGCTCGTGTCGCGGGGGTCGTTGCCGGTGACGGCGGCGCCGTCGGTGCGCCAGCCGTTGCCGCAGTGGCTCGACCAGTAGTCGACGCTGCTCTGGGCGCCGTACCTGGCGGTGCTGAAGCCGCAGAAGAGCGGGTGGGCGCGCGGGCTGTCGGGGCGGGCGACCCAGCCGAGCATGGGCACGCTGACCAGACTGCTCGTGCCGGCGGCGTAGCCATCAGCGACGAAACGGTCGGCCGACGAGCCGTGGGGCAGGCCTGCGGGCATCGGGTTGCTCTGGGCCACATTCTGGAAGTACCAGTCGCTGCCGCGGTTCGAGATATCGGCCAGGTAGTTGTAGCGCGAGGTGGCGTTGCCGCCCCAGCGCTGCAGGGGCAGGGCCAGCTCGCGGGCCAGGCCAGGGTCGGGGTAGTTCATGCCATAGATGTTCGGGCTGATCGTTCTGACGACGGCTGAAGCGTCGACGCTGAGGGCGACCTCGTCGGTCGCCGCGAGGGGCGCGCCTGCGGGCGACTGGTCGGCGGCCTGGAGGAAGGTCGGGGCGATGGTGATGATGAGCAGCAGAGCCACGACAGTGTGGATCGGCCTGAGCGTGGTTCGCCTGGCGGGCATGCGGGCGCACCTCTAATAGTCGGCGGAACGGAAGTAGTCCTCCTTCGTAAACGGCCCGGCCGCAGTGCGATCGCGTAGGGCGCGATAACAGTCCATTCACCATGGGCAACCGAGGCGGGCGCAAAGTGGACTATAATCGGGCCATCCCAATCTTCTAGGCCCCGATAGCCGGGGCGCGCCAAGGGAGGCGGCACCATGGAGAGCTCGCTGCGCGACTTTCTTGAGATCCCCTACGACCAGCTCGAGGAGCTGAACCTGACCGCGAAGGCGCGACGCCTGGCCCGCATCTCGCCCGAGGAGGCCCGCGAAGAGCGCATGGCCTACCTGGCGGGCGAGAAGCGCATCAAGGCGGTGACGGTCTGCTTCACCGACCTCGAGGGCCGCCTGCACATGCTCGACTACGACAAGAAGTTCCTACTCAAGTCGGCCGACAACCTGACCTTCGACGGCTCGTCGATCCGGGGCTTCTCGGCCCAGGCCGAGTCGGACCTGCGCCTGGGCATCGATTGGGCGGCCTTCTACTGGCTGCCCGCCGACGTCTTCGGCCCCGGCAAGGTGCTGGTCTTCGGCGAGGTGCAGGAGCGGGACGGCACGCCCTACCGCGCCGATATGCGCGCCCGCCTCAAGGCCTACTGCGCCCAGCTGTTCGAGCGGGATGGGACGGTCTGTAACGTCGCCAACGAGATCGAGGGCTTCCTCTTCCAGGGGCGCTACGCCGAGCAGCGCTATCGCGAGCTGGGCGCCTTCGAGTTCGTCTCGACGGGCGGCTACTACCACACCCTGCCGAACGACCCGCTGCGCATGTTCATTGATACGGCGGCCGAGGCCCAGCGGGCCATGGGCTTCGCCAACGAGAAGGACCACCCCGAGGTGGCGCCCTCGCAGTTCGAGATGAACTACTCGTACACCGAGGCGACCATCGCGGCCGACCAGGTGCTGCTCTACAAGCTGATCTGCCGCCAGGTGGCCCACCGCCTCGACATGACCGCCAGCTTCCTGCCCAAGCCGGTAACCGGCGTGAACGGCAGCGGTATGCACACCAACATGTCGCTGGCGCGGGGCGATACTAACCTCTTCTGGGACGGCGCGGGCGCCGAGGGGCTCTCGGCGGCGGGCTGGAGCTACATCGACCGCATCCTCAACAGCGCCCAGGGCCTCTGCCTGCTGCTCAACCCGAGCGTCAACGCCTACAGGCGGCTCGACCCGCACTACGAAGCGCCCAACCAGGTCAAGGCCTCGCCAATCGACCGCGGCTCGATGGTGCGCATCCCCCTGGGCAACGAGCGCTCGGCCCGCATCGAGGTGCGCTCGATCGCCCCGGACGCCAACCCCTACATGGCGATCTACGCTCTGCTGCGCACCGGCCTGGAGGGGCCGGCGCCCGCCGACACGCGGGTGCGCGAGGGCCACTCGGTGCTGCCCGACAACATCTACGACGCGATCGAGGGCTTCAGGGGCAGCGACCTGATGCGCGAGCTGCTGGGCGCCGAGGTCCACGAGCGCTACAGCGACCAGAAGCTGGCCTCGGCGCAGCGCTGCCCGCGCCTGCTGGGCACCCTGATCAAGCGGGCCGAGGTGCAGTTCCACCACGAGGTGACGAACCAGCAGCTCTGGGCCAAGTTTTAGCGCTCCGCGTGGGGGTGCGAGGGGGCTCGCGC
>CAZKTU010000298.1:0-7217 GCA_964555675.1 uncultured Oscillochloris sp.
CGCAAGGATGAGCGCACTTCAGCCTTCATCCTTCATCCTTCATCCCTAAAGTTATGTCGTTTCGGGCCCGTCTGACGCTACTCTACACAGGGTTCTTCGCCCTGGCCCTGCTGCTGCTCGGCTGCGGCACCTACTTCTCTGTGCGCCAGGCCCTCTATGCAGGTGTCCAGCGTGACCTGTGGGCCGCCACCCAGCAGGTGCGCCGCATCTTCAACGCCGGCGGCCTCGAGCCGATCCGCACGCCCACCGGCGAGTTGCGCCTCTTCCTGCGCGGCCAGTTCATCCAGATCTTCAACAACCCGAACCTGGTGGCCCAGATCTTCAAGGCCGACGGCGAGATCCTCGACAGCACGCCCAACCTCGGCGGTCGCCCCCTGCCCCTGCCCGAGGCGGCCCTGCAGCTCGGCTCCGACGAGGTCTTCACCGGCTACAGCCTTGTGCGCGAGGTCGACGGCATGCGCGTCGAGTCGCTGATCACGCCCCTGGTGCTTCAGGGCAACGACCAGGTGGTCGGCTATCTGCAGATCTCGCGCCCCCTGCGCGACGTCGACCAGACCCTCGGCATCCTGATCTGGATCCTCGTGGGCGGCGGCGCGATCGCCCTGGTGATCACCGCGGCTGGGGCCGCCTTCCTCGCCGGGCGCGTCCTGCGCCCGATCGACCAGGTCACCCGCACCGCCCAGAGTATCGTCCACGCCGACGACCTGGCCCAGCGTGTGCCCGTGCCCCCGCACCAGGACGAGCTCCACCGCCTGACGGTCACGATCAACGATCTGCTCGGTCGCCTCGAGGGCCTCTTCAATGCCCAGCGACGCTTCGTCGCCGACGTCAGCCACGAGCTGCGCACGCCCCTGGCCGCCATGCAGGGCAACCTCGAGGTCCTCGACCGCGGCGGCCTCAAGAACCCCGAGCTGGCCGCCGAGGCCGTGACCGACATGCGCCGCGAGACCGGCCGGCTCATCAGGATGGTCAACGACCTCCTGCTGCTCGCCCAGAGCGACGCCCGCGTCCAGCTGCGCAGCGAGCCCGTCGAACTCGATACGCTGCTGCTCGAGGTCTACCGCGAGCTGCGCCCCCTCGCCGGCGGGGTGACCCTGCGCATCGGCGCCGAGGATCAGGTGACCGTGACCGGCGACCGCGACCGGCTCAAGCAGGCCCTGCTCAACCTCGGGGTCAACGCCCTCCAGTACACCCCCCAGGGCGGCTACGTGACCCTCGGCCTCGACCAGCGCGACGGCTACGCCTGCCTGACGGTGGCCGATACGGGCCTGGGCATCGGCGAGGAGGATCTGCCCCAGATCTTCGAGCGCTTCTACAGGGCCGACCGCTCGCGCTCGCGCCATAGTGGCGGGGCCGGGCTGGGCCTCTCGATCGTCAAGCGTGTGGCCGAGGCCCACGGCGGCCACGCCACCGTGGCCAGCGTCCCCGGCAGGGGCAGCACCTTCGCGATCTGGCTACCCCTGCCGCCGCGCCCGGCGCTGCCCGAGCCCGAGCCCGACGCGCCCGCCGTCCCCGAGCCCGAGCCCGTCGGCGTCTAGTAGACTGGCCAGGTTGACGGGTAGCCGCCTCCCGTGTGCGCCCCACCCTTAGACCTGTCCGAGCTCGGCGATCGTCGACTCGAGCAGGTCCACGGCCTCCTGCATGGTGGCGGTGTCGAAGGCGAAGCGGGCCCCGGCCGCGGCGAAGAGCTCGGGCAGGGTGGCCGTGCCGCCCAGGGCCAGGGCGCGCCTGTAGGTCGCCACGGCGCCGCGCTGATCGGCCAGGGCGTTGCGCCAGACCTGCACCGCGCCCAGCTGAGCCAGGCCATACTCGACATAATAGAACGGGTAGCGGAAAATGTGCTGCTTGCGGTGCCAGCCCGTGGCCCGCTCGGCGTCGAGCCCCGACCAGTCGATGCCGGCCATGAAGCGACCCCACAGCCCATCCCAGGCCTGGTCGCAGGCGGCCGGGTCGTCGGCGGCCTCGGGGTTGGCGTAGACCCAGTGCTGGAAGCCGTCGACCACGGCCATGTAGGGCCAGAAGGTCAGGATGCCCTCGAGGTGCTCGATCCGCGCCCGGGCGTAGCTGGCCTCGTCCGCGTAGTAGCCGCCGTCGCCCCTGCGCAGATAGGGCGCCGCCAGCAGCTCCATGGCCATCGAGGCCACCTCGGCGAACTCCATCGGCACTGCGCGCTGCTGGTGATAGGCCAGGCCCTGGGTCTCGAAGACGTGGAAGGCGTGGCCGGCCTCGTGCAGCAGGACGCGCACGTCGCTGGACAGGCCGACGGCGTTCATGAAGATGAAAGGCCGCTGGGCGGTGGGGAAGCTGGTGCAGTAGCCGCCCGGGGCTTTGCCCTTGCGGTTGTCGAGGTCGAGTAGGCCCTCGCGGCGCATGGTGGCGAACTGCTCGCCGAGCTCCTCGTCGACCCGACCCAGCACCTCCTCGCCGCGGGCCGCCAGCTCTTCGCCGCCGCTGAAGGGGCGCAGGGGCGTCTCGCCCACGGGCTTGCCGTCTGTATCCCACGGGCGCAGCCGCTCGAGGCCCAGGCGCGCCGCGCGGCGCGCATAGACCCTGTTGGCGGCCGGCACCGCCGCGGCCGCAATAGCCTCGTGGAAGCGCAGACAGTCGTCGGGGGTGTAGTCGAAGCGCTTGCGCAGTTGCCACGCGTACGAGCGGTAGTCGGGCATGTCGGCGTTGGCGGCCAGCCTGCGGCGTAGGGCCAGCAGCTCGCGCCAGAGCTGGCCGATCGGCTCGCGGTCGGCCAGCTGGCGCGCCGCCGCGAGCCGCCAGACCGCCTCGCGCTCGGCGCGGTCATCGCTCTGGAGCAGGGGCGCGGTCTGCGGGATGGTCAGCTCGCGCCCTTGCCAGACGATGCTCTGGGCGCCGATCAGCTTGTTATACTCGTTGCCGAGGCGGCGCTCCTCGGTCAGCAGGGGCAGGTTGGCCTCGCGGAAGAGGGCGGCCTCGGCCCGCAGGTCGCGCAGGGGCACCTCGAAGCCGTCAGGGGCGAGGCCGCTGTCGAGCAAGGCCCGCTTCAGCTCTTGCTCGGCGGCCAGGGCGTGCGGGTAGACCCCGCCCAGAAAGGCCCTGAAGCGGGCCTCGGCCGCGGCGTCGGTGGTGTCGCAGGTGGTGGCCACCGACAGGCGCGAGTAGGTCTCGCCGACCAGGTTGCTCAGGCGCGTCCAGGCGCCCATCCAGTCGGCGAGGGTCGCGGCCGTGGGCGCCGCCGCTCGCAGCTCGTCATAGGCGGGGCGCCACGCGTCCCAGCTCCAGTCCAGGGTGTCGAGGGCCGTGGCGGGCAGGTCGCTGGACATACGTCGTCCTTTCAGACTCCAGGTGGTTGTGTCGATCTATAATGCTCACTGATGCGGCAACCGTCAAGCGCCCGCGCACGGGCCCCGGACGACAACAACTGTCTGACGAGTAACAATGATCAACTCATCCCTTGAGTTCATGGAGCTCCTGGTCACCCCGCACGGTCTCACCGCG
The DNA here is from genome assembly GCA_964555675.1 of uncultured Oscillochloris sp. GTDB lineage: Bacteria > Chloroflexota > Chloroflexia > Chloroflexales > Chloroflexaceae > CAIWXH01. Next base: position 3,469 of record CAZKTU010000298.1, read on the forward strand.
GCCGCGGCGCTGATCTTTCTGGCCGGGCTCTCCGAGGGCGTGGGCACGCGCGGGGTGGTGCTGCTGATGAACCGCATCACCCCGGCGGCCTTTCTTCTCAGCCTGTTCTTTTCGGCGCTGCTCTTCCTGCTGAGCGCGGCCCTCTGGGTCTGGTGCCTGTGGCTGGCGGCGACCCTGCTCTTCCATATCGAGGCCACTCTCGGCCTCTTCGCGATTGCGGTGAGCGCGGCCTATGGCCCGCTGCTGCTCGGGGCCCTCGCTCTCTTGCCGCTGATCGGCAATGGGCTGCGGCTGTTTCTGCGCCTGTGGAGCTTCGTGATCGCCCTCGGCGCCATGGCCTCCCTGGGCCTCGAGCTCTGGAAGGCCGTGCTCTGCGCCATCATCGGGGCCCTCTTTGTAGCCGGGGCGCTCTGGCTGGTCAGCGAGCCGGCCACCCTGCTCGGCCGGCGCTTCTGGTCGATGCTGACCGGGCAGCCGCGCCCCCTGAGCCGCGAGGAGCTGCCCCGTGTGATCCCGGGGTACGAGCCAGGCCGGGAGGTGCCGCAATGAGCGCCCTGTTCTGGTGCGGCATCGCCCTGATCGTGCTCTTCATCGCCATCGCCATCGCCATCCCTATGTCCGTGCTGACCTGGTGGGCCGGCTGGTCGCGTCGCGCCGGGCCGGCCACGGCCCCCGCCGCCCCGGCCTCGCTACCCTCGGCCCCGCCGGCCGCCGGCCCCTTTCTGGTCTACCTCTCGGGCGTCGGCGATATCTCGGGCGAGTACCAGACCCGCTACGAGGAACATCTGCTCGATGCGCTGGTCGAGCGGGTGCCGGGCCTGGTTGTGGTCACCGACGTGTTCGCCTACTCGGTCGAGAATATGAGCCTGACCAGCCAGCGCGAGCTGGGGTGGTTCTGGGCCTGGGTCAACAAAGTGCGGCTGCGCAAAGGCGGGCCGATCCAGCTCGTCGGCAAGAATGTCGGCAAGCTGATCAACCTGCGCAATATGCTGCACATCGCCGTCTCGGCCGACCGGCGCTATGGGCCGATCTACAACTACGGCGTGGCCGACATGATCTTGCAGGGGCTGGTGCGCCATGGCTACGTGCCCGGCAGCGGGGCGCCGATCACGCTGCTCGGCTATAGCGGCGGCGGGCAGATCGCGCTGGCCACCTCAGGCTACATCCAGGCGACCCTGCGCGTGCCGGTGCAGGTGATCTCGCTGGCCGGGATCATGAACTCTAGCCGCAGCCTGGCCACGATCTCGTCCCTCACCCATCTCTACGGCAGCGAGGATCATCAGCAGCGGCTCAGCGACCGAATCTTCCCCGCGCGCTGGCCGCTCTTTTCGGGCTCGCACTGGAGCCATGCCCTGGCCGAAGGCAAGATCCGCAGCGTCTGCCTGGGTCCTATGCTCCACACCGGTCGCCGGAGCTACCTTGACGATACGGTCTACCTGGATGATGGCCGCAGCTACCTGGCAGTCACGGCCGACAGCATTGCCGAGCTGATCGTGCGCTTAGGCCCCGGCCCCCTGGCCAAGGCGCCGCCACTGCCAGTACGAGTAGCCGAAGAGGAAGACGACCAGCCCGAGCGTCCCGCCCAGGACGACTACAGTCGCGGCGGCGGGCGGTAGCAAAAGGCCCGTCAGCGCGATCGCCACCCCCAGGGCGGCGAAGGCGCGCCCGCCCACGCGGTGGGTGCGCCGCCAGACCTCGGGGTGGGCCAGGGTCCAGGGCGTGCGGATGCCCACGAAGTAGTTGGGCTGCACGCGGCCGAGCTCGTTGCCGATCACCGCCAGCAGCAGGCCGACGCCGACCATCAGGCTCTCGGCGACGCTGACGGGCAGGCCCAGGGCATAGCCCAGGGTGAGCAGCTGCACGCCGGTCAGGAAGAGCACGATCGCGTTCATGATCAGCATATAGGCGCCCTCGAAGCTCGCGTATGCGGCGCCACGCGGGTCGAGGCGCGGCAAAAGCGGCGTCAGCACGACGATGGCGCTCAGGATGGCCGGCAGCAGCAGGGCGGCCAGCAGCGGGCTGCCGTAGCCGTCGACCTCGCCCGCGGCGTTCCAGTGGATGGGGGCCGGGTTGGGCAGGAAGGCGAGGGCGGCGAGGCCGGCGGCCCAGGCTATGGCAAGGCAGAGATATTGCAGGCGTACGCTACGCATCGGTGGCCTCCGCTCCCGGCAGCGGGTCGCCCCGCTCGCCGATATGAAAGATCGCCATGACCTGCTGGAGCATCTCCTGGACGACGGTGGCGTTCAGGCGATAGATAATCTTCTGGCCGCTGCGCTCGGCGAGCACCAGGTCGGCATGCTTGAGCACGCTCAGGTGGTGCGAGACACTCGGTGCCGAGATCTGGAAGCGGGCCGCGATCTCGCCCGCCGTCAGGTCGCCGGCGTTGAGCATACGCAGGATGGCGCGCCGGGTCGGGTCGGCCAGGGCCTGCATGCTGCGGCTCAGGGCGTGGTCCATAGATAGTTAGCCAATCATCTAAATCTCCTTGCCATAGCATACGCCGGAGGTGGCGCGGCGTCAATCGTACCTGCGGCCGATCGGGAAGCTGCAATGTAACCGGGGCGTAACTATCCCCGGTACCCTACGGATAAAGATGCACCCTGGGAACGCGTGTCCCCCGCGCGCCGTCAAAGGAGACCCCTATATGAGCCAGAACGCGACTGACGGGTACGACCCTAACGACCCGTTCGGCACCTGGCGCACCATCCGCGACGCCAATCTGGATGCCTGGGCCAAAGGCATGACCTCGTTTGTGAACACCGAGGCCTTTGCCAAGGCGATTGGCATGCAGCTCGACTCGCTCCTGGCCGCCTCGGCGCCTGCCCAGAAGGTCGTCCAGCAGTACATGGAGACCTACCTCGCCCAGGTCAATATGCCATCGCGCGGCGAGGTGGTGAGCCTCGCGCAGCGGCTCACCAACATCGAGCTGCGCCTCGACGACATGCAGGCCCAGCTCGATGATGTGCTGGCCGCGCTTCGCGCCCTGGCCGCCTCCCCCGTCGCCGCCCCGGTCTTCGAGGCGACCAGCGGCGAAGAGAAGCCTGCCGCGCCGCGCCGCACCCGCAAGGTGACCACCGGTTAGCGACTACGAAAAGGGGAGCCGCGAATGACTACTGAGAGCCCCGCCTCGCTCGATGTCGAGGTGATGACGAAGAAGCTCTACGAAGAGATGGAGCGCCTTGGCAAGAGCACCGAGACCTATGCCAAGATTGCCGCGAGCCGCATGAATGTCCAGATCGGCCAGACGCCCAAAGAGCAGATCTGGGCGCTCAACAAGATGCGGCTGTTCCACTTCTACCCCCAGACTCCGCCCGAGCAGCGCAAGGGCATCCCCCTGCTGCTGGTCTTCGCGCTGATCAACCGGCCCGATATCTTCGACCTGCGGCCCGGAAACAGCTTCGTCGAGTACATGGTCAAGCAGGGCTACGACGTCTACATGCTCGACTGGGGCCGCCCCGGCCTCGAGGACTCCGGCTACGACTTCGAGGACTACGCCCTCAAGTTCCTCCCCCGGGTGATTCGGGCGGTGCAGCGCCACTCGGGCTCGCGCGAGTTCAGCCTGTGCGGCTGGTGCATCGGGGCCATGATCACGACGCTCTATGCGGCCATGCGCCCGGACGACGGCCTGCGCAACCTGGTGCTGCTCACGGCGCCTCTCGACTTCACCGACAAAGAGGCCGGCCCCTACAACCGCTGGCTGAACACCGAGTTCTACAACGTCGACGAGCTGGTGCGCCAGTACGGCAATG
>CAZKTU010000299.1:0-7215 GCA_964555675.1 uncultured Oscillochloris sp.
TCAGGACGCTCGGCGCCGCTGCTCCCGCGACCAGAGGTACCACAGGGCCAGCACGAGCGTGGCCGCCACCAGGTCGGTGCCGATATCGGTGATGTCGTTCACCACCACCGGTCGACGCTTATAGAGCAGCTGGAAGGCCTCCTGGCCGAGGGCGACGGCGAGCACGACCGCGAAGTAGAGGGCCGGGCGGCGGCGCAGCAGCGGGAAGGCGAGCAGCAGGGCCGCGCCGATGGCCGCGAAGATCAGGGCGTGCCCGACGGCATGGGCCGCCTCGTTGGGAAAGAAGACGTCGCCGAGACGGTCCGCGACGGGCGAGAGGTGGGTGAGCCAGCCGAAGGGGAAGAGGGCGATGGCGACCAGGACGATCAGCGGCGCGTAGTGCTTGAGTGTGGCTTTCATGCTGTTCAGCATAGCCTGAGCGTCAAGCACCTGAGTGCGCACCGCCCAGCCGCGCAAGCAGCTCGCCCTCCTTGGCGGCGTCGAGCCCCGCGCGCCACTGGTGATCGGCGGGCCGCGTGCGGGCCCATGCCAGGGTGGCCGCGCAGGTCTCGCGGGTCGGGCGGAAGCTCAGGCCCTCGGCCACGGCCTTCGCGCTGCTGATCTGCGAGAAGCCGGCGTGCTCGGGGGTATCGGGCACCCAGAGGGGCAGCTCCATCCAGGGCTGCACCCCGCCCTCCTCGAGAAAGGCCGCGCTGGCCCAGACGGGCGCGGCGGGCACCCCGGCGGCCTCGGCGCAGGCGGCCAGCAGCTCGCCGAGCGGCTGCGGCGCCGCAGGGCCGGTAGCGTTGTAGACCCCGGTGCGGCCGGCCTCGACCATAGTCAGTGTCCAGGCCGCCAGGTCGCGCACGTCGATATACTGGACGAGATAGCCGGGGCCCTCGGGGGCCAGGAAGGGGCCGCCGCGAGCGACGCGCCAGGGCCAGTAGGTGAAGCGGTCGGTCGGGTCGTGGGGGCCGACGATCAGCCCCGGCCGGATCGTCAGCACGCGCCCCGGCATGGCCGCCTCGGCGGCCTGCTCGCAGAGGGCCTTGAGCGGGCCATAGGTCTCGCCGGTGACCTCCTCGACGCTGGGGTCGGCCAGGACCCCGACCGGCTCGTTCTCGTCGATGCCCGGCCGCTCGTAGGTCGGGTAGACCGAGACGGTGGAGATGAAGGTGTAGAGCCCGACGTTGGGCGCCAGAAACTCGGCGGAGGCCCGCACGTCGCGCGGCACGTAGCCGCAGGTGTCGATCACGGCGTCCCAGCTGCGGCCCGCCAGAGCCGCGAGGTCGCTCTTGCGGTCGCCGCGCAGGCGCTCGGCCGCGGGGAAGAGCTCGGGGTTGTGCTGGCCGCGGGTGAACAGGGTCAGCTCGTGGCCGCGGGCCAGGGCGAGCTCGGCCAGGTGCCGCCCGAGAAAGACCGTCCCGCCGATGATGAGCAGTCGCACGCGTACCTCCTTGTGCGCGCCTGGAGTGGGCGAAGGGGGTGCAGTGGGGGGTGCGGCCATTATACACGAGGCGCGCGGCGAAGAGGCCCGCGCGCGCCTACGGCTCGAGGCTGTGGCCGAGGACGAACTGGCGGGCGGCTGGGGCCTGCTCGAGCGAGACGTGCTCGACGATCATGGGCACGGCCGTGCCGAGGGCCCGCACGGAGGCCAGGAAGGCGCTGTAGTCGAGCACACCCTGGCCTGGCCCCGGCAGGTCGAGCTTGCCGTCGCGCAGGCGCATATCCTTGAAGTGGACGAGGCCGACATAGCGCGCGAGGGCGGCCACGGCGGCGGGGATCAGCTCGGACTGTTGGGGCCAGCTGTCGACGGGCAGCATGTTGGGCGGGTCGAGCACCACCCCCACGTAGGGCGTATTGAGCTCCTGGCAGAAGCTGGCGACCTCCTCGGGCCGGCCGAGGACGTGGGTGTAGTAGGGCTCGAAGAGCAAGATGGCCTCGGAGTCTTCCAGCAGCGGGAAGAGCTCGTCGACGCTGCGGGTCAGGGCCTCCCAGCCGGCCGGGGCGTGGTTGTCGGGGTGATCGTCGAGCAGGCCCTCGCCGAAAGTGCCGCTCCAGCTCACGACGCGCCTGGTGTTGAGCAGCGGCATGAGCTCGACCAGGTCGGCGAGCTGCGCGAGGGTCGCGCCCATGGGGGCCTCGGCGGGGCGGAGGGGGTTCGCGTAGCCCGAGACGGCGGCAATGGCGAGGCCGCTCTGGGCGCAGGCGCGGGCGAGACGGCGAGCCAGGGCCTCGTCACAGCCGGCAGGGAAGTGGGCGTGGAGCGAGCCGAAGCCCATGGCCGCGACCCGGTCGGTGAGCCTGGGCAGGTCGTCGGCGGGGCGGATCTCGAGCCAGAGTCCGAGCTGCATCTGAATCTCCGCGGGCAGAGGCGATGGGTGGCAAGAGCCGAAGCGCCCCTATTGTACGCGAGTTCGCGCGGAGGGCATGAGCTCGTATGGCTCAGCCCGAGCGGGGGGGATGCCAGCCGGCGGCGCGCAGATGGGCGTCGACGTCGACCGGCTGGCCGCTGCGCGACGAGGCCACGGCGGCCGAGGTGAGGGCCAGGCTGTGGATGTTGTCCTCGCCGTCGGGCTGCGGGGGGGCCTCGCCGCGCAGGGCGGCGGTGAACAGGTCGAGGCCGCGGGCCAGGCCACCTGGCTCGAAATGGGGCAGGGCGAGAGGCTGCGGGGTCTCCTCCTCGCCGGCGTAGTGCCAGAGCGTCTCGTCCTCGCGCAGCAGCAGAGCGCCCTCGCTGCCGACGACGATCAGCTCGCCGTCCCACGAGCTGCGCGGGCCGCGGGCCACCCAACTGCCGAAGTACTGGACGGGAATACCGCCCGCGAGAGTTATGTCGACTGAGGCGCAGGCGTTGCCGCTATACCAGCTCCAGGCCGGGCGAAAGCTGTGGGCGAAGACCCGCACCCCATTGCGCCCGGTGATGAAGCGGATCGAGTCGAAGTGGTGGATGGCCAGGTCCTCGATCAGGACCTCGGGCATTGTCTCGCGCCAGCCGCCGAAGCGGAAGGGGATGCGGAACTGGCAGGTGACGTAGCCCAGCTCGCCGATCAGGCCCCCGGCGACGGCGTCGCGCATGGCGGTGATGTGGGGCAGCCAGCGCCGGCCCTGGCCGACCATCAGAGTCGCGCCACTGGCCCGCGCGGCGGCCAGCACGGCCACGCCGTCGCTCAGGCTGGCGGCGAGGGGCTTCTCGCTGAAGAGGGGCAGACCGCGCCGCAGGGCGGCCACACTGACCGCCCTGTGGGTCTCGGGCGGGGTGACCACCAGGGCTGCGTCGGCAGGGGTCTGCTCGAAGGCGGCCTCGGCGCTGGCGAAGCGGGCCGCCACGGGCACGCCGAAGGCCTCGCCGGCCGCGTGCAGGGCCTCGGGCGAGACGTCGGCCAGGGCGACCACCGTCCAGCGCGGGTCGGCGGCCAGGGTCTGCAACCAGGCCCGGCCCATGGCCCCGGCCCCGGCGACGATCATTCGAAGCGGTGCGGTCATCATTAGATCACTGCTAGAGAGACTTGCTTACGCGTCGGCGAAACGCAGCGACCGTTTCCACGCCGCTGGCTTCGACAGGCTCAGCCAGCGTGGTTGCCTGAGCTTGTCGAAGGCAACACGATGCGCGCGCCAGGCGCGAAGATGCAGGCCCGCGAGAGCCTACGAGTAGCGGCGCACATCCTCGCGGGCGCGGCGCAGAGCCCGGGCGGCGGAGAGGATCTGCTGTTCGCGGGTGGCGGCGATGCGCGTCAGGGGGGGCACGGTGACGTCGGCGGCGAGGGGGGCGGGCTCGCCGGCGGCGCGGGTGCGCTCGATGCGCTCGGCGCCCGAGAGCATCTTGCGGGCGACGCGGGCGCCGTCGTCGGCCCAGCGCTCGAAGTCGCGCACGGGCGAGATGAGCGCCTCGGGCCTGAGCCGCAAGAGGGCGGCGATGATATTGAAGGGGTAGCGCACCACCTGGTCGACGTTCATGCGCACCAGGTTGTCGAGCAGGGGCTCGAGGTTGTCGAGACCGTCCTCGCCCCTGGGCGGGCTGAGCACATCCAGGGTCTGGCGGCGTAGCTCTTCGGCCTTGGTGAGGATGGCCACGGGGCCCGTGCCGCGGATGGTCGTCTGGCAGGCCAGGCGGTGGCCATCGGCCAGGCGACGGTCGGGCATCCAGGCCCGCTCGGCCTCGTTGGGCGGGCTGAGCTGCTCGGCGCCGGCGAGGACGCGGCACTGGCAGGTCTGACAGATGCCGTTGCCGTCGCAGACGAAGCCAATATGGGCGGCGTTGCGCCGGGCCACGTTGAGCAGCTTCTCGCCGACTTTGGCCTCGAGGGCGACATCGTTGATGATGACGGTGGGCACACCTGGCTCCTTCGCAGCTCTGCGGAGAACAGTCGTGAGGGGCGGTGCAAGCTATTGTAGCATATAGGGCAAGGCCTGTGCGCCGGCTGGGCGCGCCTGTGCTATCATGAGCAGGCTACCATTTAATTGCGCCCGCGCAACGCGGGGAGCGGGACTGTCAAGCCTTATGGCCGAGTGCGCGCCGCCCACACCCGCCACCGCCCTGGCGGATCTGACCTGGCTGAACATTGGGGACATGATCAGCGCCTTTGGTCTGGGCCAGGCCACCCCCCTGCGGGGCCTGGCCGAGCTTGCGTTTCGCCCCTACGCCCGGCGTTTCGCCCGCCAGATGCTCGCCCTCGACAACCTCGTCGGCGCAGAGGGTCTGCGGGCGGGCACCGCCTGGATCTGCCGCCAGCTGAGTGACGGGGTGGCGGCGCGCGGCGCTTCCCCGCCCGCCAGCGGCCCCCTGCTGGTTGCGGCGAACCACCCCGGCATGCTCGACGCCGCCGCCCTGATCTCCTCCCTCCCCCGCACCGACCTGTTGATCCTGGCGATCACCCGGCCCTTCTTGCGGGCCCTGCCGAACATCGCCGCCCACCTCCTGCCCGTGGGCGTCACGCCCGCCTCGCGCACGGCGGCCGTACGGGCGGCGGCCCGCCACCTGCGCGCGGGGGGCGCCCTGATCACCTTCCCGGCCGGGCGGATCGAGCCCGACCCACTCAGCATCGGCGGCGCCGAGGCCTCCCTGGCCGGCTGGTCGGCGAGCCTCGACCTCTTCGCCCGCGTGGGCGGCGAGGTCACGGTGATGCCGGCGATCATCGGGGGCGTGATCACGCCCGCGGCGCTGCGCCACCCGCTCACGCGGCTACGCCGGAGCGCGGCCGACCGCCAGTGGCTCGCGGCCATCCTGCAGTTGATGCGGCGCGACCTGCGGCGGGGCGAGGTGCGCGTGCAGTTCGGGCGGCCCATCGTCGCCGCCGGCGGCCCGGTGAGCGGCGCCGTCACCGCCGAGGCGCGCCGCCTGATCGCGGCCGTGGCCCGGCCATGAGCGCCCTGCTCACCCGACTGCGGCGCAGCTCGCCCCTGCTGATCGTCTTCGTCTGCGTGTTCGTCGACATGCTGGGCTACGGCATGATCGTGCCGCTGCTGCCCTTCCTCGTGCGCGAGCGCTCGGACAGCGCGCTGCTGGTCGGGCTGCTCAGCTCGCTCTACGCCCTGATGCAGCTGATCGTGGCGCCCGTCCTCGGGGCCCTCTCGGACCGGGTGGGCCGCAAGCCTGTGTTGATCGGCTGTGTCCTGGCGGCCAGCGGGGCCTACGCCCTGCTGGGGGTCGCGGCGATCCTCGGCTCGCTGCCCCTGACCTTCGCGGCGATCGCCTTCGGCGGGGCGGCGGGGGCGAGCATCCCCACCGCCCAGGCCTACATCGCCGACACGACACCCCCCGAGGGGCGGGCGAAGGGGCTCGGGCTCATCGGCGCGGCCTTCGGGCTCGGCCTGATGGTGGGGCCGGCCATGGGCGGCCTGCTGAGTGTGGCGGGCCTGGCCACGCCCGCCTTCGTCGCGGCCGGGCTGGCCCTGCTCAACGGACTCTTCGGCCTGGTCGCTCTGCCCGAGTCCCTGCCCGCGGAGCGACGCAGCAGCCAACCCCTTCGCCTCGGCGGCGTGGCCAGGCAGGTGGGGGCCGCCCTGGCCGAGCGCGACCTGCGCCCGCTGCTACTGGCGATCGTCCTGCTCAATCTGGCCTTCGCCGGTTTGCAGAGCAACTTCCCGCTGTATAGCAACACGCGCTTCGGCTGGGGGCCGGTGGCCAACGGGGTCTTCTTCGCCTTCGTCGGGGTGTGCGCCGTGCTCACCCAGGGCGTCCTGCTGGGGCTCTTGCAGCCACGCCTGGGCGAGCCGCTGCTGGTCGTGGGCGGGCTCGCGCTCATGGCGGTCGGCCTGGGGCTGACGGCCCTGGCCCCGGCGGGCTGGGCCCTCTACCCCCTGGTCGGGCTGATGGCCCTGGGCACGGGCCTGGCCATCCCCGCGATCACGAGCCTGGTCTCGCGGCGGGCGGGCGAGGACCGCCAGGGCGCGGCCATGGGCGGCATGCAGTCGCTGCTCAGCATGACCCTCATCCTGGGGCCGGCCCTCGCCGGCCTGCTCTTCGATCTCCTCGGCCCTACCACGCCCTACCTGGCCGGGGGGCTCCTCGCCGCAGGCGCCCTGCTGGCCGCGACGAAGGGCCTGTGGGCCGATCTACGCGGCGGCCTGCCCGCCGACCATCTCCGCGGGGGGGAGGCGCCCACCCCGCCTCAGAGTTAGAGAGTGATACCATGACCGAGCTCGCGCTGCGACCGGTCGAGCGGGTGGCCAGCACCACTCTGCCGACAAAGTACGGAAGCTTTCAGCTGCACGTCTATGCCGACGCCGACGGAAAAGAGCACGTTGCCCTGACCGTGGGCGATGTGGCCAATGGTGCGCCGGTGCTCGTGCGCATTCACTCCGAGTGCCTCACCGGCGATGTGTTCGGCTCGCACCGCTGCGACTGCGGCGAGCAGCTCGAGCAGAGTATGGCCGGCCTGCAGGCCGAGGGCCGGGGGGTGCTGGTCTATTTGCGCCAGGAGGGGCGCGGGATCGGGCTGGCCAATAAGATCCGCGCCTACGCGCTCCAGGAGGCCGGGCTCGACACCGTCGACGCCAACAGGGCCCTGGGCCTGCCCGACGATATGCGCGACTACCGCTGCGCCGCCGAGATCCTGCGCGACCTCGGCGTCGCCACCGTGGCTCTGGTGACCAATAACCCGCTGAAGATCGGCGGCCTCGAGGCCCACGGCATCCCCGTGGTCGAGCGCCGGGCGACGCTCGTGCCGCCCAACTGCCACAACCAGCCCTACCTCGCGACCAAGCGCGAGCGCATGGGGCACCTGATCGATTAGT
>CAZKTU010000300.1:0-4214 GCA_964555675.1 uncultured Oscillochloris sp.
CTCGGACGACGAGGTCGCCATGGCCCTGGCGGGCCTGCCCAGCGTGGGCTAGCCGAGGGCTGCGCCTGTGGCACGGGCTGGGGTAGTTCGGGAGGGGCTGGCCCCTCCCGAACTACCGAAAGCTGACCTGTACATTTACAATTGGGCCGTTTGCGTCCACGACGACGTAGCGGCTTGTCCCAAGTGTTTCGAGGCGCGGGGTGGCGGGCTGGCCGTTCAGCAGCGCGCCCCGCACCTCCTTCGCCTCGGGCGGCAGCAGCACGCGCACGCGCATGGTCTCGCCGCTGCCCGTGGCCTCGATGGTGATGCGGGCCTCGCCGCCGGCCTTGGCGGCGGGCTCGTAGCGCCACTGGTAGGCGGCGTACCCGCCCGAGGCGGCGTAGCGGGCCACGGCGTAGGCCTGGGTCACCCGGTCGCGCGGGGCTGCCAGCCAGCGTGGGCTTAGCGTCGCGGCGCTGTAGGCGAGGCCGCGGTCCTCCAGACCGGCGGCGCCCTCGACCAGGGCCCCGAGCATCGCGCTCGAGCCCCAGCCGTCGGTCGGCAGGAACTCGTTGGCCGGGGCGATCCCGCCGGTCGGGTAGTACCAGAGGTAGGTCGCGCCGGTGCGCCGCAGCAGCTCGTCGTAACGGTAGAGGATATCGAAGCCGTAGCTCTCGTAGCCGTAGCGGAAGGCGCCGCGCGACAGCTCGCCGCCCACCAGGGGCATGATCCCGCCGTTGACATACTCGCCAGGCCGCTCGCCCAGGCGCCCGTCGAGCCCGTAGGCGCCCGGCGGGAAGGGCGGGTCGATGCTGTACCACTCGGCGAAGGCGGTGCGTCGCGGGTCGTTCAGGCGCCGCTGGTACTCGGCCAGGATGGCGCGCCCCTGCTCGACGCTCAGCACGCCCCGGTTGAGGGCGATCGCGTTCGAGAGGCTGAGCTGGGTCGCCTCGTCGACCCCGGGCACATCGTAGGGGATCAGCTTCACGTGGTGGGTGTAGAAGGTGCCGTTCCAGCTCAGGCGGTTCAGGCGCACCATAATGTCGTCGGCCAGGCCACGCCGCTGGGCCGCCAGGGCCGTCTGGCCGGCCTGCTCCTCCATGGCCGCGAGCGAGCGCAGGGCCTCGGCCAGGCCGGTGTTATCGCCGTGGAAGATGCCCCACCTGGTCTGGCCGTCGATCCAGTGGCGCGGCGCCGGCTTGCCGCTGCTCGGGTCGGTGGTGGTCGGGCCGTACTCGAAGTCCCAGGTGTCGATCGTGAAAGGTCGCTTCACCAGGCCCAGGCTCGGCTCCCAGCGCAGCGGCGAGGTGAGCGTGTAGTTGATCGCCTTCTGGACCGAGGGTAGCAGGCGCAGCATCCAGGCCGTGTCGCCGGTGGTCTTCCAGGTCTCGTAGACCAGCTGGGCGTAGAGGTATTCGACGTCGGCCTCGACCGGCGTGCGCAGCCCTGCGATGCCCCACTGGGGGCGGGGCAGGAAGTCGAGCAGCGCGCCCTCGCGGTCCTGGGCCGCGGCGTTGGCCTCGACCAGGCTGGTCAGGTCGCCCTCGAAGTAGCGGAAGGCCCGGTTCTGGTAGTAGTGGTCGCGCAGCCAGAGCAGCGGGCTGTCGGGCGAGCGGTAGCCGGTCACGCTGCGCCCGTCGAGCTCGTAGCTGAGGCGCTTGGCGGCCATAAAGCCGCGCACCCGCTCGTAGAGCTGGTCGAAGGGCGCGACCCCCGTGCGCACCACGGTCTGGGCGTCGAGCCGGTAGAGGGCGCCTGCGGCGACCTGCCGGCCGTCGGGCAGAAAGAGCGCGCCCCAGTGCTCGCCCAAGGCCCCGCGCGGCAGCACGGTCGCCGCGCCGAAGCCTCCGGCGAGGGTGACGGGGAAGCTGCCCGCCCCGCGGCCGCGGCCGTCGAAGACCAGTAGCGTGGCCGGGCCGCTGTAGCCCTGGATGTTTACGTTGACCACCACCGGCGCGAGCGGCGCCACCACGGGGCTCGCGCTGGCGAACGAGGCGCCCCCCTGGGCGCGGGCCGGGCCCGGCGGGACGAGGCTCAGGAGCAGTAGGGCGACAAGGCCCAGAAAAAGCGGACGGTGCATACGGGGCACAGAGACCTCATTCAGTAGCTTGGTGTATGATCGGGAGCGACTGGAAGCACCGGCAGTATACCTCATGTTATTTCGCGGGAGGCGTGGAGGGCCTGGCCCTCCACATCCACCCGCCGCGGTCAGCGGCGAAGAGCATAACTCGGTTACAAACCATAAGGAGCCTACACATGAGCAGCAGGAAAAAGCGCGTCTTCTCGGGCATTCAGCCCTCGGGGATGCTGCATATCGGCAACTACCTCGGCGCGATCCAGCAGTGGGTCGCGGGCCAGGGCGAGAAGACCAACTTCATCTGTATCGTCGACCTGCACGCGATCACCGTGCCCCAGGACCCGACCGCTCTGCGCCGGCAGACCCGCGAGCTGGCCGCCCTGCTGATCGCCGCGGGCATCGACCCGCAGCAGACCACCCTCTTCGTGCAGAGCCACGTGCGCGCCCACGCCGAGGGCTGCTGGGTGCTCAACTGTGTCACGCCGCTGGGCTGGCTCGAGCGCATGACCCAGTATAAGATGAAGGCCCAGAAGCAGGAGAGCGTGCTGACCGGCCTGCTCGACTACCCCATCCTGCAGGCGGCCGACATCTTGCTCTACGACACCGACGAGGTGCCGGTGGGTGAGGACCAGAAGCAGCATATCGAGCTGACCCGCGACATCGCCGGGCGCTTCAACGGGATCTACGGCGAGACCTTCGTGCTGCCGAAGCCGGTCATCCGCGAGAGCGGCGCCCGCATTATGGCCCTGAACGACCCGACCGCCAAGATGAGCAAGAGCGACTTCACCAGGGGCCACGCCATCCGCATCACCGACGGGCCCGACGAGATCCGCTGGGTGCTCAAGCGGGCCGTCACCGACGCGGTCGCCCAGATTGGCTTCAGCGACGACCCGGCCCGGGCGGGGGTCAACAACTTGCTGCAGATCTACGAGCTGTTCACCGGCCAGAGCCGGGCCGCGATCGAGGCGCACTTCGCCGGCAAGGGCTACGGCGCCCTCAAGACCGACGTGGCCGAGGCCGTGATCGAGGGCCTGCGCCCCATCCGCGAGCGCTACAGCGAGCTGATCGCCGACCACGCCGAGCTCGACCGCATCCTGGCCATCGGCGCCGAGCAGGCCCGCGCCGTCGCCGAGCCCAAGATCCGCGAGGTGATGGAGAAGGTTGGCTTCGTGCTGCCCACGCGCTAAATAGCGCCACGCTCCTCACCCCACCGACGCGCTCCGCACTCACTATCGACTGGAGACCCGCATGTACGCTCCCTCGCTCGACGAGATCCGCGCCCTGCGCGACCAGGGCAATATCTGCCCGATCTACCGCGAGATCCTGGCCGACCTCGAGACCCCGGTCTCGGCCTACCTGAAGGTGGCCCGCGGCAGCTATAGCTTCCTGCTCGAGAGCGTCGAGGGCGGCCAGCACCTGGCGCGCTACTCGTTCATCGGCAGCGACCCCTACATGATCCTGCGCCTGCACAAGGGCACCGCCCAGGCCACCCAGGGCGGCTACAAGCAGACCCTGCCCTACAGCGACCCGCTGCTGGTCCTCGGCAGCCACCTTGAGGCCTACAAGCCCGTGCGCCTGCCCGACCTGCCCCGCTTCGTCGGCGGGGCCGTGGGCTACCTGAGCTACGAGACGGTCAGCTACTTCGAGCACCTGCCCGTCCCCGAGGAGTGCGACTACCAGATGCCCGAGGGGCTCTGGATGTTCGTCGACACCCTGCTGATTTTCGACCACCTGCGCCACAAGATCAAGGTGCTCTCCCACGTGCACCTCGACGCCCCCAACCTCGAGGAGGAGTACCGCCGGGCCACCGAGCGCATCGAGGAGCTGATCGAGCGGCTGCGCCAGCCTCTGCCGCGGGCCGACGAGCGCCCGCGCTCGTACGACGACAGCGGGGCCGCCCAGGGCGCCGCGCCGATCGCCCCGCGCTCGAACCTCACCCGCGAGCAGTACCACGCCAATGTGCTGCGGGCCAAGGAGTACATCGCCGCGGGCGACATCTTCCAGGTGGTGCCCTCGCAGCGCTTCGTGCGGCCCACGATCGCCGACCCGGTGACGATCTACCGGGCCCTGCGCACGGTCAACCCCTCGCCCTACATGTTTCTGCTGCGCACCGCCGAGGGCGACCTGGTGGGCGCCTCGCCCGAGCTGCTGGTGCGGG
>CAZKTU010000300.1:4314-7127 GCA_964555675.1 uncultured Oscillochloris sp.
CCAACAAAGCCGCCGCGCTGCTCAAGGCAATCGACCTGGCCGAGGAGCTACTGTAAGGGCAGACCGCCGAACCTGTAGGGGCAGACCCATGTGTCTGCCCCAGCCCAGCCCGTAGGGGCAGACCCACGTGCCCGTAGGGGCAGACCCATGTGTCTGCCCCCAGACCCATGTGTCTGCCCCCAGACCCATGTGTCTGCCCCCACACTATGTACCCAACGCGACCAAAAGGCTCGCGGCGAACCAGCCCAGCAGCAGCGGAACGCTGATCACCATGGCCACGGCGTAGCCGATGGTCAGGGCGCGCAGCAGGCGGGGGCGCACGGCGTAGCGGCGCCGGGTGTCGCGCAGCAGCAGGGCGGCCGTCGCCGCGCTCAGGGCGGCGCCCACGGCCGCCCCGACGACCACGCTGGCCCGCGGCAGCACCGGGCTGAGGGTGCCGGCGATCAGCACGGGCAGCCCGAAGCCCAGCAGGGCCATCAGCAGGATGGTCAGCAGCCCCCACCCCGCCCCCGCCAGCCACAGCCCGCCCGTCGTCTTGTCCAGCCGCTCGCCCTCGTCCACACCAGCCCCCTTGCTCATCCCGCCCCTCGTCATGGGTTGCCCTGCAGGGCCAGCACGACGACCACGACGATCATCATGAAGGGCGCCAGGGCCATCAGCAGCACCAGGCCGCCCAGGGTCATCGTGCGCCGGGCCGTGCTGCCATCGGCGAGCCGGCGCGCCGCGGCGCGCACCGCGACGATGCTCGCGGCCAGGCCCGCCAGCACGACCCCGCCCAGACACAGGGCCGCGCCGAGGGGGTTGCCGCCGGTGAGCAACATGCGCACCAGGGTGGCCAGCAAGTACCCGATGCCCGCCACCAGGGCGACCAGGGTCAGCCCGCCCCCGGCGATCAGCAGGGGCGTCGGGATCTCTCGCTTCTCGCCCATGGGCTGCGCTCCCTCTGTGTCGGCCGCCGCGCCTATTATAGGGCCGAGTAGGAGCTGCGCAGCGGAGGGTTTCAGGGAGGGCCGGCCCTCCCTGAGCAAACCTCGTTCGCAAGCGCGGCTTGCGAGCATTTAACGCCGCACCACCGGCAGGATCAGGCGGGTCGCCACCGCCCACGAGCGCTGCCGCACATATACGGGCGCCTCGCCGATGCCGAGGCGCAGCAGCTTGCCCTCGACGCGCGCCGGCAGCGCCGCCCCGTCCCGGCTGAAGGCCTGCGGCGCCGCCGGGCCCGTCAGGGGCAGCAGCACCTCCTCGGCGCCCGTGTTGCGCCAGATCAGGTCGATCAGCGTATTGTCGGGCGCGCGGAAGCGCAGATGGAAGCGGGCCTCGGGGCTGGAGGTGGTGGGGACATAGCTGAAGGTGTGCAGCGGCCCATAGCCGGCGAAGCTGGCCCCGCCGAGCTGGGCGACCAGGGCGCTGTAGGCCGTGGCGGCGGGCTTGGGCCCGTAGCCCAGGGCGCCCGTCCTGAAGATCGCCGCCTCCTCCCAGAAGTTGCGCGCCGAGCCGTCGAACTTATCCTCGAGCTGGAACCAGCTGATATGGCGCACACCCAGGGCCATGGCGATGGCGTGGGCGCGCACCAGGTAGCTGGCCTGCTGCTGCTCGCTCTTGCCGATCAGGGCCGCCGGCGCGGCCGCCAGCTGCGCGGTGCAGTCCGCGGGCTCGCCCTCGCAGGGCGCTGTGGCGTAGGCCTGCGCGGCCGTCGGGCCGAGGGTGAGTCGCCAGTCGGCCGGGGCGGGCGGCCCCTCGGGCGCCGCCGGTTCCGCGCCGGGGTCGGCCAGGGACGCCTGCCCAACTGCGGCCCCGGCGTAGCAGTCGCTCTCGGCCGCCGAGCATGTCGTCCAGCCCACCTCGCTGATCCACAGGGGCCGTACCGAGCCGCCGTAGCGGGTCGTGCGCTCGTCGAGCCAGGCGCGGGCCGTGCGCAGGCGGCCCCAGAGGGTGACCGCTCCGTAGAGGCCGGGCTGGTCGGGCGCGACGTCGGGCATGTAGGGGTGGATGGCCAGGGCGTCGAAGCTGCGCCAGATCTCGGGGCGGGCCGCCAGGGCCTCGTCGAAGAAGCGCAGCCCGTCCCAGTGGCCGACCGCGTCCTTCCAGGCGCTGTCGAGCACATAGAGCCCGGCCGTGGCCACCGTGGCGCTCGGGTCGGCCGCTTTGGCGGCGGCGTAGCCGGCCTGGAGGATCGCGGCGTACTCGGCCGGGGTGCCCGGCCAGGTCTCCCAGGCGTTGGGTTCGTTCCAGATCTGCCAGACCGCCACGCGTGGCGAGCCGGGGGCATCGCCGCTGCCGTCGCCGTCGTAGCGCTCGACCACCGCCGTCACATAGTCGGCGAAGTCGCGGGGGTTGGCGGGCGGGCACCAGTAGTCCTCGGCGACCACGCCCGCGGCGGCGTAGCGCCCGATGCGCTGGCCGCAGTCGGCCACGCGGGCCCATGCGGGGGTGGTCACGAGCATCCCGACAATGCCGTAGCCGGCCTGGGCGGTGGCGAGCAAGCGCCGGTCGAAGTGGCTCCAGAGCCAGCGGCCCTTGCCGTCGCGCTCGAGGTTGCCCCAGCTCAGCTCCTCGCGGGCCCAGGCGACTCCGATCTGGCGGCCCTGGGTGATCAGGTTAGCCACGCCCGCATCGCCATCGCGGCCGTTGCGCTCGAGGCCGGTGAAGTAGGTGTTCATGCCGAACAGGCTCAGCTGGGCGGGCTGGCCGGCGGCGGCGGGGGTCTGGGCGCCGCTGGGGGCCGCGGCGGCCAGGGCGCAGATCAGGGCGAGCAGCCCGAGGGTGATCCTGAGGGGTTTGGTTGCCATAGCCGGGGCATCCTAGCACGGTCG
>CAZKTU010000301.1:0-7088 GCA_964555675.1 uncultured Oscillochloris sp.
CCCTCGGCGTAGAGCGTATCGAAGGCCAGCGAGCTCTTGCCCGAGCCGCTGACCCCCGTGAGCACGACCAGCTTGTCGCGCGGAATCTCGACATCGACGCCCTTGAGGTTGTGCTCGCGAGCGCCCTTGATGACGATCTTATCTCTTGCCATGCCTGCTCTCCGCCTTTGACAAGGTTCGTAACCGAGGTACGTTCTTCGCCGCTGCCGCGACGGGGGGCCGAGGCCTCGCCCCTCAAGATGCTTCCGCAGGGTAGCAGCCAATGCGGGCGATGGGCGTCCGGATTGTGCGGGCGTTCGGCCGCCAGAGCGGGCCGTATCGCGCAGATAAGCAGCGCCGCCGTCGAGGGAACGGCGGCGCTGCTTCAACACACTCGTGCTAGCATTATACCACGAAGCGCGCCACCACCTAATCTCCCGAGAGCTCGACCTCGGCGGGGGTAGAGACCGTGGTGGGCTGGGCGACGGCGGGGCCACGGGTGAGCTCGGGGCGCAGGGCGACGAAGAGCACGGCGCAGGCGCTGGCGATGAGCAGGGCCCCGGCCAGGTAGGGCGAGGCCGGGCCGACGGCGTCGAAGAGCAGACCGGCCACGAGGGGGCCGACGATCATCGTCAGGCTGGTGAGGGCCTGGGTGCCGCCGAGGACGCCCCCCTGCTCCTGAGGCGAGACGCGGCGCGAGATCAGGCTGGTGAGGCTGGGGGTGGCCATACCGCTGCCGATCGAGAGGATGGCGACGGCGGGGAAGAGCATCCAGCCGGCGGGCACCAGGGCGATCAGGGCGAAGCCGACGGTCATCAGGGCCATGCCGGTGATCGCCAGGCGCGCCTCGCCGAACATGGGCACCAGGCGACGGATCAGGAAGCCCTGCATAATCACCGCCATCAGGCCGATGAAGGCGAAGACGAAGGCAATCTGGGTCGGGCCGAAGCCGAAGCGGCTGTCGGTGAAGACGGCGAAGTTGCTCTGCAGGCCGGCGAAGGCCAGGTTGAGCAGCAGCACGCCGATCAGCAGGGGCCTGATCGCCTGGCGGTTGATCACGGCCTGGACGCGGCGGAAGGGGTTGACGCTGGCGAGGGTGGCGCTGCGGTTGGCGGCGGGCAGCGACTCGGGGAGCCTGAAGTAGCCGAAGATCACGTTGCCGAAGGTCAGGGCCGCCGCGGCGAAGGCCGGCGCGCTGAGGCTGACTGTGCTGAGCAGGCCGCCGATGGCCGGGCCGAGCATAAAGCCCAGCCCGAAGGCCGCGCCGATCATGCCCAGGCCGCGGGCGCGGTTCTCGGGGGTGGTGATATCGGCGATGTAGGCCTGGGCCGTGCTGATGCTGCCGCCCGTGAGGCCCGCGATAATGCGCGAGACGAAGAGCACGGCCAGCACCGCCACCGCGCCGAGGGGCGCGAAGCTCTCGGCCATGCCGAAGAGGATGTAGGAGAGCCCGGCGCCCGTCAGGCTGAGCAGCAGCACCGGCCGCCGGCCGTAGCGGTCGGACAGGGCGCCCAGGACCGGGGCGAAGAGGAACTGGAAGAGCGAGAACGAGGCCGTCAGAGCGCCCACGATCAGGGCGTGGTTGTTGGCGATCCAGGCCGGGCTCGTCTCTTCGATGATTTTGACATAAAAGGGCAGCAGCGGCAGGACAATGCCGACGCCCAGGAGGTCGATGAAGACGGTGAGGAAGATAAAAATGAGCGGTGAGCGCTGATTCTTCACAGGCTTGGTTACTCTCTGACTTTACTGACCGGTAAGAATACTTGGGAAATATACCACATGTGAACCGGGCTTGTCAACCCTTTGCACAGATTTAGCACTGGCTTCGCGTTTGTGGAGGGCGGAGCGCCACACGAGCCAGTGCAAAGGCCGTGCCGGTGGAATCCGCGGCCGGGACCGTTCAAGATCTCAGACGAATGTGGTACCATGGCAGACAGCCAGGACCCAGCGCGACGGCGCCCAGCCTCAAGGTAGCCCAATGGCCTTTGCCGGCTTCTCAACCGATACCCTCGTGGGCCTGCCGCCCGAGCTGTTCAGCGAGGTGATCCCCAGCATCACTCTGCCGAGCGAGCTCAAGGTGACGCTGCACATCTTCTTCAGGCTGAGCCGGCAGCGCTCGACCCCGCGCCGGCTGAGCTGGGACGACCTGGCGGCCGATCGCACCTTGCGCCGCTCGCTGCGCAGCATCTCGAAGCTGCGGCCGATCGAGGATCTGCTGGCCGAGGGCCTGGAGGCCGCCGTACGCCGCGCCACCCTGCTGCACCTGACCCTGCCCGCCGGCGGCCGGGTCGGCAACTGGTACCTGGTCAACACCGCCGCCAACCGCGCCTGGGCCGAGAGCCTCGCCGCCGCCCAGGTCGCCCTCGCCCCCGCGGGCGAGCTGCCCGCCGAGCGCCCGGCCCTGATCGGGCTCTACGAGCAGAATATCGGCCTGGTCACCCCCATGCTGATCGACGAGCTGCGCGAGGCGGAGGAGCGCTACCCACGCGAGTGGATCGAAGAGGCCATGCGCGAGGCCGTGCGCGCCAACGCCCGCTCGTGGCGCTATATCCGCAAAGTGCTTGAGAGGTGGGCCGCCAATGGACGACAGGATGCGCCCGATCGGGCCCAGCGACCTATCGATATTGAGAAGTACACGAACCCCCAGTTCGGCGGCCTCTTCAGACTCGGAAGCGATGAGACCGATCTCTAGCGATGAGCCGGTGGTAACCGAGGAGCTGTGCCCCCGCTGCAAGGGCGCCGGCTACCTCGTGCTCGACGTGCCCTACGGCAACCCCGACTTCGGGCATCTGATCGCCTGCAACTGCCGCACCTCCCAGCTGCTCCAGCAGCGCCGCGAGAACCTGCGCGCAATCAGCAACCTGGGCCCCTTCGCCGAGAAGACCTTCGAGAACTTCGACGCGGGCATCCCCGGAGTGGCGCGGGCCTACGGCCGGGCCCGCAAGTTCGCCGAGGCGCCCCGCGGCTGGCTGATCTTCTTCGGCGGCTACGGCTGCGGCAAGACCCACCTGGCCGCTGCGATCGCCAACGAGGTGCTCAGCACGGGCTATGCGTCGGTGCTCTTCGCCGTGGTGCCCGACCTGCTCGACCACCTGCGCAGCACCTTCGGCCCCAGCAGCGAGGTCGCCTACGACGAGCGCTTCGAGCAGGTGCGCGGCGCCGATGTGCTGATCCTCGACGACTTCGGCACCGAGAACGCCACCCCCTGGGCCCGCGAGAAGCTGTTCCAGCTCTTCAACCACCGCTATAACTATCGTCTGCCGACGGTGATCACCAGCAACCGCAAGCCCGAGGAGATCGACCCGCGCATCTTCTCGCGCATGAGCGACCGCGAGCTGTGCGAGGAGATCACCCTGATCGACGCTCCCGACTACAGGCGCACCCCCGGCGGTCAGCGCTTCGAGCAGAAAAAGCAAGACCATCTTCGGCGCATGGGGCGCCGAGAGGATAGGAGCTACTAGCCCAGCCATGCAGAAGCACTTTCTATCGGCGGCCGACCTCTCGCGCGACGAGGCCGAGGCCCTGCTCGAGCGAGCCGCGACCCTCAAGGCCGAGTGGCGCGCGGGCGGCCAGGGCCTGCACGCCCAGCTGCCCCTGCGCGGCAAGACCCTGGCCCTGGTCTTCGAGAAGCCCTCGCTGCGCACCAGGGTGGCCTTCGAGGCCGGCATGACCCAGCTCGGCGGCCACGGCTCGTACCTCTCGGCCAATGATATCGATATGGGCGGCCGCGAGAGTGTGCCCGACGTGGCCCAGAACCTCAGTCGCTGGGTCCAGGCCATCGCCGCCCGCGTCTTCCGCCACACCACCGTCGAGACCCTGGCCCGCCACGCCAGCGTCCCGGTGATCAACGCCCTCTCGGACCGCGAGCACCCCTGTCAGGCCCTGGCCGACCTGCTGACCCTGCGCGAGCGCTTCGGCCGGCTGCAGGGCCTGCGGGTGGCCTATATGGGCGACGGCAACAATGTCTGCCACTCGCTCATGCTGCTGGGCGCGACCCTGGGCGTCAGCACCACCGTGGCCTGCCCCCCCGACTACCGCCCCGACCCCGAGATCCTGGCCCACGCCCAGCGCATCGCCGCCGAGACCGACGCCGGGATCACCATTACCGCCTCGCCCGACGAGGCCGCGGCGGGCGCCGACGCCGTCTATACCGATGTCTGGACCTCGATGGGCCAGGAGCACGAGACGGCCCGCCGCCGCCCGGTCTTCGCCCCCTACCAGGTCAACCAGGCCCTGATGGCCCAGGCCGAGCCCGGCGCCGTCTTCATGCACTGCCTGCCGGTCCACCGCGGCGAGGAGGTCACCGCCGAGGTGATCGACGGCCCGCAGTCGGTGGTCTTCGACCAGGCCGAGAACCGGCTCCACGTCCAGAAGGCCCTGATCCTCACCCTTTTGGGACTGTAGGAAACATTATGGCAGGTAATCGCGCAATCTTCGATCGAGCGATGGAGCAGAGCCGCGAAGCGGCGCGCAGCGGCCAGTGGGACGAGTCGCTCAAGGCGGCGGTCCGCGCCCTGCAGGAGTTCCCCCAGGACGCCGACGGGCGCACCAACGCCGCGGTGGCGCTCTTCCACACCGGCAAGCTCGACCGGGCGCTCCAGGTCTTCGAGGAGCTGCGCGCCACCGACGAGCATAACGCCTTCTTCCTCGGCTATATCGCCCAGGCCCAGGCCCGCCAGGGCAACGCGAAGGCCGTCGACAGCTACAGGGCCCTAACGGACATCCACGTGGCCCAGCGCCGCCCGGCCCAGGCGATCGAGGCCCTGCGCGAGCTGCTCAGGCTGCGCCCCGAGGCCGACGACCAGCGCGCCCGCCTGGCCCGGCTCTATGAGGACGCCGGCGGGGTGCGCGAGGCGGCCGCCGAGCACCTGACCCTGGCCCAGCGCTATCTCGACGTGGGCAGGCTCGACCAGGCCGCCGAGGAGGCCGAGTTGGCCCTGCGCCTCGACCCGAACAGCCGCGAGGCCAAAGACCTGATCGTCTCGATCCGCGACGGGATGGCCCGCGCCGCCGGCCTCGAGAGCGCCGCCCCGGCCCCGAGCGCGGCCGGCTCCGCCCCCGTCTCGGAGGTGCGGGCCAATCTCTCGGGCGTCACGGGCGCCTTGCGCTCGCAGCAGTTCGCCCTCGAGAAGCTGGTCGAGCAGGCCCAGAAGGCCCAGGAGGCCGGCGACAGTCAGGCCGCCGCCGCGCTGTACGAGCAGGCCGTCGAGGGCGGGCTCGAGCGGGCCGATGTGCTCTACTCGCTCGGCCTGCTCTACCAGGAGCGCGGCGACCACAAGTCGGCGGTCGGCGTGCTGACCAGGTCGGCCGGCGACGCCGAGTACGCCCTCTCGGCCCACTTCGCCCTCGGCCAGAGCTACAAGGAGCTGGGCCAGCTGCCCCAGGCCGCCCAGGAGTTCGAGCAGACCATTCGCCTGGTCGACCTGGAATCGATCGGCAAGAACGAGGCCGACGACCTGATCCAGATGTACGAGAACGCGGCCACGATCTTCGAGCAGATCGGCGACATCGCGCGCGCCGCGGCCCTCTACGGGACCCTGGCCAGCTTCCTGGACAGCAAGCGCTGGGGCCGCGAGCGGGCCGCCGAGTTCAAGAATCGCTCGAAAGAGCTCTCGGACCGCAATATGTTCGCGAAGCTGCGGACGATGGGCACGGGCGCCCTCACCCCCATGCCCGAGCCCGACACGCAGCCCATGGACGACGAGCCCGTCTCGGAGGTGTGGGGCAAGATCCGCCCGATCACCGACTTTCTGCGCGGCGACCGGCCCACGACCACCGACAATCTCGGCGGGTGGGGCGCCCAGTCGGCCCTGCCCGAGCCGATGATCTTGCTCGAGAGCATGCCCGCCGCCGCCGCCAAAGGCTTCGCCCCGGTCACGCCCCTCAGCACCGCGGGCCTCAGCGAAGAGGTGGCCGGCTGGATCGAGCTGAGCAGCAAGTATCTCGACCAGGGCCTGATCGAGGCGGCCCTCGACGCCTGCCACGAGACCATCCGGCTCAATGTCGAGTACCTGCCCATCCACCTGCGCATGGGCGAGGTCTACGAGCGCCAGGGCCGCCCCGAGGAGGCTCTCGCCAAGTACCAGTTGCTGATCGACACGCTGCGCGTGCGCGGCGAGTCCGAGCAGTCGATCGACGTCTACTACCGCTTCATCGAGCTATCGCCCGACACGGTCAACGCCCGCTCGCGCCTGGCCGAGATCCTGCGCAACGCGGGCCGGGTCGACGAGGGCGTCGAGCAGCTCATCCAGGTCGCCGGCACCTACTACCGCCTCGGCCAGACCAACAAGGCCCTCGAGGAGTACCGGCGCCTGCTCCAGTGGGCCCCGAAGAACCGCGATGTCCACGCCCAGTACGGCCTGGCCCTGCTGAAGATGGAGCGCTACGAGGCCGCCCTGGGCGAGTTCCGCCGGGCCCTCGAGCTGGGCGCCCCCGACGACCCGGTGGCCGTGGCTCGGCTGAATATCACCCTGGCTCTGATGGGCGACCAGCCCGCCGCAGTGTGGGACTCGCTGGCCACGGTGCTCGAGCTGCTCAAGACCCACCCGAGCGAGTTCGGGCCGGTGCAGGCCGAGTACCGCGGCGCCCTGGCGGTCTCGGACGCGGCGGTGCTCCACTACATCCTGGGCATCCTCCAGCAGAGCGCCGGCCAGCACACCTCGGCCCTGCTCGAGCTCGAGCAGGCAGAGGCGGCCATGGCCGACGAGGTCGAGAATCTGCTGCCCCCGGTGCTGGTCTACCAGGCCGCCGCCGAGAGCTATATCGCCCTGGGCAACGCCGAGGGCGCCCTCGACCAGCTGCGGCGCGGGCAGGCCGCCGCGAGCCGCGCCACCACCGACCCGGGGGTGAAGCACTCGTTCGCCGTGCCCCTCAGCAAGGGCGACCTGGTGCGGCGCATGGCCGAGGCCTACGCCGCCTCGGACGACATCCCCGGCGCCGAGCAGGCTCTGCTCGAGGCCAAGCAGCTGCTGCCCTACGACCGGGCGGTCTACACCAAGCTGGCCGACGTCTACTTCCGCCAGGGCAAGCTCAACGAGGCCCTGGCCCAGCTCGAGGATCTGGCGACGCACTACGAGGAGCGCCAGCAGCTCGACCGGGCGATCGAGATG
>CAZKTU010000302.1:0-7082 GCA_964555675.1 uncultured Oscillochloris sp.
CCGACTCTGACACGCACGCCCTCGGCGACTCGTACGCCCTCGCCCACCCGCACGCCCTCAGCGACCCGCACCCCCTCCCCCACCCGCACCCCCTCCCCCACTCGCACCCCCTCCCCCACCGGCGCACTCGCAATAACCCCGGCGGTTGGCGGCCAGCCGCTGCCCCACCAGCAGCGTGCGCCGACAATCGGGGCGCGGCCGACGCGCGGGCCGACGGCCACCTGGCCGGCCGAGCCGGGGCCTGCGCCGACCTACCAGGGCGAGCGCGGGCGGCTCTACACCCTGGTCACGGCGACGGCGACGGCGACAGCCAGCCCCAAAGCCGAGGTCAGCGCGGGCGAGACAGGCAGGCCGCGGCCCTCGCCGTGGCTCGCCGGGTCGGGGCTGCTCCTGATCGTTATTGCGTGTGCGCTGGTAGTTGGCGAACGTACACCAGCGGGGGCCGGAGAGCCGGAGGATGGTGTGCTATAATCCCGTCACGGATGCCCGGGACGCTCTCCCACTTCCCTGGGATCCGCTCCGCCCGCTGAGCCTGAAAGGAGGCCGACGATGGCCGATCTGCAGACGCTGATCAAGGACCGCCTGGCCCAGAACCGCTGGGGAATCCTCGGCAATCAGGGCTACGTGCTTGGGGTGGACCTCGGCAGCTACGGCTTGCGGGCCGCCCTGGCCGATCTTCAGCACCACACCGTACGCACCATCGACACCGAGCTGACCAGTGGCACGCCCGACCAGCTCGTCGAGCGGGCGATCGCCCTCGCGCGCAGCCTGCTCGAAGAGGCCGACGTCTCCTCAGAGCGCCTGGTGCGGGTCGGGGTAGGCTTCGGCGGCCCTGTCGACCTGCGCCACGGGACGATCAGGCTCTCGCCGCGCATGCCCGGCTGGGAGAACTACCCCCTGCAAGAGCGTTTCGAGCAGGCCTTCGACGCCGTAACCCTGATCGACAACGACGCCAACTTGATCGCCCTCGGCGAGGCCACCTTCGGGGTCGGGGCCGGCTGCCAGCACCTGGCCTACCTGCACCTCAGCAGCGGCGTCGGCGGCGGCCTGGTGCTGAACGGGCGCCTCTACCACGGCGCCACCTCGACGGCGGGCGAGATCGGACATGCCGTGGTCGGCCATGGCTGGGACGGCACGGGCCGCCCCGAGACTCTTGAGGAGCTGGTCTCGATCAGCGGGCTGCTGCGCCGCGCCGCGCGCTACGGCCTCGACACCGATAACCTCGAGCAGATCTTCGGCGAGAGCCCCGCCGGCAAGCGCGTCGTGCAAGAGGCCGTGGACCTGGTGGCGACCCGCTGCGCTCAGATCGTCGCCCTGATCGACCCCGAGATGATCGTGCTGGGCGGGATCGTCGTGCGGATCGGCGGCGAGCCGTTCGTCAAGGCTATCGCCGACAAGGTCAACGACTTCATCGCGCCTCAGTTCGCGCGGCCCCTGCCGGTCGTCGCCTCGATCCTCGGCCCCGATAGCGTTACCGCCGGCGCCATCGCCGACGCCCTCGAAAGCCTGTCAGACTGACGGTTGCACCCTGGGGCCCTGTCCGGGAGAGTCTTGCGGGTGGATGTGGAGGGCCAGGCCCTCCACGCCTCCCGCCGCGGGGATCGAGGCCCGAGCCGATCCGAACGCAAGGCGCGCCTTGCGGTGATTTTGCGCACGCCGTTTGCACACATTCCCGCGGAATGTTATAATCGCTAAAGCATTGCGCCTGGCCACGGAAGCAGGGAGGACACCCTCTCTGCTTAGTGCTGCTTACGATGGAGAGCCCATGGACGCGAAAATGATCACCTTTGGAGAGACAGCGATCGACAAGCTGCTCCAGTGGCTGCGCTCGTCGGGCGAGCCGAAAGATATTGATGAGCTACTGCGGCAGTACCTCGAACTGCTGAGCAAGCTGGTGATGGAGGATGGCGAATGACCGCTGCTCCGACCACGGGCACCGACCCTCAGGCCCTCGCCGACGAGATCTACGGGCTCATGACGGCCCAGGCGACTCTGTTCGCCTTCGACGCGCCGATCAGGCAGAGCCTGGCCAACCTCGCAGCGTACTATGCCGCACGCACCCAGGGCGACCAGGGGAGCGTCGCGAAGCTGATCGAGGCCGCCCTCGGCGCCGATCCGCGCTTTGCTCGCGAGGATGTCGCGGGCGATGTGCGGTATGTCACCTCGCGCCTGGGCAGCTATGTGCCGCGCAACGACGTGGATACCCACAGCTTCAAGCAGCGCCTCCACGACCCTGAGCACCCCCTGCCGATCGACGATATCAGCGTCGTCGTGTCGACCTCGCGCCCGGCCATCACCACGGTCGAGCCGGTCTTCATCTCGGACTACTGGCAGATTCAGGCCGGCCTGGTCCCGGCCAACGGCGACGGCGCCGAGGAGCTGATCGACGAGCCCGCCCTCGTCGAAGCCGCCTCGATCTTCGACACGTCATCCCTCGACGAAGAGCCCCCCGTCATCGTGGCCGAACCCGCCATCGTCGCGGCCGCCGAGCCCGTGGTGGTGGCCCCCGCGGCCCCCGCCGAAGAGCCTGTTGTCGCGGCCCCCGCCGACGAGCCTGTCGTCGTCGCCCCCGCGACCCCGGCCGCCGAGCCCGTCGTCGCAGCGCCGCCGGTCAGCGCCCCGCGCGAGACCCCCGCGCCCGCCGCGCCGCCGGTCAGCGCCCCGCGCGAGACCCCCGCGCCCCCGGCCCGTCCGGCGCGGCCCGCCTACGAGCGCGGCACGATCTTCACCCTGGCCGACGGGACGGCGATCGACCTGCGCCGCCCCACCGCCGAGCTGCTCACCGAGCACGGCGCGGCCCTGACCCAGGCCCTGGTGGACAAGCTCGAGCAGGATCCGCTGCGGCGGATCGTCAGCTTCGGGCGGCGCTACTTCCCCGAGGCCAATGTAATCAACCTCGGCAAGAACGACCTGCGCAAGATCCGCGACTACATCCTCGAGCGCGGCGAGCCCCTGCTCGACACCGAGCTGATCGCCGACGTTTTCTACCACAATACGCGCCAGTCGGACTACGAGGGCGTGCGCTTCTCGGTCAACTACCGCCTCCACCGCGAGAAGGACTTCGAGTTCGTCGGGGTCGAGGGCGCCTACCTCTGGTCGACCAAGGGCATGCCCGCCATCGGGGGCAAGCGCGTGAAGGCCGCCGAGATGGGCCAGATCACCTCGTACCTGGTCGAGGGCCACGACGACAGCCTCGCCGACCAGAGCGCCGCGTCGATCACCCAGAGCGGCAGCATGTCGCACCTGCTGACCTTCTTCGAGTGGGAGTACGGCGTGCTGCCCCTCGACGCAGGGCTGGCCGCGCTGCTGCCCGGGCCGGTGCTGCCCGACCAGCGCAGCGCCGTGCTGCGCTTCGAGTCGCCCCAGCACTACACCCAGTCCCTCGTCGAGGTGCGCTACCCGACCGGTAACCGCGGCGGCTGGATCCAGGGCCTGGAGGAGTTCTTCCACGCCCATCTGGTCCCCGGCGCCTTGGTGACGATCGCGCGCGGCGCCGAGCCCAACCTCTTCACGCTCACCTACGCCGAAGCCGCCGAGACCAGCGAGCGCATCCTGACCTACGACGAGAAGAAGAACAAGCTGGCCTTCGCGAATGTCTCGTTCTTCGCCGCGGTCGACCCCGACCAGCTGCCCAGTCAGGCCCGCTACGGGCGTCTCAACCGCCTCAAGGCCTTCCCCATGGGCGAGCGCCGCAAGGCCGAGCTGATCCTCGAGCACGTCGCCGAGACCCTCGGCGAGCAGGTCGGCACGCGGGCCCAGCCGCGCTACTCGATCACGATGGACGACCTGATCATGGGCTACAACGTGCTGCGCCCCGGCTCGAAGGCCCTGATCAACTCGCTCCTCGGCCACGGCGCCGAGTTCGAGGCCGACGAGACCACCCCCGGCCTCTTCTACTACACCCCCGCCCCCGGCACCAAGCCCGCCGAGGAGACTGACGAGGAGAGCGAGGAGACGGTGACCGACGTGCAGCCCACCCGTCGCCGCTATGGCGGGCGCTACACCGAGGATGACGAGTAGGATAGCCCGTCGACCGTATCAGTAAGGGGGGGAGCAGGGAGAGCAAGCGCGCAGCCAACGCGCCGCCCCCCCGCTCCCCCTCAGCCGCGCCTGCCGGCGCGGAGGGAGATCATCCTATGACTTTCGAGGAACAGCTGGCCCGCCTCGGCGATATTGGCCACCCCCTCGCCCACGCCGAGCTGAAGGCCCTCGCCGGCCTCGGCCCCGAATCGCTGAAGGTGTTCTGGCAGGCCTGGCGCGAGTTCCCCGCCGAGCGCCGGCTCGCTATCCTGCACGCCCTCGACGCCCTCGGCGAAGATAATGTCGATATGGATTTCCGCCCGGTCTTCCGAGCCAGCCTCAGCGATAGCGACCCCGAGGTGCGCACGGCCGCGGTCGCAAGCCTGTGGGAGGACGAGAGCGAGCGGACGATGGACCGCTTCATCGCCATGCTCGACGATGAGGCCGGCAGTGTGCGCGCCGCGGCCGCCGTCGCCCTGGCGCCCTTCGCCTACAGGGCCGAGCTCGGCGAGCTGCCCGCGCCCGCAGCCCAGCGCCTGCAAGCCAATCTGCTGCGCGTGACCATCGACCCCGAGCAGCCGATCGAGGTGCGCCGCCGCGCGATCGAGGGCCTCGGCTACTTCGCCGCCTCCAAAGAGGCTCAGGCCGAGATCGGGCGGGCCTACGCCCACTCCGAGGTTACCATGCGCGAGAGCGCCGTGCTGGCGATGGGTCGCTCGATGCGCCCCACCTGGTTCCCCTACATCGAGCGCGAGCTGAAGAGCCCCTCGCCCGCCCTGCGCTACGAGGCCGCCCGCGCCGTCGGCGAGATCGGCGAGGACGGCCGCCCCCTGCTCCAGGCCCTCTTGCCCCTGATCGACGACGAGGATATCGAGATCTCGCTCGCCGCGATCTGGTCCCTCGGCCAGGTCGGCGGCCCCAGCGCCAAGCGCGTGCTCGAGCGCCTCGCCCGCTCGAAGGACGAGGCGCGCCGCCAGGCCGCCTCCGAGGCCCTCGAAGAGCTGAGCCTCGGCGAGCTCTAGGTACGATCAAGAGAGGCGTATGCCACTAAACTACACCAGCCCCGAGCAGCTGACGGCGCCGTACGGCCATATCTTTCTCTCGCCCCACCTCGACGACGCCGCCCTCTCGTGCGGGGGCATGATCGCCGCCCTAGCCGCCGCCGGTCAGCACGTCCTCGTCGTCAACATCTGCAGCGGCAGCCCGCGACCCGACACGCGCTTCAGCCCCTTCGCCGAGGCGACCCACCTCAGCTGGGGCCTCCCCGCCGCCGAGGCCGTGCGCCTGCGCCGCGCCGAGGACGAGACGGCCCTCGAGACCCTGGGCGCCGATAGCTTCCGGCTCGACCTGCTCGACGCGATCTACCGCATGCCCGCGGCCTACGTCGACAACACAACCCTCTTCGGCCAGGTCGCGCCCGACGACCGGCTGCCCGCCGAGCTCGGCGCCCACCTCGCCGCCCTCGCCGAGCAGTACCCTGCGGCAATCTTCTACACACCCCTCGGGGTGGGCCGCCACGTCGACCACCAGGCCGCCACAGCCGCAGCCGGCGCCCTGGCCCTCGGCGGTATCAGCGTCGCCTTCTACGAGGACTTCCCCTATGTCAGCCAGGCCGGGGCCCTCGAGGAGCGCCTCGAGGAGCTGGGCGGCGCAGAGCGCTTCCTGCCTATGGTCACCAGCATCGACAACACCCTGCCGCGCAAGGTCGGGGCGATCGAGGCCTATCGCAGCCAGCTCGCCTCGCTCTTCGCCGACCCGCCCGGCGTGGCCGAGGCCGTCGCCGCCTACGCCGCAAAGGTGCGCCCCGAGACCGGCCTCTACGGCGAGCGGCTCTGGGTGCGCCGCTAGTACCGCCTCCTCCCCTGACCCCGCCGGCAGGGCTTGATAGAGCGTGCGATGAGCGAGACGATTTTTGCCCGGCCCGCCGCGGGCGCGGGTGGCCCCATGGCCCTGGTCGAGCCGGGCCCGGCGGACTGGGAGCACTTCGTGGCCGGCCATCCCCAGGGCAGCCTGCTCCAGCAGAGCGCCTGGGGCGCCCTGAAGACGAGCGCGGGCTGGCAGGCGCGCACCATCGCCGTGGCCGGCGCCGACGGCGCACTGCTGGCCGGCGCCCAGCTGCTCATCCGCGCCCGCTACGGCCTGAGCGTGGCCTACACCCCGCGCGGGCCGCTGCTCGCCGGCGAGCCGGCCGCCGACCGGCTGCTGCTGGCGGGGCTCGCACGCGTCGCCCGGCGCGCCCGCGCCGTCTTCCTGCGCCTCGAGCCCAACCTGACCGAGGGCGACCCCGCCGCCGACGCGACCCATACCTGGCTGCAGCTCCAGGGCCTGCGGCCCGCGGCGACCATCCAGCCCCGCAGCTCGATCCACGTCGACCTCGCCCGCCCCGAGGAGGCCATCCTGGCCGGGTGCTCGAAGGGCCACAGGGCCGATATCAGGCGCGCCGAACGCGGCGGCGTGCAGGTGCGGGCGGGCGACGAGCGCGACCTGGCCGCCTTCTACGCGATTATGCGCTCGACCGGGGCGCGGGCGAGCTTCGGGATCCACGCCGAGGCCTACTATGGCGAAGCATGGCGCCGCTTCCAGCCCCGCAGCCGGCTGCTGCTTGCCGAGCTGGACGGGCGGGTCGTGGCCGCCCATATGGTCTTCGCCGACAGCACACGCGGGCTCTACCTCTATAGTGGCGCCGAAGACGAGGGCCTGCGCGCCGGGGCCAACCACCTGCTTGAGTGGCACGCCCTACGCTGGGCCCGCGAGCTTGGCTGCGCCAGCTACGACCTCTGGGGCATCCCCGACGCCCTGGGCCAGGCCGCCGCTCTCTCGGCCGATAGCGCCGACTCAGACCTGCGCGCCGCCCTCGAGGCCGAGGCCCAGGCCGACCCACTGATCGGGGTGTATCGCTTCAAGAAGGGCTTCGGCGGGCGCGTTGTGCGCTACCTGCCCGCCTACGATCAGGTACTCATCCCGCCGCTCTACGGCCTCGCCCTGCGCAGACTGAGCAGCTAAGATCGCGGGAAGGGTGATGGGGTGGGCCAGGCCCACCCCATCACCCTTCCTTGAGCGGT
>CAZKTU010000303.1:0-7028 GCA_964555675.1 uncultured Oscillochloris sp.
AGATTGGCGCGCGCAACATGCAGAACTACCAGCTGCTCGAGGAGGCCGGTCGCACCGGCATGGCCGTCCTGCTCAAGCGCGGCCTCTCGGCGACGATCGAGGAGTGGCTGCTCTCGGCCGAGTATGTGGCCGCCCAGGGCAACCCCAATGTGATCCTCTGCGAGCGTGGCATCCGCACCTTCGAGACGGCCACCCGCAATACCATGGACCTCAACGCCGTGGCCCTGGCCAAGCGCCGCACCCACCTGCCCGTGCTGGTCGACCCCAGCCACGGCACCGGCAAGTGGTACCTGGTGCCGCCCCTGGCCCTGGCCGGGGTCGCCGCCGGCGCCGATGGGATCATCATCGAGGTCCACCCCGACCCCGATCGGGCCAAGTCCGATGGCGGCCAGTCGCTGAATTGCGAGAACTTCGCCGCCCTGATGCCCCGGCTCGCCGCCGTGGCCGGGGCCGTCGGCCGCTCGCTGTAGGGCGCGTCGCAGCCGCACGGGGGGGCGCCACGCCTCCCCGTGCGATTTGTTACGTCGCTGTCATATGCGCAACCTTGACACTCGCCGTGCCGCACGGCTATAATGCGGGCGTTTCCGCCTCACCCAGATAGCCGGGAGCCGCGTGCCTTGATGAACCGCCGCACACACCTGCGCAACGCCGCGGTTGCCGCCGTAATCGTCTGTACGATTCTCGTACTCTTCGCTCCCTTCAGTTCGACCCCCGCGAGCGCCCAGCAAGCGATTACGATCGCCCCCAGTCCTGCGGCGCTCAGCGTGGCGCCCGGTGGCACCAGTACGACCAATATCACCGTCACCAACAATCAGATCACTGGCGCGGTCGATCGCACCTTCAGCATCTCGTACAACAACGTCCCCGCCGGCCTGACCTTGCCTAACCCCGGTACGGCCTTTATCGCGGTCAACTCCTCGCAGCAGTTCACCCTCAGCGCAACTGCGGCCTCGAATATCGCCCCCGGCGTCTACAATGTCACCGGTACGGTGACGGGCGCCGCCTCGGGCGGGCAGGGCGCGATCTCGCAGGGCTTCACCTTGCAGGTCACGGTCACCGGCGCCACTTTCACCCCCTCGCCCACCGTCACCGCCACCACCGGCGCGCCCACGGCCACGCCCACCAGGGGCCCGGTCTGCCGCGACGGCTTCGAGGGCGACAACGACGCCGGCGGGGCCAAAGTGCTCGACGTCAACACCTCGCAAGAGCGGGCGATCTGCCCGTCGGGCGACGTCGACTGGCTGGTCTTCGGCGGGGTCCAGGGTAAGGTCTATACGATCGATATCTCGCGCCAGGACCCCGGCATCGACCTGACCCTCGAGCTGTTCGACGCGAACCTGAACAGTATCGCCTTCAACGACGACTTCTACAACCGCGACCCGGCCAACCCCAACCCCGGCGACACTCGCCCACGGATCACGATCCGCATCCCGGCCGATGGCCGCTACTACATCAGGGTGC
Organism: uncultured Oscillochloris sp.; assembly: GCA_964555675.1. Classification (GTDB taxonomy): domain Bacteria; phylum Chloroflexota; class Chloroflexia; order Chloroflexales; family Chloroflexaceae; genus CAIWXH01. Next base: position 1,462 of record CAZKTU010000303.1, read on the forward strand.
GCGACGCGGCCGGCCGCGGCGGGGTGAACTATATCTATGTGATCGCCCTGCTCGACGAGAGCTACGGCCCCACGCCGACCCTGGTGCGCGAGATCTGCCTCGACCTGTTCGAGCCCGACGGTCTGCCCGAGCAGTCGAACCTGCTGACCTCCAACGAGATCCAGGAGGACCGTAAGCTCTGCCCCGCCGGCGACGCCGACTGGGTGAACTTCTTCGGCAAGGCCGGCAAGCGCTACATTATCTACACCGATAGCCGGCGCTACCGCGGCCGCAATGTGGTCAACGGCGAGACTCAGGCCGGCGCCGATACGACGATCATCCTGGCCGACCGCGACGGTGTGTCGCTGATCGACGCCAACGACGATATCCCGGGCGGCAATACGCTCGACTCGCAGATCGAGTTCATCCCCGACGTCGACGGCTTCTACTTCGTCCAGGTCAAGAACAACGGCGATATCGGCAATCAGTTCGTGCGCTACGACCTGGTGCTGCTGCTCTGTGTGCCCGGCCAGACCGATTGCGGGCGGGCCACCCTGGCCGGCACCCCGGTCGCCCCGCTCACGCCGCTGCCGACGGGCACCCCCGACCGCGAGTTCAACCTCGACCCGACCAGCACGCCGCGCCCGACGTCGACTAACACCAGGACGCCCTGAGCAGCTCTGCGGCGCCCCGCGCCTCGGCGCTCCGCTCAGTCAGCCACAGATGTACAGCTCTACGCGTGACGAGACGCGCGAGATCGAGGCCCTGCTCAGCCAGCTGGTAGAGCAGGCCGGGCCTCGCGCGGCCACCTCGCCCGGCGAGGCGACGGCGGCCGCCTTCGTGAACGGGCGGCTGCGCCGCGCCGGCATGGGCGTGGCCACCTACGAGCTGCGCGTGGCCCCGCGCACGGGCGCGGTCTACCTGCTCTTCGGGGCCCTCGGCCTCGTGGCGGCCGCGATGAGCCCGCTGCTCCCCCTGCCCTCGTTCCTGCTCGCCGTCTCCCTGCTGGCCTGGATGCTGATCGACAGCTTCATCGCGCCGACCCCGCCCCTGGGCCGGCGACGGGCCAGCCAGAATATCGTCGGGACGCGGGCTGTGGCCGGCGCGGCCGGCCTGCAGCCCATCTCGCCCCGCTGGCGGGTGGTGCTGATGGCCCCCCTCGACGCGCCCCAACATCGCGTCGGCCTGGCGCGCCTGGCCGGCGCGGGGCGCGGCGCGGCCCTGGCGCGCCTGGCCGCGGCCGCGCTGGTTGTGGCCGGCGCCGCCGCCGCCCTGTGGCTGCCCGCCCCCTGGTGGCTGCTCGGCCTGCCCGGGGCCGTACTCTGCCTGCTGGTGGCCGTCGCCGCAGCCAGGCCCGCCCCCTCGCCGCAGCAGCAGGCTCAGCCGACGAGCGCCGACGGCGGGGTGGCGGCCCTGGCCGCGATGGTGGCGGCGGCCCAGCGCATCGAGCGCCTCGAGCGGGTCGAGCTGTGGGCCGTGGCCGTGGGCGCCGCGGGCACCGACCCGCGCGGGGTGACCACGCTGCTGCCGCGCTACCCCTTCGACCGCGAGCGCACGCTCTTCGTCGCCCTCGAGGGCCTGGCCGGCGACCAGGTGGTCTATGTCACCCGCGAGGGCCCCGGCGGCCCCGCCGACGCGCTGCTGCTCGAGCTGGCCGCGGGCGCCGATGCCGCCGACCCCCTGATCGACGCCGAGCCCCGGCCCCTCGACCAGCCTGGCAGCCTCGCCGCGCCCCTGCGCCGCCACGGCTACAGGGCCCTCACCCTGACGGCCCGCCAGGCCCCCGGCGCGCCCCCTACAGACCCGACCGCGCCCCCTGACCCGCGGCTCGTCGAGCGGGCCGCGCGCCTGGTCGTGGGCATGGTGCGGCGCCTCGAGGCCGAGGCATAGGGCCCTGATCCTGACTTGCAGAATGGGGCCCGGGGTGGTAGGATCACCCTGCCCCGGCTGTTTGTTGGTGGGTACGTGTTTTGAGCCAACACGGTTTCGATGGGAGCCTTGTTCTAACGAGCTGAGCTATGCGGCGGGCCGCAGATGCTCACAGGCGGGCACCCACCTGCTCTCCGGCAGGTTCGAAACTGGCCCATCGACGGCATGCTGGGGCAACCAATTATGCTCTACCTGTTCTACGGACCCGACGAGGTCGCCCGCAGCGAGGCCCTGGCCGCCCTGGCGGCCCGCGTGCCCGCAGAGGTGGCCGAGCTGAATATCTCCCGGCTCGATGGGCGCCGCCTCAAGCTCGAGGCCCTGGCCGGCGCCTGTGAGGCCATGCCTTTCCTCGCCGAGCGCCGCCTGGTGATCGTCGCCGACGCCCTCAAGTTTAGCAAGGCCGGCAAGGATCGCGAGGAGCTGCGGGCCTACCTCGAGCGCGTGCCCGCCGGCTGCGACCTGGTCTTCGTCGAGAGCGAGGACGTCGACCGGCGCAGCGTGATCTTCACCTATCTCAAGAAGGCCGGCGAGACGCGCGAGTTCCTGCCCCTCGAGGGCGGCGAGCTGCTGCGCTGGCTGGCCGAGCGGGCCCGTCGCCTCGGCGCGAAGCTCGAGCCGCCCGCCGCCCAGCGCCTCGCCGAGCTGGTCGGCAACGATACGCGCACCCTGGTGACCGAGCTGGCCAAACTGGCGACCTATGTCGGCAAGGGCGGGGCGATTAACACCGCCGCCGTCGACCTGCTGGTGCAGGACGGGCAGGAGCAGAACCTGTTCGCTTTCATCGACCAGCTCAGCGCCCGCAGGATGGGGCCGGCCCTGGCCGGGGCGCGGGCCCTGCTCGAGGATGGGCAGGCCGCGACCTATGTGCTGTTCATGCTGGCGCGGCAGGTGCGCATCCTGCTCGGCGTGCAGGATCTGGCGGGCCGGCGCATGCGCCCCGAGGAGATCGCCGCCGAGCTGGGCCAGAAGCCCTTCGTGGTGCGCAAGGCCGTCGACCAGGCCCGCGCTTTCGCCCCCGGCGAGCTGCGTCATCTCCACGACCGCCTGCTCGAGCTCGATATCTGGACCAAGACCGGCCGCATCCAGTCCGAGGCTGCCCTCGAGATCTTCGTGGCCGAAGTCTGCCAGGGCCGCGGCGCGGTCAGGCGCGAGGCCTGAGGCGCGCAAAAAGGCGGCGTCGACGCTCCTACGAGCGTCGACGCCGCCAGTGTGTCTGGGGATCTTAGGCTGCGGCCGCGGCGTTCAGCTTCTTCATGAGGCGCGACTTGCGGCGGGCGGCGTTGTTCTTGTGGATGATGCCCTTCACGGCGGCCTTGTCGAGGGTGCTGATCGCCTCGCGGATGGTGGCCTCGTCGGGGCTGCCGCTGAAGATCGACTGCTCGGCCTTCTTGACCATGGTCTTCACGCGCGAGCGGTAAACAGTATTGCGCTCGTGCTTGCGCTCGTTGGTGCGGATGCGCTTCTTCGCCGACTTCGTGTTCGCCAACTCGGGACTCCTCAGATATAATCTGTGCTGCTACTGCTTCACAACGATAAGCGACGAGAGGCTTGCTCGTCGCTCAACTAGGGGCAGAGTATATCATAGGAGCGCCTTCCGTGCAACTCACTGCGCTGCTGCGACGGGCCCGCTCGGGGGCTCTGCGCAACAGCCTGATCGTGATGGGGGGCTTCGTCCTCAGTCGGGCCACCGGGGTGCTGCGCGACGTAATCGTCTCGTACTACTTCGGCACCTCGCCCGAGGCCGCGGCCTACAGAGGCGCCCTGCTGGTGGTCGACCTGCTCTACCTGGTGATTATCGGCGGGGCCCTGGGCAGCACCTTCATCCCGATCTTCATCGAGGTGTGGGAGCGCGACGGCCAGGCCCGGGCCTGGCGCCTGGCCAGCGCCGTGGTCACCTGGGCCTTGCTGCTCCTGGCCGCCTCCAGTGCCATCCTCTATGTGGCCGCCCCGTGGCTCGTCGAGGCCCTGTACGGCGGCCGGGGCTTCGACGAGCCCACCCTGGCGCTCACGGTCCAGCTCGCCCGGCTCTTCCTGCTCTCGCCCTTGCTGCTGGGATTGGGCGGGCTGGCCATGGCCGCGCTCAACGCCCGCGACCGCTTCACCCTGCCGGCGCTGGCGCCCACGCTCTACAACCTGGGCATCATCGCCGGGGCCCTGCTCGAGCCCTGGTTCGGCATCTGGGGCATGGCCTGGGGCGTGGTGGCGGGCGCGCTGCTCTACCTGCTGGTGCAGATCCCCGGCCTGCTGGGCATCGGCATGCGCCTGCGTCTGCAGCTCGGTCGGGGCATGGCCGAGCTGGGCCGGGTGGCCCGCCAGATGAGCCCGCGCGTGCTCGGCCAGGCCGCCGCCCACATGAGCCTGGTGGTGACCCTGGCCCTGGCCGCGCGCCTCGACGACGGCGACGCGAAGGTGGCCGGCCTGGGCTACGCCTACCAGCTTATGCTGCTGCCCTACGGCATCTTCTCGCTCAGCCTCAGCCAGGTGGCCTTCCCGCGCCTGGCCCGCCTGGTGGCCGAGGGCCGCCGCGACGAGCTGGTCGCCGACGTGCGCCGCACCCTGGCCACCATCCTCTGGCTGACCCTGCCGGGCGCCGCAGCGCTGCTGGTGCTGGGCTTCCCGGCCGCCCGGGCCCTCTTCGAGCGGGGCGAGTTCGACGCCCTCTCGCTCAGCTATACGGTCAGCGCCCTGGGCGGCTACGTGCTGGCCCTGCCGGCCTTCGCCGCCTCCGAGATCCTCATCCGCACCTTCTACGCCATGCAGCGCACCTGGACGCCCGTGCTGGTCGGTCTGCTACAGGTCAGCCTGAACCTCGGGCTCGGCTTCGCGCTGCTGCGGGCAGGCAACGACGTGGCGGCCCTGGCTCTGTCCTTCAGCGTGGCCAACAACCTCGAGGCTCTGCTGCTCTTCGGGCTGCTCGCCCTGGCCCTGCCCGGCATCTGGCGCGACGGGCGCTTCTGGCGCACCCTGGGGGCCTCGGCCGCCGCGGCCCTGGCCATGGGCGGGCTGCTGGCGGCCCTCGTGGCCGGCTCGCGCGCCCTCGTCCCTGCCCTGGCCCCGGGCGCGCCCTATGATTGGTTGGGCGACCTGCCCGGCCTGCTGGCCTGGCTCGCCCTGGCCGTGGCTCTCGGGGCGGCGGCCTACCTGGCCATCAGCGCCCTGCTCGGGGCCGCGCCGGCGCGCGCTGCCCTGGGGCGGATTCGGCGGCGGTAGCGCCCAGCAGCCGCTCGTAGAGCGCGCGGAAGCCGCCCCCGAGCTGGTCGTACCCGAAGCTGGCGACGACCTTGGCCCGCCCGTGTTCGCCGTAGCGGCGGCGCAGGGCCGCATCTTCGCCCAGGGCGCGCACGGCCTCGGCGTAGCCGGCGACGTCGTCGCGGGCCACCAGCAGGCCGTTCTGCTCGTGGTCGACCACCTCGGGCAGGGCCGAGGCGTTGGTGGTCACTACGGGGCGGCCGCAGGCCAGGGCCTCGGCGGGGGCGATGCCGAAGCCCTCGAGGCGCGAGGGGAAGAGCAGGATGTCGCTGCTCTGGTAGGCCGCCACCAGGCCGGCCCGGTCGGGCGAGCCGATCGGCACCATGCGCGGGTGCGGGGGCGCCGTCTCTTTGCCCTGGAAGCCGCCCGTGTAGTAGAGCACATAGTCGTCGGGCAGCAGGGCCATGATC
>CAZKTU010000304.1:0-7017 GCA_964555675.1 uncultured Oscillochloris sp.
CGCCCAAGCACGAATGTACCCCCGTGGTACAATAGGCATACTGAGATCGTACAGCGCGAGGCCCGATGATGCGGCGATAGCAGCCGGTGGCGTTTATGAGCAACCCTTCCCCCTTTCGGGCCTGGCTGCGGCGCCGGCGCCAGGAACGTGGGCTTACGCAGGAGCGACTGGCCGAGCTCGTCGGCTACTCCGCACAGACGGTCGTTAAGATCGAGGGCGGTCAGCGCCGCTCCTCCCCGCAATTGGCCTTGCGCCTGGCCGAAGCCCTGCAGCTCGCGCCCGACGAGCACGAGGCCTGGATGGCCGCCGCCCTTAGCGACGCCGCACCCTTTGGGGATGCCTCCGTCAAGAGCGAAGCCGGCACAGTGCCCCTCTCCCCGGAGGAACCCCCTCGCTCGACCGACGAGGCCCGGCGTCCGCTGCTTTCGCACAACCTGCCGACCTTCCTCACGCCCTTCGTCGGCCGGGCCCAAGAGCAGGCCGAGCTCGTGGCACTGCTCGGCCGGCCGGACTGCCGGCTAGTCACGGTGCTGGGGCCGGGCGGCGTCGGCAAGACCCGCCTGGCGATCGAGACCGGCCGGGCGATCCAGGGCTTCCCCGACGGCATCGCACTTGTCTCGCTGGCGCCCGTCACTGCACCCGCGCTGGTGGTGCCGGCGATCGGCAATGCCCTCGGCCTCGCCTTCTCCGGCGCCGGCGCCCTGCTGCCGCAGCTGGTGGGCCACCTGCGCGGGATGCGCGCCCTGCTCATTCTTGACAATCTGGAGCAGCTCCTCGACCCCGAAGGGGCTACCCTCGCGACACTGGAGCAGCTCCTGGCCCAGGCGCCGGGCGTGTCAGTGCTGGCGACTTCCCGCGAGCGGCTGCGGCTCCCCGGCGAATGGGTGCTCGAGCTCGACGGGCTATCCGTGCCGCAGCCCCATGCCCGCGCCCAGCCTAGTGCCGCCCCCGCCCTCAGGCTGTTCGCCGAACACGCCGAGCGCATCGACCGTGCCTTCCGGCTCACGCCGGAGAACGAGCACACCATCGCCACGATCTGCCGAATGGTCGATGGGCTGCCGCTCGGGATCGAGCTCGCCGCCGCCTGGATCCGCGTGCTCCCCCTGGACGAGATCCCCGGCGAGCTCGCCAGCGAGCTCGACGTCACAGAGCGCTCGCCGCGTACGCTGCCCGCGCGCCACCAGTCGCTGCGCGCGGTCGTAGACTATTCGTGGCATCTGTTGAATGCCGAGGAGCGCAAGGCCCTGTGCCGGCTCACGGTGTTCCGGGGCGGCTTCACTCGCGAGGCCGCCGCACAGGTTGCCGATGCGGGGCTTGGCCTCCTGGCAAGCCTGGTCGATAAGTCCTTGGTGCGACGGAGCCCGGGCGGGCGCTACGACCTCCACGAGGTCATTCGCCAGTACGCCAGCGCGCGTTTGCATGAGCACCTCGACGAGCTCGCCGCCGCACAGCGAGGGCATGCCGCCTACTACCTGCGCCTGGTGGCCGAGCGCGAACGGCGGCTCAAGGGCGCCGAGCAGGGCGCGGCGACGACGGAGATCAGCGCCGAGATCGATAATCTTCGCGCCGCCTGGACCTGGGCGGCCGCTAACGGCTTGCTCAGCGAGCTCGAGAGCGCCGGCGAGGTGCTGCACTGGTTCTATGAGTTCCATGACTGGCTCCAGGAGGGCGCCGCCCTCTTCGCCCAGGCCCTGGAGCTGCTGCGAGCGGCGGGGCCGGACGGCGACCGGGCCCCCTGGGAGCGCACGCTTGGTCGCCTGCTCGGCCACTATGGCTACCTAGCTACCCGCATCGGCGCCTTCGCCCACGCCCAGGCCGCCCTATCCGAGAGCCACGCCCTCCTGGCCGGCGGGCACGACCCGCTCGGTCTGTCGCGCACGCTGCTTAGCCAGGGCCAGCTTGCCTATTGGAGCGGCGACCACGGGGCGGCGCGCCGCTCTATCGAGCAAAGCCTCGAGCTGACAGCCGTGACCGGCGACCGCCATCTCTTGGCTATGGGTCACACCGTGGCAAGCCACATCGCTCAGGCCACCGGCTTGCCCGAGGAGGCCGAGCGACTGTTCCGCTCGGCGCTGGCCGCCTGGCGCGCGGTGGGCAACCCGCGCGGGACCGTCTGGTGCATCACCTCTGGCACCGAGACGCTGCTGGCCCTCGCCAAACACGAGGAGGCTCAGCAACTGCTCCGGGAAAGCCTGGCCCTCAGCTACGCCGCCCGCGACACAGGCGGCACGGACTCCGTGCTCTACAATCTCGGCCGGGTGGCCTTCCACCAGGGCGACTTCGCAGAGGCTGTCTACTTCTTCCGCGAGGTTCTCCCCGGGTTGCGAAACTCCTCGCGCCTGCTGTATGCGCGGGTGCTCAACGATCTGGGCGCGGCCCTCTGGCGGGCCGGGGCCAAGGACCAGGCCCGGAGCAGTTACAACGAGGCCCTGGCAACGGCGCTTGAGGTTCAGATCGATTATGAGGCGCTCCAGGCGCTGGTGGGCATCGCCGCATGCCTTGCCGATGCCGGCGAGCACGCTGGGGCCTTGCGGCTCGCCGTGCGCGTACGCTGCGACCCGGCCAGCACTGCTGAAGCACGCCGCGCCGCCACCGAGCTCCAGCACATGGTGCAGGCCCACCTCCTACAGGACGAGGTGACACGGATCGAGGACCAGGCCCGGGCCCTGTCGCTCACCGCCTTGCAGGCCGAGCTCGCGCCCTTCACCAGGGCGTCCTAGCCCACCCGGCCCGACTATAACTATGGGCCAGGCGGCGGGCTCACCGGCGTGAAGCTCCACGAGACGGTCGCCGCACCCAGGCCATCCTCGCCGAGGATCTGCACGAGTCGCACGTCCGGCTGCTCGTAGAATGTCCCACCGTTCTCGAAGATATACTCGGGGCTATGGGCCGGGAACGACTCGCTTCCCGACAGCACGAGTCCGTTGAGCGGCCGCCAGCCGCTTCCTAACGATCCGATATCCACCTGGGTTGGCCACGATCCGTCATCGTTGCTGAACACCGCGTCAAGGTAGACCGTCGCGTTCCAGTGGTACTCGCAGCGCTCTGCGCTGAAGCTGAGGCCCACCCGCGAGTAGTTGTTGCGCTCCGCGTCGTACGGCACCGGCTGGCCGGAGCCGGCGAACGCGTCGTGGAGTTTGTTCTTATAGATCGCCGAGTCGTCGATCGACGACTGGCCCGTGGGGCTGCCCAGGAACGCGCTCCCATCCTCCGTGCGCAGGTTGAGGGTCACGCTGATCGAGCTGGTCCGCTGATTGCTGATCTCCCAGAGCTGGCCTGAGGCCTTGATGCTATAGCTGAAGCTGACCGTCCCGCGCCACTGCTCCACCGCCTGGATCTGGTCCATCAGCTCCTGATTGCAGGTGCAGGGCGCTTTGAGCGGCCGGACGAGCAGCGAGCCGGAGACGGTCGGGCCGATTGTGGTGCTGTGGTTGCTGACAACGATCCAGATATCCTCGAGGGGCTCGTCGTCGCAGAACGTCAGGCTGTCCGGTAGGTTCTCGCGCACCTCCCACGGCCGCCCCTTCAGTTTGACCAGGGCGCTCACCCTGCGCTGCGCTCCGGGCGCGATAGCACTGAAGTCGAAGTGCACTTGCCGCACCGAGTCCGCCATGGAGAAGTGGTAGTAGTGCGCCTTGAGCGCGGGGAGCTCCACGGGGTAGGCCAGCGAGGAAGCGCTGCTCTCCAGGCCGGTCAACTGCTCGACGACCTCCGGCTTCGGCATCTGCTCGTCGGGGAAGCCCGGGTCGAGGTTGATGTAGCGCTTGCCGAGGGGGTTGTCGGGGAAGAACTGGCTGTTGAGGTTGCGCAGGGCGAAGCGGTGAAAGTTGTCCTTGAAGGGCAACTCCGCCTCGATCGCCCGCAGCCCTGCCTCCCAGTCGGTGCCGACCTCGGCGATCGTGGCCCACGCTCGCCCGATCGCCTCGGGGCCGCGCTCCTGCTCCATAAAGAGCGGCCAGACGTAGGACGCGTACATCAGCAGGCGGTTCTCGCCGGGCGCCCGGCCGAACGACTGGTGCAGCGGCATGCGGCTCGGCAGAAACGTGCTGGAGAAGTAGCCGTGCACCGCCTCCCGCGAGGTCTCGCGCACGAAGTAGCTCTCGGCCCAGACCGCCGACGCCTCGGTGAACCACCAGGTCCGGTTGTTCTGCGTGGTGATCGCGTCATTGTGGGCGCTCTGGAGCACATGGAAGAACTCGTGGGCCACACTGCTCTTAAAGGTTGGGCTCTGCACGTCGGAGCGGGCGAAGATCACGTAGGCGCTGGAACGGTTCGCGATTGCAGGCGGCGCCGAAACTGTCGAGTGCAAGGCCCCCTTCGAGATCCCGGCGCGCCCTCCATCACGCCAGACCGTGCCGAGGGGCTCTAGCAGGAAGAAGTCGATCGTGTCGTCCGGGCTGCCCGGCTGGCCGCCCACATCCCCGATGGGCTTGCGCATCAGCTCGGTCATTGGTCCCCACAGGCTCTCGATCAGCGCCAGGGTCTTGCGCATGTCGGCTGCGGCGCCCTCCAGGCCGCAGCGGGCGTGGACGGTGACGGCGACCTCGGGGTTGGCGCTGCGGAGCGACGCCCAGCCGTTCTCTACACACCAGAGATCGGGGGCCGCTGTGGCTGACGCGGACTGCGGGCGGCTATGGACGCTCTCGGGGTGGCTGGGGCGCACGAGGAATGGCCTGAGAGCCGCCTGGATATCAGCAGGCAGGCTGGGGTCGGCAATGGCGGCGAAGAGCCCGTGGTCCTCACCCTCTGAGCCGGCGCCCTGAAACTGCCTGGGCAGCCGGGGGTCGGCGAAGAGGGCGTACGAGCGGTACAGCAGCGAGGTGCCGTAGTCGATCTTCCCCGCCGCCAGGGCCGCCGCGATCAGGGCCTGGTCGGATTGGGCCTGGACTGGCGGCGTGCTCGGCCCGGGCCCGCGCGCGATCATCGGCAGGTAGACTTGCGACTGCTGCATCACAGCGGGCCCTTCCGCCCGCGCCAGCAGCCCGGCGTTCAGCACCAGCACAAGCAGCAGAAGCTGCCCAACTCCCGCGCAGATACACCGCATGGTCCGGTTCATAGATAGCTTGCCTTTAGTTCAAGAGCCCCTAGTGGCATTCCAACCTGCCCGGTTGGGCTAGCGGGGCGGGGTTCCGGAGAGGGCTTGGCCCTCCCCGGCCCTCCCCTGGCCAAACAGCTCGGCTGTTTGTGCACTAGCGGATGATCTGCGGGACGTAGACACGGTGGCTGCCGGGCGCGGGCTGAGCGGAGCCCGTGCGGAAGTGGGCCAGGAAAGCTTCGTCGAAGCCATGCCGCTTCGGCTGCAGCGCGCCCTCGGTGACCGGTACCGTGAACGAGTCGGCGCGGCCCACCAGGTAGAGATCGCCGCCGGGTCCCACGGCCACGCCTTTCCCGAGATCATCGTCGGTGCCGCCATGGTAGCTGCCCCAACTCAGGCGGCCCGCCACGTCGAAGGCCGCGATGAAGGCGTCGTAGCAGAGGCGCCGGGTGGCGCCGGTGATGCACTGCCCCGTGATCGCCGGCTGGGCGGCGGACGGCACCGGCAGGTTGCCCGAGCTCGTCAGGCCGGTGAGATAGGCGCCCCCCGCGCTGTCCACCGCCACGCCGTAAGCCTCCTCGTAATCGTCGCCGCCGTAGTAGGTCCCGTACACCATCCCCGCGGCCAGCGGGTTGAGCTTGAGCAGGAAAGCGTCGGCGAAGCTACTCGTCCCGCGCTTCTGGGCCTGCCAGGCGTTCTTGGTTGGGAAGTCGTCCGAGAAGGTGGTGCCGGTGATATAGATATTGCCGTCCTTGTCCAGCGCCACGCCCGTCGCTGCATCGTTGCCCATGCCGCCCAGGCTCTGGTCGGCGATGCTGTTGTCGCCGGCGGCGTTCAGCACCAGCACGAAGGCGTCGCGGCTCGGGCACTCGCCGCCGCTCAGGCCGATACAATTGAGCACCGGGGCGTTGGTCTCGCCTACCACCACCGCGTTACCTTGCGAGTCGACGGCGATGCCATGAAGGCGGGTGCCCACGTCGAAGCCGCGGGTGCCCTTGCCGAAGAAGGCCTGGTAGACCTGGGCGGAGCCGTCGGCCTTGACTTTCTTGACCATCGCGGCCGGGCCGAAGTCCCAGTCGGCCCAGCCGGCCAGGTAGGCGTTGCCGTCTTTGTCGAGGGCGATGGCGTTTGCCTGGTCGCTGGCCGTTGTGCCCAGGTAGGTCTGGAAGTAGACATCACCGTTGGGGGCGAGCTTGGTGAGGAAGGTGTCGCGCTCGCCGGTAATGCTGTCCGTGATCGGGTTGATGGTCGGCAGGTCGTCCGACTCGGTGAAGCCGGTGACCCAGGCATTGCCCTGGGCATCGACGGCGAGGGCGAGGCCCTCCTCGTCGTTGGAGCCGCCCATCAGGGTGGAGTAGATCACCTGAGTGCCCGTGGGGTCGAGCTTGATGACGAAGGCGTTCGTATAGGGGTCTTGGCCCGCCGTGCCGGGGAAGGGGTTCGAGTAGGTGTAGCCTGCGATATAGATATTGCCCTGGGCGTCGGTAGCAACGGCGGTAGCGACATCGTCGCTGGCGCCGCCAAGGAAGGTGCCGTATGCCAGGGCGGGGGCGCCCTGCGCGCTTGTGGACGTGACTGGTAAGGCGAGGCTGAGCCCGACCAGCAGGGTGGCGATCAGGGCAAGTGCGACGGCGCAGGGCCGATGGTGAAGCGAGCTCATAGATGCCTCATTTCTCGGTACGGTTTATCCAATAGGGCTATTACATCACAGCACGGCTGGCATTAGCAGGTACCGAGGTGATACAAAGCCGGTACAACAGGGGTTTAGGAGGTCGCACCTGTGCTCGACGCTATGGTGGCGCAGGGCCGCTACATCTCTGAGCGGCTTCGTCTCACACGGCTTGAAGCAGCAGGCGAGCAAGGGTGAGGAACGCTTCTATGCGCGCTCCGTCCAAGCGATGCTCGATGCTGGTGTCAGCGGGTGGCCAGGGGATGACCCGAGGCGAACTCGATCAAATCCCAGCGGTTGCCGTAGAGGTCCT
>CAZKTU010000305.1:0-3654 GCA_964555675.1 uncultured Oscillochloris sp.
GGCCCGCTTATCCTTCTTCGGCGCAGCCCTATAGGCCTCGCGCAGACACTCCTTGCACCAGGAGTGGACGAAGCGCAGCTTCTTGTTGAAGCCGGCGAGGGGCTTCCAGTGGCCGCACTTCGCGCAGACCTTGCCCGGCACCCCCTCTCGCCACTCCAGCGAACGCATTGCCTCCATGTCCATCGTTGGCCTCCGCATCAGGACGTCGAGGCCAGTATACCTTTTTTCGTGTAGAATGTCAAACGTTTGTGCTACACGTATTCTGGTTCCCCCCGGGTGTTATACTCGCCCTAGCCACACGGTGAGCGCCGGCACTTCGCCGCGCCCCAGCTAGCCAGGAGAGATCCACCGATGAGCGCAGAGCAGCCGAGCGTCGAGGCCCTACAGGCCGAGGTCGCCGCCCTCAGGGCGCGGGTCGCCGAGCTCGAGCAGGGCGAGCAGGTGCTGCGGGCCATGGCCGCGGCCTCGCCCGACTTCATCGTCGTCGTCGACCGCGACGGCCGCCACCTCGACGTCCTGCCCACCCGCGCCCCCATCGCCGACCGGAGCGCGCTCGGCCGTACCTTCCACGAGCTGCGGCCGAGCGCTGAGGCCGACCGCTTCCTCGAACTCGTCCGCGCCGCCCTGTCCAGCGGCGAACGGCGTGTCGAGCAGTTCCCCGGGGCCGGCGAACAGGCCGGCGGGATCGAGGTGAGTGTGCTACCCATCGGCCCCGACCGGGCCCTATGGGTCGCCCGCGACATCTCCAGCGCCAAAGAGCTCGAGCGAGCCGAGGGCGAGCTGCGGGTCTTCAAGGAGATCACCGACAAGGCCCCCGACGGCGTCCACCTCGTCGACATGGAGGGCCAGGTGCGCTACAGCAACCGGGCCTGGGCCGCGATGGCCGGTCGGCCCGACGGCGGGGTCGGCGCGCCGCTGGCTGAGCTGCTCCACCCCGACGAGCGCGAGCGCCTGCAGCAGGCCCTGGCCCAGCTGCGCGAGCGCGGCGTCTGGCAGAGCGAGTGGACCTACGAGCGCCCCGACGGCAGCAGCTTCCCCGGCCAGGTCTCGCTCATCCTGCTGGAGAACGCCCAGGGTCAGCCCCAGGCCATCTCGGCGATTGTGCGCGACCTGAGCGAGCAGCGCCGCGCCGACGAAGAGCGCGTGGCCCTGCAGGAGCAGGTGATCGACGCGCAGCGGGTCGCCCTGCGCGAGGTCTCGACGCCCCTCATCCCCCTGGCCGACGACGTGGTGGTGATGCCTCTGGTGGGCGCCATCGACAGCGCCCGGGCCCAGCAGATCATGGAGGTGCTGCTCGAGGGCATCGCCCAGTACCAGGCCGAAACCGTCCTGGTAGATATCAGCGGCGTGCGCGTGGTCGACACCCAGGTGGCCGACGCCCTGCTGCGGGCGGCGCGGGCGGTGCAGCTACTGGGGGCGCAGATCATCCTCACCGGGATCAGCGCCGAGGTGGCCCAGACGATTGTGCACCTCGGCGCCGATATGGGCCGGATCATGACCCGCGCGAATCTGCAAGACGGCCTGCGCTACGCCCTCGAAGAGCGGGCCCGTTAGGCCTTTATAGGGGGCAGGCTCCTCCAAGTCCCTTCGCAATTTAGCGCAGACTCGCCTCCTGGGCCAGCCGGCGGCCCTGATCGGTGAGGGCGAGGATCGGGCCGCTGCGGCTGATCAGGCCCGACTGCTCGGCGCGCTCCACGACCGCGCTGACGAAGCCCGGCTGCCAGCGCAGGTGCTCGCTGAGGTGGGCCGGGTTACACTCGTCCGTGGCCGCATCGGTGCCCTCGTGGTTGAGCAGGTGCAGGGCCAGCATCTGCTGGGCGAACTCCCAGCGCTGGCGGGCCCGGCGTGCCGCCAGGGCGAGCAGGCCGCGCTCGGGGGCCAGCAGATAGGCGAGCAGGAAGGCGACCCCGGTCATGGTGGCCATGGACCCGGCGAGCGAGACGTCGAGCCAGCGGGCGAGCCAGTAGCCGGCCAGGGCGCTGGCCGCGCCGATGGCCGCGCTGAGGGCCAGCATCACCGGCAGCCGGTCGGTGAGCAGGTAGGCCGCGGCGGGCGGGGCCACCATCAGCGCGATCACCAGCACCGAGCCGACCGCGTCGAAGGCGCCCACGGCCGTGATCGAGACCGCCGTCATCAGGCCATAGTGGACCAAAGCGGGCGCGAAGCCGAGGGCCGCGGCCAGGCCGGCGTCGAAGGTGGACAGCTTCAGCTCTTTGTAGAAGAGCAGCAGCAGCAGCAGGTTCACCAGGAGCGTCGCGGCGCCGACCACGAGGGCCCGCGGCAGGTCGAGGCCGAGGACGGCCAGCCGGTCGAAGGGCGCGAAGGCCAACTCGCCGAGCAGCACGCTGTCGATGTCGAGATGGACATTGTCAGCGAAGCGCGAAATCAGGATCACGGCGATACTGAAGAGCAGCGGGAAGACCAGGCCGATCGAGGCGTCCTCCTTGACCAGACCGGTGCGGGTGAGCAGCTCGACCAGGCTGACGGTGAGCACGCCCATGGCTACGGCGCCGACGAAGAGCAGGGGCGAGGCCAGGTCGCGGGTGAGGAAGTAGCCCAGCACGATCCCGAGCAGCACGGTATGGCTGATCGCGTCGCTGAGCATGGCCATGCGCCGCAGCACCAGGAAGACCCCGGGCAGGGCGCAGGCCGCCGCCACAATCACGGCAATGAGCTGTACTTCAAGATCGGGGGACATAGAGGTCACCTATAGGTCTACCGGGGCGAGGGGGCGGCGCCCCCGCAGCCACGACCAGACGAGCCCGCGGTTGGGGGCGAGCAGCAGCGAGACCAGGGTGATCGCGCCCATACAGAGCACGATAGTGGGCCCCGTAGCGAGGCCGCGGGCCGTGGAGCTGATCGCGGCGCCGGCCACGCCCGACACGGCCCCGAAGAGGGCGGCCAGGGCCACCATCACGCCGAGGCGGTCGGTCCACTGGCGGGCGGCGGCGGCGGGGGCGACGAGCATGGCGCTCATCAGGATGACCCCGACGGTCTGCAGGCCGATCACGATCGCCACGACGATCAGGGTGGTGAGCAGCACGCTCAGGCCGCGCACGGGCAGGCCCAGGCTGGCCGCGTAGTCGGGGTCGAAGCTGATCAGCTTGAACTGCTTCCAGCAGAGGGCCACGCAGAGCAGGGCGGGCGCGCCGAGGGCCAGCATGGCCCAGATGTCGCGCTCGACGAGGGCGGCGGCCTGGCCGAAGAGGAAGCTCTTGAGGCCGGCCTGGGCCGCGTCGGGGCGCTGCTGCAGCCACGAGAGCAGGACTAGTCCGAAGCCGAAGAAGACCGCGAGGATCAGGGCCAGGCCACTGTCCTCTTTGATCCTGGTGGTGCGGGTGATCGCCAGCAGCAGCAGGGCGGCCAGCCAGGCCGCGATCGCGGCGCCGATCAGCAGGATCAGGGGCTCGCGGCGCCCGGTGAGGGCGAAGGCCAGGGCGATGCCGGGCAAGGCCGCGTGCGACATCGCGTCGCCCAGCAGGGCCTGGCGTCGCAGCACCGCGAAGCAGCCGAGGATGCCGCTGACGATGCCGAGCACGGCGGCGCCGAGGGCAACCGTGCGCAGCGTATAGTCGGTGAAGAGCTCCATAAGCACCCCTAGCTAATCACTCGCGGCTAGCCCTGTTGCGGCTAACGCCGTTCGGGCAGACCCAC
>CAZKTU010000305.1:3754-6985 GCA_964555675.1 uncultured Oscillochloris sp.
TGGCTGCCCCTCCGAGCACTCGCGGCTAATCTGCCGTGACGCTCGCCGCGCCCTCGGCGGGCTTGCCGGCGGCGGCGCCGAGGAAGGCGATGCGCCCGCCGTAGGTCGCGCGCAGGTTGGCCTCGGTGAAGACCTCGGCGACCGGGCCCGCGGCGATGCGGCGCACATTGATCAGGGCGACCCAGTCGAAATACTCGCCCACCGTCTGCAGGTCGTGGTGGACCACCACCACCGTCTTGCCGGCCTCGCGCATCTCGCGCAGGATGCCTACGATCGAGCGCTCGGTCACGGCGTCGACGCCCTGGAAGGGCTCGTCCATAAAGTAGATCTGGGCGTCCTGGACCAGGGCGCGGGCCAGGAAGACCCGCTGCTGCTGGCCGCCCGAGAGCTGGCTGATCTGGCGCTCGGCAAACTCGGCCATGCGCACCTTCTCGAGGGCGGCCAGGGCCTGCTTGCGCTCGGTCGCTCCGGGCCGGCGCAGCCAGCCGAGGCTGCCATAGCGGCCCATCATGACTACGTCGAGCACACTGGTCGGAAAGTCCCAGTCGACGCTGCCGCGCTGGGGCACATAGCCCACCAGGCGCCGCTGCTCGGCGTAGGGCCGGCCGTAGATCAGCGTCTGGCCGGCGGCGGGCCGCACCAGGCCCAGAGTCGCCTTGATCAGGGTGGTCTTGCCCGCGCCGTTGGGGCCCACAATGGCCAGGAGCGTGCCGGGCGGCAGCGCCAGGTCGACATCCCAGAGCACGGGCTTGTCGCTATAGGCGACCGTCAGGTCGGTGATCTCGAGTGCATTCACGGCGCTTATCCTCATAGTACTGCGTAGCAGACGCTCGCGTGGAGTCGGGGACGAACGACCAAAGACGAAAGACCAAGGGAGCGCGCAGCCAGACCTTGGTCCTTGGTCCTTGGTCCTTGGTCTCGACTCCCTGCGAACATACAACGGGCCGTACTTAGCCGGCCAGGGCCTTGACGATGGTATCGATATTGTGGCGCATCATCCCGATGTAGGTGCCGGCCTCGCTGTCGGCGGCGCCCAGGGCGTCAGAGAACAGCTCGCCGCCCAGGGCCACCTCGCGCCCGGCCGCCTGTACCGCCGCCTGTACCGCCTCGATGGTGCGGGGCGAGATCGTGCTCTCGACGAAGAGCGCCGGCACCTCGCGCTCGACGATGATCGCGGCCAGGGCCTGGATATCGGCGGTGCTGGCCTCGGCCTGGGTGCTGATGCCCTGCACAGCCTCGACCTCAAAGCCATAGGCCCGGCCCAGATAGTGGAAGGCGTCGTGAGCGGTGACGATCACACGCCGCTCGGGCGGGATGCGTGCGGCCTGCTCCTTGATATAGGCGTCGAGCTCGTCGAGCTGGGCCAGGTACGACTGGGTGTTGCTCGTATACTGGGCCGCGTTGGGCGGGTCGGCCTCGGCCAGGGTCGCCCCAATCTGCTCGACCACGCCCTTCCAGAGCTGGACGTCATTCCAGATGTGGGGGTCGTGGGGGAAGCCGGCCTCGGGCTCCCAGCTCAGCAGCTGGGCCTGGTCGAGGCCGTCGCCCAGGGCCACCACCGTGGTGCGGCCCGACTGGCCGATCTGGTCGAGCACGCGCTCGAGTTGGGCCTCGAGGTGCAGGCCGTTGTAGAAGATCACGTCGGCGTTCTGGAAGGTGCGCAGGTCGCCCTCGGTCGCGACGTAGGTGTGGGGGTCGATGCCGGGGCCGAGCAGGCTGGTCGCGACGATCTTGTCGCCGCCGATGAAACGCACCGCATCGCCGATCTGACCCGTGGTGGCGACGACATTCAGAGGCCCTTCGTCGCCGTCGGCGGGGGCGGCCGGACCGCAGGCGGCCAGCAGGGCCAGAAGGAAAGGCAGAAAGAGGAATGCACTCAGCCGTTTCACTATAGTCTCCTTGTCGCTCGCTTGCTCTGCATTTGCCGTGCCATAATAAAAGTTTAGCCTTGCCTAAAATAACATTTCTCGGCAGCCCTGTCAAGAGTCCGCAGACGTACAACAAGACCCCTCCGTACGGAGGGGTCTCGGCAGGCGCTCGGGCTGCGTTGGCAGCCTAGATGAGCATGAACTCTTCCTCGGCCTGGCGCTCGACCACGACGGGGCGAGCGGCGGCGCGGCGGGCCTGGCGGCGGATGCGGTCCTCGATCTGGGCCATCAGCTCGTCGGGGACGACCGAGGCTGCGGCCGCGGCGTCGCGCAGAAACAGCTGGCTGGTCCTATCGATGCGGGCCTCGCGCAGGAAGGCGCGGGCCTCGGGAAGCTGCTGGACGACCGTCTCGACGGTGCTGTTTGCGAAGTTGCCGTTGCGCATGGTGATCTCCTTCTGGTGCTGTCTCGTCTTCAAGACCCCGCTGCCGACGGCGCTCCCTGGCCCCGGGGGCGCGACTTCCTTGTCGCGTGACCTCATCATTATACGCCAGGGGTTGTACAAAATCAACAACCGACAAGCCATTTCAATTGTACATTTTGTACAAATCTCACCACGCGGGGGCGGTTGCCGGGCGAGCGCTTCTGGCGTAGAATGGGGCAGCGCCCCGAGCGGGCGGCGTGCGCCAAAGCGAGGAGGAGACGATGAAGTTCCAGCCAAGCGAAGACCAGCAGATGCTGCGCGATATGGTGCGCCAGTTCGTCGAGAAAGAGGCGGCCCCAACCGTCGCTCACCGCGACGAGGCGGCCCTCTGGCCCGCCGATCTCGTGCGCAAGATGGGCGAGTTGGGCCTGCTCGGCGTCGCGGTCAGCGAGGAGTACGGCGGCGCCGGCCTCGACTATATCTCGTACGCGATCGTGATCGAGGAGCTGAGCCGGGTCGACGCCTCACTCGGCGTGATCGCCTCGGTCAACAACTCGCTGGTCTGCTACGGCCTCGAGAAGTTCGGCAGCGAGGAACAGAAGCGCGAGCTGCTGACCCCTCTGGCTGCAGGGCGCACTCTCGGCGCCTTCTCGCTCTCAGAGCCCGGGGCCGGCTCGGACGCGGCGGCCCAGAAGACCACGGCGGTGCGCGACGGCGACCACTATGTGATCAACGGGGTCAAGAACTGGGTGACCAACGGCGACCACGCCGATACGATCATCCTGATGGCCCTCACCGACCCCGCCAAGGGCGTCAAGGGCATCACGGCCTTCCTGGCCGACCCCCGCGAGCCGGGCTGCAGCATCGTCAAGGTCGAGAACAAACTGGGCATCCGCAGCGCCCACAGCTGCCAGATGGCCTACGACAGCTTTCGCGTGC
>CAZKTU010000306.1:0-6955 GCA_964555675.1 uncultured Oscillochloris sp.
ACTCGAGCACGGGCCGATAGGTGGGCGTCGAGGCGTAGAAGGCGATCTGCTGGCGCACGGCGGCCCGCATCTGTTCGCGCTGGGCCGGGTCGGCGCCGGTGATCACGAAGGCGCTACCGACCACCACACAGGCCGCCGGGTCGCGCCCGCTCTTCGCCGCGCCGGCCGCGATCTGGGGGTGCAGCTCTTCGCGCAGATACTTCGCGCTATTGAAGGGGTGGGCGTGGAAGCCCTCGCAGAGCTCGCCGGCCAGCTGGGCCAGCCCGCTGTTGACCCCGGCGATGTAGATCGGGATAGTGGGGTGCTCGATCTTGCCGGGGTTGAAGAACGGGATCATGAGTGTGTGCTGGTAGAACTGGCCCTTGTAGTTGAGGCGCGTACCGTTCTGCCAGCTCGCCCAGATCGCCCGCAAGGCCAGGATGTAGTCGCGCAGGCGGGCCACGGGCTGATCGAACTGAGCGCTGAAGCGCCGCTCGATGTGGGCCCGCACCTGCGTGCCCAAGCCCAGCACGAAGCGTCCCCGGCTGTAGGCCGCCAGGTCCCAGGCGATCTGCGCGGTGACCATCGGGCTGCGGGGGAAGGCGATCGCCACGGCCGTGCCGAGGGTGAGCCTGTGGGTGTGCTCGGCGGCCAGGGCCAGGGGCAGGAAGCCGTTGTGGGCGGTCTCGGGGGTCCAGAGGCCGGCGAAGCCGAGCTCCTCTGCGGCGGCGGCCACCTTGGCCGTGATCGGCAGCAGATTGCCCTCGACCGGCAGCGTGACATCAAGGAGCATGGATCCCTCCTCAAAGGGGTGGAAGGTCTGGCCCTCCACGCCTCCTGAGCGATTATGCGGCGGGCCTATTGTAGACGATTTTGCGCCGCGGTCGCGCTGTTAGTCGCGCCCGGTCGCCAGCTCGATCGCGCTGACCGAGAAGCTGAGCACGCGCTCGTCGGCGCTGCTGGGGTCGAGCTCCTTCGGCCTGAAGCTGCCCTCGGCGAGCTCGAGGCGCACGGTGTTCCAGCCGGCCTCGAGGGCGAGCTCGCTCACTGCTGCCTCGCCGCTGGCGGCGGCGATCTCTGTGGCGGCGCCCTCGTTCAAGCTGACCCGCAGCGTGCCGGCCGTGCCGGGGCCCTCGCCGTCGAAGATCTGGTCCATGCTCAGCCTGAGGACCGCGGGGCCGGCGGCGGGGCTGAAGATGCGCAGCTCGGCGGCCTCGGCGGCCCAGCGGGGCTCGTCGGCGGCGGCGCGCTCGTGCCAGCCGTCGCCCAGGTAGATCAGGTGGCGCCCGGGCGCGGCGACCTGGGGCTGGCCGTCGATCAGCAGGTCGGCGGGCGGGGGGCGCTCGGCCACCGTGTAGAGCCGCCCGCCCGTGATCGCGAACGAGCGCGGGAGCGGGTCGAGGCCGATGCCGCGGTCGAGGGGGCGGAAGTTGCCGTTGGCGAGATTCAGCCGGATCGTCCCGCCGCCGGCGGGGACGGCCATAGCGATCTCGAAGGGCCGATCGCGCTCGATATCGACCGTGGTCGCGGCCATGCCTGGGGCTTCGATCTCGAGGCGGCCGGTCTGGCCGCGCCCATCGGGCAGCGTGGGCTCGAAGAGCGGGCCGGGGATCAGCTCGAGCCAGAGGGGCTGGGCCTCGGCGGCCTCGACCACGATCGTCGCGGGCGAGGAGCTCCAGCGCGTGCCGGCCGCATCCTCGGGCAGATACCACTCCGGGCTGAGGTAGGCCCGGGCTGCGGTGGGGCGTTGGTCGGGCGCGAGGGCCTGCAGGTGGCCGAAGGAGAGCACCCAGGGGCCGGCGGGCAGGACGCGGATCTCGTCGTAGCCCTGGCGGGCGGCGGCGGCGGGCACCTCGATCAGATACTGCTCGAGGGGGTGGAGCAGGTTCTCGGTGCCGCGCACGCGCAGGCGGGCCTGTTCGCGGCCCTGCCCATAGAAGAGCAGCAGCACATCGCCGCCGCCGCTCGCGGTGAAGGCGATCTGCCCAGGGCCGCGCGGCGCGTCGAGCTTGACGGCGATGCCGCCGCTGTCGAGGGGGCGGGGGGCGCTGTCGCCGGCGGGCGAGGCGGCCTCGGCCTCGCTGAGGCGGGTGAGGCGGGGGAAGCGGTAGCGGTCGGGCTGGATCAGGTGGTTATAGCCGCCGGTGTTCATGCGCCAGATCGTGGCGAGGCGGGCCGAGTCGAAGAGCGGACCGCGGGTGATCAGGCGCAGGGCGTCGTAGTAGGCGGCCAGGTCGGGGTCGGCGATCTGGTTGGTCGGGCCAGAGGCCGTGGCCAGGTAGCCTTCGGGCAGCGCGCGCCGGAAGTGGCCGATGCGCCAGGCCGGGTCGAACTCGGCGGGCAGGCGCGCGAGCAGGGGGTCGCTGAGCGCCAGGGGGTCGACGATATAGGCGCCCGGGCCGATGGCGATGCCGTAGTAGCCGATCGCGGGCACGATGAAGGCGGGTTGGGCGCGGGCGGCGCGGGCCCAGCGCAGGTAGGTATCGTTGCTGTAGGGCCCCTCGCGCCCGACGTTGACCAGGGCGCTGACGGTGGCGTAGTAGGGCCGCTCGTCGGCGACACCCTGCTTGATATAGACCGCGCCGGGGTAGGCCAGGCTATCGTTGAGGATGGGGCTGCGCGGGTTGAGCAGACCGATGATGGCCGCGGCGGCCACCAGGCCATACGAGGCGGGCGCGGCCGGCAGACAGGCCGCGATCAGGGCCGCGGACGCCAGCAGCGGCGCGGTGAGGAAGCGCCCGCTCATGAAGTCGCCGCCGATGCGCACCACGTATAACAGATAGAGGCCGATGCCCAGACTGATCGCCGCCGCCCACCAGTCGCGGCGGACCAGGGGCAGCAGCGCGCCGAAGCCGATCGCCAGCAGCATCAGGGGGTCCAGGTCGAGCGAGCTGACCAGATAGATAAAGCCCTGGGGGATCAGCTCGGCCGTGGTGAGCCCGGTGTTGAGTTTGGCGTAGGCCGTATTGGGGAAGGGGAAGCCGTAGTAGAAGAGCGAGAAGGCCATCCAGAGGGCCAGGGGCGTGAAGGCGAGGGCGGCCAGGCCCACCCGCGCACCGCGGCGCGGCCCGGGGGCCAGGGCGGCGAAGGCCACCATGGGGGCGGCGAGGAGCAGCAGGTCTTGCCGGTTGAGCACGAGCAGGCAGGCCAGCAGGGCCAGTCTGAAGAGCGCCCAGGGCGTGGTCGGGCGGCGCAGGTAGAGCGCGATCAGGCCCGCGAGCAGCAGGTGCGAGAGGGGGTTCTCGAGCCCAGAGGTGCTGTAGTCGATGAAGCCCTTCGAGAGGGCCAGAGTGGTGACCGCGAGCAGCGCGCCGGGGAGGCTACGGGCGATGACGAAGGCCACGATGGCGACGGCGGCGAGCGAACAGGCCATGCCGACGATGATCGGGGTGAGCCAGGGGTCGCGCCCGAGGGGGTAGACCAGGGCGAGCAGCAGCATCCACAGCGGGTGGGTATAGACCTGCACCCGCTCGCCGACGTTCCAGACCGGGCCGAGCCCATTGACCAGGTTATCGACGGTGCGCATGGTGATCATGGCGTCGTCGGCGACCCAGGCGGCCTTGAGGGCGAGGGCGGCGAAGAGGGCCACGGCGAAGCCGAGGGCCAGCCGTTCAGCCTGGCGCGGGGCGGGCGCGTCCATCGAGTGTATTACTCCATCGTAGCGCGCCACTACGGCCTGATGCGGCGCAGGAGGGCGGTGAGGCGGTCGTGATCGTCTTTGAGCAGGCCGGCCAGCTCGCGCCCGGCGCGCACGAGGTAGTCGCGGCCATCGGGGCGGGCGCGGGCCGCGGACCTGATGGCGGCGGCCAGTAGCTCGTCGCTGGGGGCCTGGGCGGCGAACAGGATGGCGCGGAAGAAGTCGCTGGACTGGCTGAAGCGAGCCAGCTCGGCGGCGTCGCACTCGTAGACCGAGTAGTGGACGGGCGGAGGCTGGGGGGGCAGATACTGGAAGATCTGGCCGTGCTCGACGAAGCCGACGGTTAGGGCCGAGAAGTCGGTCTGCAGCACCTCGGCGAGGTCGGGATTCTCGAAGTAGATCTCCTCGTCGTAGAGCTCGCGGCCGCTGTAGGTGCGGCCGCGCACCACAGCCCTGCCGCCAGGCTCTTTGCTGCCGGTGCGGATCTCGTAGACCAGGCCGTAGACGGCGACGCCCTCGCTGCGGGTGACGGCCCGCACGAGGGCGCCGAAGGGCGGGGCCTCCAGCAGCTCGTAGGCCCCGGCGGTAAAGCGGGTGGTGGAGGACTCGATCACTTCGCCGATGCGCTGCACGCTGGGCTTCACCCTCTGCTGAACTCTTTGCTGTCGCGCTTGGCCGAGCTGGCGCCGGGGGCCTCGGCCCGGTAGAGGCTACCCTCGAGCAGCCGCTGGAAGGCCCGCCGGTCGGGGCCGCGGACGATCGCCTGCTCGTGGGCGCGGGCCAGGGCGACGGGGTAGCCGTCGCCGCGGGCGCACTGATCGTACACCAGGCTGTGCACCAGGTCAACCTGGGCGGGATCGACGGCAACCCAGCGCGGAATCTCGATCCGGCAGAGCTCGCGGCCGACGCGCATATGGAAGAAGTGGATCAGGTGCTCGCCGTAGCGCTCGAGGTTGATGCGGCTCATCGAGAGGAAGAGCGGGCCGCGCTGGCCCTCGGCGAGGCCCTGGGCGATCACGTCGGAGTCGACCAGGCCCTGACAGAGCATACACGAGGGCTCGCGCCCGGCGCGCACGTCGCTGCACTCGCTGCATTTGGCCCCCTTGCCGGCGGGCACGTCGACGTCGGGGCAGAGCATGAGCCTGATCGCGCCGATCACCTCGGGCGAGCGGGGGCGGCTGATGTACGAGGCCGTGGGCAGGCCGCGCTGGCGCATCTGCTCGAGGTAGCTCAGGTACTGCTCGAGAAAATGGTCCTGTACGAAGCGCTCGGCGCCGGCCAGGGTCCAGCGGACGAGGGTGCCGTCTTGCAACGCGATCGCGGGCAGGTCGTCGGTGAGGAACTCGTCGGCCAGGTCGGCCAGGGCCAGGCCCTCGTCGACATCGCGGCGGGCGCTGAGGTAGTTGCCCTCGATCGGCACGCGGCGGGCCCCGTCGCTCAGGTAGAGGTCCTCTTCGCTGAAGCAGAGGGTGGGGCGCGAGCTGAGGCGGGCGAGGGGGGCGTGGCCGTAGCGCAGGAAGACGCGGCCGATGTTGATCACATAGCAGGGGACGCTGCCGTGGCGGTCGAGGTCGATCTGCGAGCCGTCGGTGGCGACCATGGCGTAGGCGGGCGGGCGCGGGGGCAGGTCGCGAGCGGTGTCGAGGGGCTCGACCGGGCGGGCCAGCAGCCAGGCCGCGCCCTCGCGGCTGAGGTCGACCGCGCGGGCCCAATGGGGCTCGTCGCCGGCAGCGGCGAGGTAGCGCTCGCGGGCCCGCATCGCGCGCGAGGCCGTGTCGGCGGCGTTCGCGGCGGCGGCGTGGCTCATCTGGCGGACCTGCTTGCCGAGGGCGGACAGATCGAGGCCCATGGCTCTCTCCAGCTAGCGCGCGGTGTGGCCCCAAGGATAGTACAAACGTTTCGCCCTGTCAACGGGGGCCGGCCCTGTTGATATATGGTATGATGGCGCGAACCCCTCCGGCAACGGTGGCGCGAGGCTGCATGACTGATCTCCGCACGTACCAGGACGCCCTGGACTACATCTATAGCTTCATCGATCCGGCCCGTAAGGGCGCGGCTTCGTCCGAGATCGCGGCCCTCAACCTGCGGCGCATGGAGGCCCTACTGGCCGCCGCGGGCAACCCCCAGGCCGGGCTCCGCGCGGTCGTGGTGGCCGGTACGAAGGGCAAGGGCAGCACCGCGGCCATGGTCGAGTCCATGGCTCGCGCGGCCGGCCTGCAGGTCGGCCTCTTCACCTCGCCCCACCTCAACTCGTACCGCGAACGCATCCAGATCAACCGCGAGCTGATCAGCCAGGGCGACCTGATTGCCCTCACGGCGCGCATGCGCCCGACGGTCGAGGCCTTCGACCCCGCCCCCTACGGCCCGCCGACCACCTTCGATATCGGGCTGCTGCTGGCCCTCTGCCACTTCGCGGCGCGCCAGGTCGACCTGGCTGTGCTGGAGATCGGCATGGGCGGGCGCTTCGATACGGTCAATGTGGTCACGCCCCTGGTCTCGGTGATCAGCTCGATCAGCTACGACCATATGGCCGTCCTCGGGGCCACCCTGAGCGAGATCGCCTGGAACAAGGCGGGCATTATCAAGCCCGGCGTGCCCGTGGTCACGGTGCCCCAGCCCCCCGAGGCCCTGCAGGCCGTCGCCGACGAGGCCCGGGCCCTGGGCGCGCCCCTGTGGCTGGCCGATCCATCAGGTCTGCTCGAGCCGGCGACAGGCAGTCAGCGGGCCTACCCTGTCCCGCCGCGCTCAGCTCTGCGGGCCGCCTTCCAGCTCGAGAATGCGCGCCTGGCCCTGGGCGCGGCCCTGCTTTTGCGCGAGGCCGGCCTGACCCTGCCCGACGCGGCTCTGTCCTCGGGGCTAGCC
Source organism: uncultured Oscillochloris sp. (assembly GCA_964555675.1). Classification (GTDB taxonomy): domain Bacteria; phylum Chloroflexota; class Chloroflexia; order Chloroflexales; family Chloroflexaceae; genus CAIWXH01. Next base: position 6,479 of record CAZKTU010000306.1, read on the forward strand.
GGGGTGCGCTGGCCGGGCCGTTTCGAGCTGGTGCGCGGCGCGCCGCCCGTGCTGATCGACGGGGCCCACAACGGCGACTCGGCCCAGAAGCTGGCGGCCGCCATCGCCACAGAGGTGACCCACGAGCGGCTCGTGCTCATCCTCGGCACCTCGCGCGATAAGGACATTGCGGCCATCACCGCGGCCCTGGTGCCCCACGCCGCGGCCGTGGTGCTCACGCGCTCGGGCCACCCGCGCTCGATGGATATTGACCGCATGGTGGTCGAGGTGGGCCAGCACCTGCGGGGGCCCCTGGTGGTCACCCCCGATGTGCGCACCGCCCTCGACGCAGCCCGCGGCCTCGCCGGCCCCCGCGACCTGCTCTGTGTCACCGGCTCGCTCTTCGTGGTGGCCGCGGCCCGCGAGGCCCTGGGCCTCGCGGTGTCGGACTAGCAGCGCCTCCGAGCGGCCCGAGGGCGGACACACGGGGGGGCGCAC
>CAZKTU010000307.1:0-6918 GCA_964555675.1 uncultured Oscillochloris sp.
TGCTGGCCTCGCGGTAGATCAGCTCGCACAGGGTGTCGACGTCGAGCTCGCTGCGGATAATCGCCCGGCTGACCTCATTGAGCAGGGCCAGCTCGCGCACCGAGCGCCGCTGCGTGGCCAGGTTGAGCGTGGCGCGCCGCACGGCCGCCGCGGCGGCCACCAGGGCCAGCCCGCCGAGCAGAAAGTAGGCCCCGCCCAGGCGGGTGTAGATCGCGGCGCCCAGCAGGGCCAGGGGCAGGGGGGCCAGCTCGGCGCCGATCGCTAGGCGCCATGTGCTGCGCCACCAGGTGGCCAGCCCGCTGCCCCCGCCCTGCAGCAGCTCGCGCCCCACGCGGGCCAGTTGCAAGAGCACGGCGAAGGCGAGGATGCTCCAGAGCAGCAGGGCCCCCTGGTCGAGGCTGGCCGGGTCGTACTGGGGCCGGCCTGTGGCGGCCGTGGCCATGGCCGCCCCGGCGAGGATGGCGGCGGCGCGGATGCCGCCGCGCATGAACGGGCGGGCCCCCAGCAGGTAGAAGCTGCGCGGGCGATTGTAGAGCAGCACGAGCAGGGCGCCCGAGAGCGCACCCTCGAGGGCGGCGATCAGGGCCGCGGCGGCCGGGCCGAGGGCCATCGAGGCCGTGAGCAGCACAATTCCGCCGAGGCTGTAGACGTCGGCCGGGGGGACGCGGAAGCTCAGGGTGTCGATGGCGAGGGCCAGGGCCGCGAAGAGCAGCAGGCTGGCCAGGGGGGTGGCGAGCTGGGGGGTGGAGAGCAGCCAGACCCAGCCGATAGCGCCGACGGCCAGCGCGTAGAGGATCAGCAGACGCTCGCGATTCACACGTGTTTCTGGCCGAACAGGGGCCGCGCCTCGTCGACCGTGCTGTGGATGGCAAAGACCTGGGTGAAGCCGGTGAGGGCGAAGACCTCGTGGACCTGGGGCTGCAGGCCGGCCAGGCGCAGCTCGCCCCCGAGGGTCATCAGCTCTTTGCGGATGATCAGGAGCGCGCGCAGGCCGCTGCTGGAGAGGAAGGTCACCGCCGACAGGTCGAGCAGGATGAAGCGCGAGCCGGCGCCGATCTGCTCGTGGACCTCGCGGTTGAGCTGGGGCGCGGTGACTGCGTCGACCCGGCCCTTGATCGGCATCACCACAACCTCGTCGCGGGGGCCGGTGGTGATGTATTTGACCATGGTGAGCACGTTGCCGCCCTGGGGGTTAAAATCGAAGCGGACTTCGTCCATCAGCCGGGTGATCAGGTAGAGGCCCAGGCCGCCGACCTGGCGCTCCTCCAGGGGCGAGGTAATATCGGGGGGCGGGACATTCTGCGGGTCGAACTGGCGGCCATAGTCGCGCAAGGCCACGATAAAGCGGTTGCCCTCGCAGCTCCACGAGAGGGTCAGATCGCCCGGGTTGTCAGGGTCGTAGGCGTGCTGAATGACATTGGTGGCGGCCTCGTCGACGGCCAGTTGCACCTGCCATGTCGCCCGCTCGTCGAGACCTGCCAGCTCAGCGGCTTCGGTGACGAAGGCGCTGATTTTCGCCAGGGCGTCGAGGTCGGCGGTGAGGGTGATGCTATCCATAATGGAAGGATGAAGCGTAAAAGATGCAGGATGCGGCGAACCGGCATCCTGCATCTATGACGCTTCGAAATTCAAAATGAGCCCACCGCCTCGACGGTATCGCTGTACAGCTCGAAGAGCGAGGTGAAGCCGGTCAGGTCGAAAACCTCTTTGATCCGGGGCGGAAGATTGGCAATCCGAATGTCGCCGCCCTCAAGATCGGTGATCTTCCACTCGCGGGCCTTCTTGCGGGCTTCGATCAGCACCCGTAGACCGGGGCTGCTGATATAGTCGAGCTTCGCAAGATCGAGGACGATCCGGTAACGACCCTCGTCGAATAAAGCGTCGATCTGTTGCTTCAGCTGTGTGGCCGTGGCCGCGTCGATACGGCCCGACACCTCGACCAGATCGACCCGGTTGAAGCGACGGTGCTCAATGTTCATCAAGCCCTCCTCAAGACGGCCAAGCGTTCCAAAGCATAAATATTATAGCATACGCTACAGAAAGGCTTGCCGAGAGGGGAGGGTGGAGGGGCCGGGCCCCTCCAGGTCCGGTTTCGAGGCGAGTGGCGCGGGCGGGGCTCAGACGGTCAGCGGCTCCGAGGGGGCGCGGGCGGGGTTGAGCGGCATGGTGGCCCGGATCTTCCGCAGGCGGGTCAGGGCGTCTACTGCCGCCTCGTGGACGTTGGCGTCGGGGTCTTCCATGGCCTTGGTCAGCGCGCTGAGCACGGTGTGGGTGGCGGCCGCCCCGCCGATGCGCCCCAGGGCACGGGCTGCGGCCTCGCGGGCGTAGGCGTCGCTGTCGGCTACCAGATCGGTCAGCCGATCAATCAGGGCCGGCGTGCCCGCCAGCTCGCCGAGCTGGCTGAGGGCCAGGGCGGCCGCCGAACGCACGAAGCTGTCTTCGTCGCCCAGGCAGAAGCCCAGGTGATCGATCAGCTGGGGCGAGGCGATACGGTCGCGCAGCGAGCCCAGGGTGCGCGCGGCGGCGTAGCGCGTCTCGAGGTCGCAGTCGTAGAGGGCCACCTTGGTGAGGGCCTTGACCATCGGCGGCGGCGGCGTGCCCGCGAACTGGCCCAGCATGCGCGCGGCGGCTGCGCGCACATGCGAGGCGCTATCGCTCAGGCCGTCGTGGAGCAGGACCAGGTCGGCGGCGCTGTAGTGCCCATTGCGCAGGCGCAGGCTGCGGATCGTCTCGTAGCGCGACTGCCAGCCCGGGTCGTGGAGCAGACGCCGCAGCTGGCCGAACTCGCTGGGGCTGTAGGCGTCAAGCTCGGCGAGCAGGGTCAGGCGCAGCCACTCGTCGCGGCTGCTGTTGAGCCGCTGGCGGGCCAGGTGGATGACGTTCAGCGTCACCAGGAGCTGCTCGACGGCCACCCGCAGCTCGCTGCGCGTGCGCAGCTCGCGCTCGATCAGGTGGGCGACCTGGAAGCGCATCTGCGTGGCCCGCCGTACGATCATGTCGGCCCCAGGGCCGCGCGTGATCTCGGCGAGGGCCAACACCGCGGCCACAGGCTCGCTCTGAAACGCCTCGAGGAACGGCTCGAGCGTGCGCACCCCCAGGTAGCCGAGCACCGAGGCGGTGCCCGCAATCTGGATATCTTGGCGCGGGTTGCGTGTGAAGCCGGCCAGCCGATCCGCGATGCTGGCCCGCCAGATCTCTTGGTCAAACATAGGCGTCTATGACAGAGGGTAGTGGCTACGAGGCGATGAATAATCTGTCATCTCCTGCTTACGAGGAATTATAGCATGTGGCCGTTGCCAGGGCCTGACGAAAGCTTGCGTACAGATTACAATAGCGCAAGGGCCCGGGGCCTGCTATGGTCCTGTGGTACCATCTAGCCGCACCGCTGCCAGGCCGCCTGGGCCGAGCGCCGAAAGGAGAGGCGGGCTTTCCCGCTACCCCATGATCCCTGAGCCGAACGATGTCGAGCAGAGCGTCCGCCGGGTGCGGCGCGGCTGCCTGTTTATTGCGGCCCTCTTCGCCGCCCTGGGCGTGCTGTTCGTCAGCGCGACGGGCAACCTGTTCTATCTGACGCTGGTGGCGGCGGCTTTGTTCCTGGCCGTATTCTCACGCTTCGTCCGCTGACGAGGCCCTACGCGGCGCCGCGCGCCGCCGGAGCCGCCCATGCCCCCATCGCCCCTGCGCACAACTCTCTCGCTCGTCGGGCTGGCCGCCTGCGGGGCCTCCCTCTGGGTGGCCTTCTCGCAGCCCTACACCATCTGGCCGTGGCTGCTGCTCCTGGTTGCCCTGGGCTGCATGTTCGCGTCGCGACGCCTCAGATAGGGGGCCCTTTGACGCGCCAATCGCAGGGGTCGCCGCAGGTGACCCAATAGTGGTATACTCTCCGCGCTGACCGCGAGGGAAGGCCCGCCCGAGGAGCTGACGATGAGAGTGCGCTTCAGCGCTCGCACCCACGTCGGGATGCGGCGCGAAGTCAACCAGGACGCCTACGAGGGCCGGCAACTCGGCCAGGCCACGCTCCTGGTGGTCTGCGACGGGATGGGCGGCCACGCCGCCGGCGAGGTCGCCAGCCAGCTGGGCGTCGAGACGATCATCGCCACCTTCAGCGATCAGCACCCCCCCGACGACGCCCTGCGTCACGCCTTCGTCACCGCCAACCAGCGCATCTATGGCGAGGGCCGCGGCAGCATGGGCACCACCGGCGTGGCCGCCCTCTTCCTGCACAATAACCTGATCGTGGCCAATGTCGGCGATAGCCGAGCCTACCTCGTGCGCGAGGGCCAGATCAGCCAGATCTCGCACGACCACTCGTTCGTCTCAGACCAGGTGGCCGCCGGCCTGATGACCCCCGAGCAGGCCCGCCTGTCGAATGTGCGCAATATCATCACCCGCGCCCTCGGCCACAGCGCCGAGGTCGAGGTCGATATCTTCACCGTCGCCCTCATGGCCGGCGATACGGTGCTGCTCTCGTCTGATGGGATGCACGGCCTGATCGCCGACGACGAGATCGCCGAGGTGGCCGGCATGCTCCCCCTCGACGAGGCCGCCCAGCGCCTGGTCGATCTGGCCAACGAGCGCGGCGGCAGCGATAATATCACCGTGGTGATCGCCCAGGTCGACGAGCTCGATACCCCCGGCGCCTCAGGCGATACCGCTATCACCACCCCTCTGCCCGAGCTCGCCCCCTCTAGGCCTGCCCCCAGCGAGCGCCCCCTCTCACGCCTGGGCCTGGCCCTCGCCTCCCTCACCCTTGTCGCCCTGCTCGGCCTCGGGGCTTACCTCTGGGCCGCCGGCGGCTCCAGCGGCGCCGCCGCCCCCGCCGCCGCCCCCACCCCCGCCCTGACCGCCACCGCCACCCCCGCCCCCGCCACCCCAGTCCCCGCCACGCCAACCCCCTGAGCGCCCGCCTCCTCCCGCAAGTTCGCGAGCGCTGCGTCGCCGGGACGAAGATGGTATACTACCATCGCAAACATGTTCGTGTACGGAGGGTCCTATGCCGATTCGCCTGCTCGACGCGACCGTAGCAGCGCAGATCGCCGCAGGCGAGGTGGTCGAGCGGCCCGCCTCGGTCGTGAAGGAGCTGCTCGAGAACGCCCTCGACGCCGGGGCCCGCCGCATCAGCGTCGAGGCCCGCGGCGGCGGCCTGCGCGAGCTGAAGGTCCAGGACGACGGCAGCGGCATCGCCGCCCACGAGGTCGAGCTGGCCTTCGAGCGCCACGCCACCAGCAAGCTCTCCTCTGCCGATGACCTCTGGCAGATCAGCACCCTCGGCTTCCGCGGCGAGGCCCTCCCCTCGATCGCCAGCGTCGCCCAGGTGATCTGTATCACCAGGGCCGCCCACGAAGAGCTCGGCACCGAGCTGCGCATCGCCGGGGGCGAGGTGCAGGCCCGCAGCCCCCGCGGCTGCTCGCCCGGCACCAGCCTCAGTGTGCGCAACCTCTTCTACAATACCCCCGTGCGCCGCGAGTACCTGCGCTCCGAGGCCACCGAGCTGAGCGCAATCAGCGCGGTCGTGCAGCAGTATGCTCTCGCCTACCCCGAGGTGCGCTTCACCCTGCTCCTCGAGGGCCGCCTCGCCCTCCAGACCAGCGGCGACGGCGACCGCCGCGCCGTGCTGATCGAGCTGTACGGCCTCGACGTGGCCCGCCAGCTCCTCGAGGTCGAGGCCCAGGCCGGCGAGGGCGAGCACGAGGTGCGGGTCAGCGGCCTGGTCTCGCCCCCCGGCCTCACCCGCGGCTCGCGCGGCTACCTGCACCTCTTCGTCAATCGGCGCGCCCTCCAGCCCCGCGGCGCCCTCGCCGCCGTCGTCGAAGAGGCCTACCATACGATGCTGATGAAGGGCCGCCACCCCGTGGCCGTCCTCGATATCCGCGTCCACCCCCTCGCCGTCGACGTCAACGTCCACCCCACCAAGAGCGAGGTGAAGTTCCGCTATGCCCCAAAGGTCCACGGGGTGATCGGCCGCTCGGTCCGCGAGGCCCTCGTCGCCGGCGCAGGCGTGCCCACCTGGGGCGACGACGACGGCTCGCTGCAGCGCCGCTTCGAGCTGCGCCAGCTCGGCCAGCAGCCGGCCCCCCGCGCCCCCGAGCCCTCGGCCTGGGGCGTCGGCGCCTCGGCCTGGGACCAGACCCGCAGCCGCTGGGACGCCGGCGTCGCCGAGGCCGGCAGCCAGTCGCCCCCCCCGCAGCCCCGCCCCGCAGCCCCCGAGAGCGAGGCCTGGGACGATATTCCGTGGGGCGTGCCCGATCAGCCGACAGCTCCTGCAACCCTTCCCGGGCCTGATGCGGGGCCTCCCCCCGCCCCCGCGCCGGGGCCCCTGGCCTCCCCCGCCCCGCTCGGCGCGAAGCTGCCCCCGCTACGGGTCGTCGGCCAGGTGGGGCTGACCTATATCGTCGCCGAGGCCCCCGAGGGCATGTACCTGATCGACCAGCACGCCGCCCACGAGCGCATCACCTACGAGCGGCTGATGGCCCAGCAGGCCGACGGCGCCGTCGAGTCGCAGGGCATGCTGCTGCCCCAGCCCGTGCCCCTCGCGCCCGCCGCCAGCGCCCTGCTGCTCGGCAACCCCGAGCGCCTCGCCGAGTGGGGCTTCGCCCTCGACGAGTGGGGCGAGGGCGTGCTCGTGCGCGCCGCGCCCGCCACGCTCCCCCCCGACGAGCTGCCGCGGGCCCTCCACGAGCTGGCCGACCACCTCGCCGGGCGCGGCGGCTCCACGCCCCTCGACTGGCGCGAGGCCATGCTCACCACCCTCTCGTGCCACACCTCGGTGCGCGCCGGCCAGCCCCTCGCCCTCGACGAGATGCGCCGCCTGCTCCAACAGCTCGAGGCCTGCGTCAGCCCGCGCACCTGCCCCCACGGCCGCCCCACCATGATCCTCATGACCCCCGCCCAGCTCGAGAAGCAGTTCGGGCGCCGAGC
>CAZKTU010000308.1:0-2831 GCA_964555675.1 uncultured Oscillochloris sp.
AGGTCGTGGGTCGCCCCGGGTACGACCAGCAGCTCGGCGCCGTAGGCCGCGGCGGTGGCCCGCTGCGCCTCAACGTCGAAGACGGCGTCGCGCTCGGCGGCGATCACCAGCACTGGGACGCGGCAGGCGGCGGGCCGCGGGCGGAGCAGCATGCTGCTGAGCGTGACCAGGGGCGGCTCGGCCACCAGGCGCGCGCGATGGCGCTCGAGCTCGGCCGGGTCGATCTCGGGGCGGAAGAAGGCCCGTCGTACTGTCTCAGGCTCGCGGCGCAACAGGGCCGGCAGGCTGACCATCGGCGCGCCGCGCAGCCCTCGATCCATAAAGTAGGCCCCGATGCTCACCGGCGAGCTGCAGAGCAGCACCGCGCCCGCGACGGGCGGGGCCGGGCCAACTGCGCCCGTGATCAGCAGCTGGGTGATGTAGCCGCCCGCGCTGTGGCCGACCACCAGCGGCCTGCCGCCCAGCTCGGCGATGACGCTGCGCACCTCGCGGGCGTAGTCGAGCACCGTCGAGCGCCAGTGATCCCTGGGCGTGGGGCTGCTGCCGTGGCCGCGCACGCTCACGGCGTGGGCCTCGAAGCCTCGGGCCGCCAGGTCGGCCATGGCCCCCTCCCAGCACCACGCCCCGTGCCAGGCCCCGTGCAGGAGCAGCACGCGGGGGCCGCGGCGCCTTCCGTCAGGGTGTGCGACCCGATGTTCCAGCTCCATCACTGCCCCCCGGGTCACCTCACCGTCGCCGCCGCTACCCCTCCACGGTCTCAGCCGGCAGGCCCAGCAGGCGCCGGCGCTCCTCGGCCAGGCGGCGCTTCTCGGCGATCATCTCGTCGGTGACATAGACCCCGAACGAGCGCAGGCCGGCCAGCTTGAGGCCGTGCTTATGCCAGAGGCGGTACATCTCCTTGACCCGGTCCATCTCGATATTGCGCCCGAGCGTATAGTCCTCGAACTTGCCCTCCATGGCCAGCAGAGCCGTCTCGGAGAGGCAGGCGTAGGCCGTGCCGGGGGGCATGTCGATATCGAAGCCGAAGTCGGGCTGGCCTGGCAGCACGATCTCGCCGCTCTCGACGATCAGCACATCGGGGCGGCGCGCGGCGTCCTCCTCCTTCACGTCGGGCGGGCGGGCCACGTCGCAGACCACGGCGCCCGGCTTGAGTTTGTCGACATTGATCACCTTGCCGGTGAGGGCGCTGGTGGTGGTGATGATCAGGTCGGCGTCGCCGATATAGGCGTCGGGGTGGGTCGCCGCGATCACGCGGGCACCGGGGGTCTCCTGCTCGATCTGCTGCTTGAGGGCCAGCAGGCGCTCGGCCCGCGGCGCGATCAGCACCACGTCGCGCACGGCCTGGGCCAGCAGGCGCGCGCAGACCGCCCCGATCGAGCCGGTGGCCCCGATCACCACGGCGCGCACCCGGTCGGGGCGGCCGCCCTTCATCAGCAGCACCGCCTGCTTGGCGGCCTCGAGGGTGGCCGCCACTGTGAGCGAGTTGCCCGAGGTGATCCCGATATCTGCCTTCTGGGCCACCGTCACGCCGGCGTCGCCGACCACCGAGGTGAAGGCCCCGAGGCCCATCAGCTGGGCGCCCATGCGCTCGGCCATGCGCGCGGCCCTGATCAGCCGCCTGTAGGTGAAGCTTGGCTCGCGGCGCATCATCTCGCGCGGGGTGGTCCCGAGGGTCAGCAGGATGCCTTCGGCCTCCTCGCCCGTGGCCTGCGAGCGGATGCCGCGGATCTTCGAGAGGTAGAGCGGCGGGATCTGCGCGGCCACCAGCTCGACCAGGCGCGGGGGCAGGTGGCGCGTCCAGCTGAAGCGCGGGTCGTTGGCGATCAGGCTGGTGCGCAGCGGGTGAATCACGAAGGCGAATTTGGGCTTGGGCCGCGGGTTCAGCTCTTGCACGGTCGCGCCCCAGCCGGCGGCGGCGATGAAGTCGAGGGCCTCGGCCTCGCCCGGCTGGGCCCCCGTCTCCTGGATCGCGGTGATGATCGCCTCGAGGGCGTCGGCGGCGATGAAGGGGCGCGCCTCGCTGATCGGCGGGGTCATGGTGACCAGGGTGGTCACCCCGCGCCGCCTCAGGTCCTCGATCTCGGCGGGCGAGGGGTCGTCGGTGACGATCGCCTTGCCGGCCAGGTCGGTCGGGGCGAAGCGGCGGATATAGGCGAAGTCGCCCGCGATCACCTGGGCCCAGCCGAACAGCTCGGCGGCGCGGGGGTCGTAGCCCTCCTGGCCGAGGCCGACCGGGTGCAGCAGGCTATAGGGCAGCAGGGCCGAGATCGGCAGGGTTGTGGCGGCGTAGAGCTCGAGCTGCTCGAGGGTGCGCGGGACGGGCAGGAAGGGCAGGCCGAGATGCACGATCGGGTCGGCGAAGCGCAGCTCGCCGTCGTACTGGCTGATCGCCGCGGCCAGCTGGTAGCGCTCGATGCCGCTCGTCAGCAGGATGCGCTTGTAGCGGAACAGCCCGGGCACCTTGCGCACGGCCTGGGCCACGGCCCAGCGCTCGAGGGTGCTCTTGACCACCCCGCCGTCGACCACCGGGGTGCGGCGGGCCTGGGCCGCGATCTTGATCGCCTCGCGGTGGGGGTAGCGCGCCTTGCCGACCCTGAAGACCGGGGTGAGCCCGCCCAGGCCGATCGCGTCGACGCGCCCGTCGAACGAGCGGACCAGCTCGGCGGCCCTGGCCGTGTCGCCGTTGGCGCCGATGCGCTCGACCTCAACGGTGCGACCGAGAATGGTGGTGGTGAAGCTGTAGTCGCGGGCCGAGGAGCCCAGGCTGATGCTCACAATGCGCTTCATCGCACATGCCTCCAGGATAGGGCGGGGCGGCCAGGCCCCTTGCA
>CAZKTU010000308.1:2931-6914 GCA_964555675.1 uncultured Oscillochloris sp.
GCCCCGCCCCTACGGCCCCGCCTCTGGCCCGAGCACTACCACGATATCCGCCTCGCTGGCCAGTTCGGGCGGCGCGCCATTCACCAGCTCGGCGTTGAGCGTGCGCGCCAGGCGCCTGCTGGTGGCCGGCGCTCCGCCCTGGTTGTAGACCCGCGTCTTGTCGGCCAGGCCCGCCGCGTTGCCCGGGGGCAGGATCAGGAAGCCCGCCCCCTCCAGGTCGAGGCTCACCCGGCGGGCCAGCCCCGCCACCTCCGTGCCGTTGAAGACCTGCACCGAAGCGTTCTCGCTCGCCTCGCTAGGCGGGCGCTGCCACTGGTCGATCAGGGCCTGCACCGCCCCCTGATCGAAGATCAGGTTCGAGCCATTCTCGTAGGCCAGCTGCTCGGGGCCTAGGCGGAACTGGCCTAGGGCCTCGGGGTCGAGGCCGCCCGCCAGCCCGATCAGGCCCAGCAGCACGTCGAGCCGGTCGAGGGGCATGGTCGTCAGCACGGGCTGCGCCCCGCCCTCTTCGCCCGCGACCGCCCGCAGCAGCGCGGGCACCAGCAGGGCCTGGCCGAGGGCGCCCTTGGCCCTGAACTCCTGCATGATCGCCCGCACCACCTGCTGCTGGCGCTCGGCCCGCCCGAAGTCGCTGTCCTGGTGGCGCGTGCGGGCGTAGATCAGCGCCGTCTTGCCGTCCATGCGCTGCGGCCCGGGCTGGAACTCGATGCGCTGGATGCCGAAGTCCTCGGTCGGGTACTCCTCGTCGAGGATGTAGACCGGCACGTCGATCATGACCCCGCCCAGGGCGTCGATCAGCCCCGCGAAGCCTGCGAAGTTGACCGTGGCGACGAAGTCGACCTTCATGCCTCGCCCGCGCAGGTCCAGGAACTCCTCGACCGTCTGGGCGGCCAGGGCCATGCCGCCCTGCTGCGGCGTCGCCCCCGGCCCGTAGAGCGCCTCGGCCCCGGCGTAGCCCTGCCCGTAGGCCACATTGATCTTGGTCTGGGTGAGCCCGACCTGGGGGATGCTCACCTCGGAGTCGCGCGGGATGGAGAGCAGCGAGGCCCAGCGCCCCGTGGCGTCGAGGCGCGCCAGGATCAGCGTGTCGCCGCGCACACCCTCCTCGGGGCGGCCGGCCCGCTCGTCCGTGCCGATGATCAGCACGTTGGCCCCGATCAGCGGCGAGGCCAGGGGCGGGTTGTTGCGCACGTCGGCCACCGTGATCGCGCCCGCCAGGTCGCGCACCTGCCAGTAGAGCAGCCCCAGCCCCAGCAGGGCCAGGGCTACGGCCGCCAACAGGGCCAGCCGGATCTGCGCCCAGAGGCTGCGGCGCGGGCGCCGCGAGAGCGCGGGTCGCCCCGGCGGGTTGCTGCGCGGGCGCGGTATCACCTGGGTCTCGTCGGTGTATGGCTTGCCCCCGCGGGGGGTGGGGCGGCGCGGGCCCTGGCTGCGATCAGTCGACACGGGCATGCTCCTACGCGAAAACCTGTTCGCACTATTCTACCAGAGCAGCCTGGACCGCGGATAGCAGCCAAGTGACGTGCGCCTGAAGTATAATGATTGCGCAGTGGAAGCAACTAACTAGGAGACCCCTCATGGAACTCGGCTTGATCGGCCTTGGCCGCATGGGCGCAAATATGGCGGTCCGTTTGCTCCAGGGCGGACACCGCGTTGTCGTCTACAACCGCACCTTCGAGAAGGCCCAGGAGCTCGCCGACGAGCACGGCGCCGTCGCCGCCCGCAGCATCGAGGAGCTGGTCGCCTCCCTGCAGCCCCCCCGCGTGGTCTGGCTCATGCTCCCCGCCGGCAAGGCCACCGACGAGCATATCGCCGCGGTCACCCCCCTGCTCAGCCAGGGCGATATCCTGGTCGACGGCGCCAATAATAACTATAAGGTCAGCATCGCCCACGGCGAGCAGCTGGCCGCCCAGGGCCTGCGTTTCATGGACGCCGGGGTCTCGGGCGGGATCTGGGGCCTCAAGGTCGGCTACTGCACCATGGTCGGCGGCGAGGCCGAGACCTTCGCCCACATCGAGCCGCTGCTCAAGACCCTGGCCCCGCCCGACGGCTACCTCCACTGCGGCCCCTGGGGCGCCGGCCACTTCGTCAAGATGATCCATAACGGGATCGAGTACGGTATGATGCAGGCCTACGCCGAGGGCTTCGAGATCCTCGAGAAGTCGCGCTACGACTTCGACCTGCAGAAGATCAGCCACCTCTGGAACCAGGGCAGCGTGGTGCGCTCGTGGCTCCTCGAGCTGGCCGAGCTGGCCTTCGAGCAGGACGCCGACCTGGCGAGCATCCGCGGCTACGTCGAGGATAGCGGCGAGGGCCGCTGGACGGTCCAGGAGGCCATCGACCTCGATGTCCCCGCGCCGATCATCACCCTCTCGCTCCAGACCCGCTTCCGCTCGCGCCAGGACGATAGCTTCAGCGCCAAGGTCCTCGCCGCTCTGCGCAACCAGTTCGGCGGCCACGCCGTCAAGAAGTCCGAGTGATGACGGATGGTCCGTACGGAGGCAGCCCGAGCAGCCTGCCGGCTGGCCGCAGCTCCGGCGCGGCCGATGGTGGGCTGCGCCGAGGAGTAGTCATGAGCAGCGAGAGCCTTCAGCCTTCATCCCTCAGCCCTCCCGAGAACCCGTTGCGCAGCGGGCTGCGCCTGGGTCGCACGCCCGAGCCATGCACGATGGTCATCTTCGGCGCGACCGGCGACCTCACCAGTCGCAAGCTGGTGCCCGCCCTCTATAACCTCGCCCGCGAGCGCCGCCTCCCCGGCGGCTTCTCGGTCGTCGGCTTCGCCCGCCGCGAGTGGGACGACGAGCACTTTCGCCAGGTGCTGCTCGATGGGGTCAACGAGAACTCGCGCAGCGGCGTCGTCGAGCCCGCCCTCTGGGGTAGCTTCGCCGAGGGCATTGCCTATCACCGCTCGAGCTTCGACGACCCGGCCGGCTTCGCGAGCCTGGCCGAGCGCCTGGCCGCGATCGACGAGCAGCGCGGCACCGGCGGCAACAGGGTCTTCTACCTAGCCACTCCCCCCGAGTCGTACCCCGAGATCATCCGCCAGATCGGGGCCCACGGCCTGGGGCGCTCGCCTAACGGCGGCTGGACCCGCATCATCGTCGAGAAGCCCTTCGGGCGCGACCTCGAGAGCGCCCGCGCCCTCAACCAGCAGCTCCTGGCTGTCTTCGACGAGAGCCAGATCTTCCGCATCGACCACTACCTGGGCAAAGAGACAGTCCAGAATCTGCTCGTCTTCCGCTTCTCGAACGGGATCTTCGAGCCCCTCTGGGATCGCCGCTCGGTCGACCACGTGCAGATTACCGTGGCCGAGAGCATCGGGGTCGAGGATCGCGGCGGCTACTACGATAGCTCCGGCGCCCTGCGCGACATGATCCAGAACCACCTGACCCAGCTGCTCACCCTGGTGGCCATGGAGCCGCCCGTCACCTACGGCGCCGACGCCGTCCGCGACGAGAAGGTCAAGGTCCTGCGGGCGGTCAGGCCGATCTACCCCAACGAGGTCGACGAGTACACCGTGCGCGGCCAGTACGGCCCCGGCAGCGTCAATGGCAGGCCCATCGGCGGCTATCGCGACGAGCGCGGGGTCGCGCCGGGCTCGCAGACCGAGACCTACGTCGCCCTCAAGCTCTTCATCGAGAGCTGGCGCTGGGCCGGCGTGCCCTTCTACCTGCGCAGCGGCAAGGCTATGCCCCGGCGGGTGAGCGAGATCGCCATTCAGTTCAAGACCGTGCCGACCATGCTCTTCGCCGACACGCCCATGAACGACATCGAGCCCAACGTCCTCTCGATCAAGATCCAGCCCGACGAGGGCATCACGCTCAAGTTCGGCTCGAAGGTGCCCGGCCAGCAGCAGATCCGCCCCGTGACCATGGACTTTCGTTACGGCACCAGCTTCGGGGTCGCCTCGCCCGAGGCCTACGAGCGTCTGCTGCTCGACTGTATGCTCGGCGACGGCACCCTCTTCACCAGGCGCGACGAGG
>CAZKTU010000309.1:0-3755 GCA_964555675.1 uncultured Oscillochloris sp.
AAAGCGCCCCCGCCCAGAGCCTGGGCGGGGGCATTGGATTGAGAGGCGCCAGGGGCCGCGAGGGGTGTTTACTCGGTAACACTCACCTGGCCGACCATGCCGGCGTCGCGGTGGGCCGGGAAGACACAGACGAAGGCAGTGCCCTCGCTGGGAATGCTGACCATCGCAGTGGCCGTCTGGCCGGGCCCCGCGGCCAGGCGCGTGCCGTCGTCGAAGGCGACCTCGTGAGGGACGGCGTCGTTGTTCACGATGCGCACCTCGTAGATCCCGGGGGCGGCCACGGCGAGGCTGCGCTGCTCGAAGGCGATGTTGGCGGCCCGTACCTCGAGCGTGCCGGCGATGGCGGGCGCAGCCAGTGGCGCCGCGACAGCGACCTTGGGCGCCGAGACGGCCGAGAGGGCGGGGCCGACAGGCTCGATCACGCGGCTCGACGGCTGTAGTCCACAGCCGACCAGGGCGGATACGCCGAAGAGGAGCGTCGCGGCAAAGCCGAGCACCTGAGCGATGGGCCGAGGGGTCATCATTGACCTCCTGCTGCTAAGACGGTTCGATGGCCGTACTATACACCACGATCCCGCCCCCATGCGGGAATTTTGTCACAAGTGGCACAAAGTTGTCGATGCTCAACTTGCCGGGAGCCGCCGGCCGTGTCGTTTCCACTGGGCGCGGCTCAAGACCCCCGGGGGCCATCTACGGCCGGGCCTGGCTGGCTCTGGCCTCTGCGCTCGAGGGCGAAGAGCACGATGGCGACGTCGGCGGGGCTGATCCCCGCCAGGCGCCCGGCCTGCCCCAATGTGGCCGGGAGGAAGCGCATCAGGGCCTGCCTGGCCTCGTTGCGCAGCCCCGGCAACGCGCTGTAGTCGAAGTCGGCGGGGATGCGCCGGCTCTCCATCTTGCGCATGCGCTCGACCTCGCGCTGCTGGCGGGCGATATAGCCGCCGTACTTGCACTCGACCTCCACCAGTTCGACGACATGGGCGGGCGCCGCGGGCAGGTCGAGGGCCTCGCGTAGCTGGGCGTAGCGCACCTCCGGGCGGGCGAGCAGCTCGGCGGCGCTGCTGGGCTGGCTCGGCGGCGCCACGCCGGCGGCGGCGAGGCTGGCCCCCACCGCGGCCGAGGGGAAGACCTTACGGCCTGTCAGGGCGTCCCTCAGGGCCTGGGCGGCCTCGCGCCGCGCCTCGACCGCGGCGGCGCGCCCGGCGTCCACCAGCCCCAGGTCGCGGGCGAGGGGCGTGAGGCGCAGGTCGGCGTTATCGGCGCGCAGCAGCAGGCGGTGCTCGGCCCGGCTGGTGAACATGCGGTAGGGCTCGCGGATCTCCTTGGTGACCAGGTCGTCGATCAGCACGCCGATATAGGCCTGATCGCGCCCGAGCAGCACCGCCGGCTCGTTGCGAACGCTGCGCAGCGCGTTGATGCCCGCCATCAGGCCCTGGGCGGCGGCCTCTTCGTAGCCGGTGGTGCCGTTGATCTGGCCGGCGAGGAAGAGGCCGGGCAGGCGGCGGGCCTGGAGGTCGGCGCCGACCTCGCCGGTGGCCACGGCGTCGTACTCGATCGCGTAGCCGACCCGCATCAGCTCGACCTCGCGCAGGGCCGGGATGCTGCGCAGCATGGCCCACTGGACATCCTCGGGCAGCGAGGTGTTGCAGCCCTGGACATAGACCTCGTGGGTGCCCCAGCCCTCGGGCTCGAGGAAGAGCCCGTGGCGCTCTTTGTCGGCGAAGCGCACGATCTTGTCCTCGATGCTGGGGCAGTAGCGCGGTCCGACCCCCTCGATCACGCCGCTGAAGAGGGGCGCCCGGTCGAGGTTGGCCCTGATAGTCGCGTGGAACTCGGGCGTGGTGTGGACCTGGTAGCAGGGCAGCTGGGGCCGCCACCCGCCCAGGGTCGGATGCGGGTAGACCGCGGCGGGGGGGCCGTGGTAGGCCGGGGCGGGGCGCGCCGCTTCGTCGTAGTAGTGGCCGAAGTACAGCGGCGTCGGGCTGCCGTGCTGGACCTCGGTCTGGGCGAAGTCGATGCTGCGGGCGTGCACGCGGGGCGGGGTGCCGGTCTTGAGGCGCACCAGCGGAAAGCCGAGGTGCGCCAGGTCTTCGCCGAGGGCTGTGGCGGGGGCCTCGCCGGCGCGACCGGCGCCCCAGACGGCCTGGCCGGTGATCGCGCGGCCCCTGAGGAAGGTGCCAGTGGTGAGCACCAGGGCCCTGGCGTAGTAGGTCCAGCCGGTGTGGGTCACGACGGCGAAGGCCGCGCCGGCCGGCTGCTCGTCGGCGGCCGGCGGGCGACCGCCGAGCGGCACGATCCGCTCGACCATGGCCTGGCGCAGGTCGAGCCCGGGCAGCTGCTCGAGCTCCTCTTTCATCACCTGGGCGTAGAGGCGCTTGTCGCACTGGGCCCGCAGGGACTGGACGGCGGGGCCCTTGCTCTCGTTGAGCAGGCGGATCTGGATGGCGGTGCGGTCGGTGACGCGCGCGGTCAGGCCGCCCATGGCGTCGATCTCGCGCACGAGGTGGCCCTTGGCCGGCCCCCCGATGCTCGGGTTGCAGGACATGTGGGCCAGCTTATCGAGGTCGATGGTGAGCAGCAGGGTGCGCCCGCCCATGCGGGCTGCGGCCGCGGCGGCCTCGCAGCCTGCGTGCCCCGCGCCCACCACAATCACATCGTAGAGGCTCTGCATTTCGCGTGGTATAATGCCGGCTCGGCGGGCCGGCTCTCGGTAGGCGCCCCCCTTCTGGGAAGAGGAGCAGCGGCTTGTCTTCGATCTTGATTATAGACGACGATGTGACGATCCTGGCGCGCCTGGCCGCGCAGCTCGAGGATGCCGGCTACACGGTGGCCCGCAGCAGCGACCTGGGCCATGGCGAGCTGTTATACGCCGAGCAGCGCCCCGCTCTGGTCATCCTCGAGGTGCGCTCGGGCGACGGCGGCGGCTGGGAGCTGCTGGGCCGCCTGGCGGCCGAGACCGCGGTGGTCGTGCTGAGCGGCGCGGCGAACGAGGAGGATGTGGTGCGGGCCCTCGAGGAGGGCGCCGTCGACCATATCGCCAAGCCCTACCGCTCGGCCGAGTTGCTCGCCCGGGTCAGGCTGCGGATGGCCGAGCGCCCCGCGCCCGTACCTGCGGCCCTGACGGCGACGCTCGCACCCCCCCGCGCGCCGACCGCCGTCGAGCCGCCCCGCGCCCAGGGCTCGCCCCCCCCGACCGAGCTCAGCGTGGCCGACGCTCTCTACGCCCATCGGGCCACCCAGCGCAAGAACCCGCGCGGCGCGCCCGCCGACGAGCGGGTCTTCATGAGCGAGGCCGAGGAGATGGCCCTGCTGCGCACTCCGCCCGCCGAGGCCAAGCCGGCCGACGGCGCGCGCGCCACTGGGGCCGCTGCGACCCTCGAGCCGGGCGAGGTCGGGCTGGGCCAGCGCATGCGCGCCGAGCGCCTGCACCGCCACCTGACCCTGGTGCAGATCGAGAACGAGCTGAAGATCCGCATGTCGTACCTCCAGGCCATGGAGGACGATAAGCTGACCCTGCTGCCTCGCGGACCGACGGCCCCCCAGATGGTCAAGGACTACGCCGACTTCCTCGGCCTCGACGCCTCGGTCGCCCTCGAGGAGCTGCGCGCCCAGCACTATGGCGAGGCCGCCCCGCCCATGCGGGCCCTCGGCGGCACCCCCGCGCCGCGCCCGCTGCCGCGCTGGCTGATCATCCTCGCCGCCGTGCTGCTCGCCCTGGCCGTGTGCGTCGGCGCCATCCTGCTCTTCGACCCCGGCTT
>CAZKTU010000309.1:3855-6911 GCA_964555675.1 uncultured Oscillochloris sp.
GTCAGTGGCACCAGGGACATCTTGATCCCGACGATCGCGCCGTTGTACCAGAGGAAGATGCCCAGCCAGGCGATCAGGGCGATGACGAGGATGGCGACGGGGCGGCCGGCCCGGCGCGCCCAGAGCCGGTCGAGCACCGCGGCGGTCGCCAGGCAGCAGAGGGGCGCCAGGAAGTAGATGTAGCGCACCTGCACCAGGTAGAGGTACTCGACCACCACATAGATCAGCGGCGTGATCAGCCACCCCAGGGTCACCGCCCGCCCGAGAGGCCGCCCCGCTCGCGCCCAGATCAGCGGCAGGCCCGGGATGAGCAGCAGGAAGGGCAGCATGCCTACCCCGCGCCACATCGCCACCGGCAGGATGCGCTGGATGTAGGCCCGCTCCTCGGCCAGGCGCTCGGGCGAGAGCCGCCCGTCGTTGGCGAGCACGCCCTGGGCCGAGCCGAGCATCGGCGCGGCCACGAAGCTCAGGTAGGCCAGGGCGAAGATCGCCAGGGCCCCCAGGCCCGCCCCTAGCAGCCCGCGCCAAGCCCGCGCGCTCGGGCGCTGCGGCAGCCACGCCAGGGCCAGGGCCAGGGCCGCGGCCGTGCCGGTGAGGATGAGCACGCCGACGTGCGAGACCAGCACCAGGCTCAGCCCGACGAAGAGCAGGGCCACGCTCCAGCCCGCCGGCGCGCGGGTGTGCCGCAGGAGCAGCCAGAGCATGAGCAGCAGCAGCGCCTGGCCGCCGATGTTGGTATAAAACCCCCACCAGAGGGCGGTGAGCTGGATGGGCAGCACGGCCAGCAGGGCCGCGGCGATCAGGGCGGCCCGCCGGCTCAGCCCGAGCTCGCGGGCGATCAGGGCCAGGAAGACCACGCCCGCGGCGTCGAAGATGGCCGAGCCGGTGTGCAGCGCGAAGGCCAGGGTGGGCCGCAGCAGCAGCAGCGGCAGGGTCAGCAGGTAAGGCCCCGAGGGGTAGAAGGTCTGCCCGCCGCCGAACTCGTGGGCGTTCTCGAAGAGGTAGACCTCGCCCGAGAGCACGCGCCCGAAGAGGATGGACTGGATGTCGAGGTCGTTGAAGGCGAAGCCCGGGGCGCTGACGCCGACCAGGCGCAGGGCCAGGCCGCCGAGGGCGATCAGCCAGAGCCGCCGGGCGAAGCGGGCCTCGGCGGTGGCGCCCTGGGGCAGCAGGCGGCGGGCCGGCAGGCTCACGGCGGCCAGGGCCAGGGCCACGGCGGCGAGGGGCCAGGTCGCGAGGCCGGCCCAGTAGCGGGCGCCCAGGTTCAGGCAGGCCAGCAGGAGCGCCGCGATCATGGCCCCGCCCACGACAAGCCGCCCGGGCGCGCGGTTGGCCCAGAGCAGGAGGGCCAGGCCGCCCACGGCGGCAATCTGGATCCCCAACAGGGGTAGGGCCGGCAGGCCGGCGGCGGCGGTCGGGCGCAGGCTGATGCGATCGAGGGACACGGCCAGCAGGCGATCGTCGCCGGGCGGGGTGACGGTCGGGCTCGCGAAGCGCAGGCGCACCACCCCGGCCTCAGCCGCCGCGGCGGGCACGAGCAGGCGGTAGACGCGCTCGGTCTCGGCCACAGCGAAGGCGAGGCGGTGCGGGCCGGCGTCCATGGCGAAGGGCAGGGGCTCGCCCGCGGGCTGGGGCGCGGCGTACATCTCGGCGGTGAAGAGCGTGGCGCCGCTCTGGCCTGCGGGCATGCTGATCACGGCGTCGCCGCGGGCCCAGCGATAGGTGCGCGATTGGGGGTCGTTGCGGTCGGCCTGCTCGCGGTGGTAGACGCCCCTGAGGAAGATCAGGTCGCCCGAGCCGACGCTGCCGACATCGATGCTGAGGGTGCGGGGCGGCAGCAGACTGAGCCAGAGCAGGGCGGCGACGGCCGCGGCGACGGCGAGGGTCAGGCCGAGGCGCGCGCGGGGCAGGGCGAGGGCCAGGCCGCGGGGCTGCGCGAGGCTCGGGGCGGGCGACGGGCGGGCCGTGCTGCTCATGGGCGCAGGAGCTCCCGGGCCTGGTCGGCGTCGCTGCGGATCTGGGCGACGAGGGCCTCGATGCCCGCGAACTTCTGCTCGCCGCGCAGGCGCTGGGTGAACTCGATGCGGATGGACTGGCCGTAGAGGTCGCCGCTCCAGTCGAGCAGGTGGGCCTCGACGGTGCGGCGCAGGCCGTCGAAGGTGGGGCGCACGCCGATGTTGGTGACGGCGGGCAGGCCTTCGCCGTTGAGGTAGACCCGGCAGGCGTAGACGCCGTCGGCCGGCAGCACGTGGATGGGGTCGATCTGGAGGTTGGCGGTGGGGAAGCCGATCGTGCGTCCGCGCTGGTCGCCCTGGACGACGAGGCCGCGCAGGCCGAAGGGCCGGCCGAGCAGGGGCTCGGCGCCGGCGACATCGCCCGCGCGCAGGAGCTCGCGCACCCGCGAGGCGCTGACGGGCTGGCCGCCGACGATCACCTTGCTGACGGCGCCGACGGCGAAGCCGAGCTCGACGCCGATCGCCATAAGGTTGGGCACGTCGCCGGCGCGGCCGCGGCCCATGGCGAAGTCCTCGCCGACCCAGAGCTCGCGCAGGGGGGCGGCGGCGACAATCTGGCGCATGTAGGCCTCGGCGCTGGTGGCCATTGTCTCGGCGGTGAAGGGGGCGACGATCAGCAGGTCGGGGCCGAGGCGGCCGATCAGCTCGATCTTCTCCTCGAGGCTGGTGAGCAGCTGCAGGGGCTGGCCGGGGCGGATCACGGCGTTGGGGTGAGGCTCCCAGGTGAGGACGGCGCTAGCGAGGCCGAGGGAGCGGGCGCGCTCGACAGTGGTCTCGACGAGGCGCCGGTGGCCGAGGTGCACCCCGTCGAATTTGCCCATTGTGAGGGCCGAGGGGCGACTGGCGAGGCCGGGTTCGAGGGCGCGGACTACTTCCACAGGTGTTCTCCAGCGGGTCAACCTGGGGGGTAGTGTAACACAGGTTTTGCCGGCCTAAAGCCGTCTACCCCTCGCCCGCGAGCTTGCGCAGCTCGGCGAGCTTGTTGA
Source organism: uncultured Oscillochloris sp. (assembly GCA_964555675.1). Classification (GTDB taxonomy): domain Bacteria; phylum Chloroflexota; class Chloroflexia; order Chloroflexales; family Chloroflexaceae; genus CAIWXH01. The sequence continues at coordinate 6,857 of CAZKTU010000309.1, forward strand.
GGGCCTCGAGGGGGGTCAGCTCGTTGACGTTGAGGCGGCGCAGGTACTCGAGCAC
>CAZKTU010000310.1:0-6875 GCA_964555675.1 uncultured Oscillochloris sp.
GGCATGATCGTAGGGCAAAACGGGCCGGCAGAGCTAGCTCTTTTCGGGGTCCAGGGGCGTAGCCCCTGGCGCGGGGGAGCGCGAGGGGGCCGGCGGCGGCCCCTTCGCAACCAGCGGGTGGCAGGCCCCCCTGCAAGGGAGCGCGAGCCCCCTCGCAACCAGCGGGTGGCAGGCCCCCCTGCAAGGGAGCGCGAGCCCCCTCGCCCGCTACAGCGTGATCTTATCGATATAGCACCAGCCCCAATCCTCGCCCCGCTCGAACGAGCGCATCACGGGGTGGCCGGTTCCGTGGAAGTGGGCGGTGGCGTGCTTATTCTTGGACGAGTCGCAGCAGCCGACGTGGCCGCAGGTCATGCAGACCCGCAGATGGACCCAGCTATCGCCGCTCTGCAGACACTCCTCGCAGCCGTCGGTGCCGGGGGTGACCGGGCCGAGCCCGGCCGCGTGCTCGCACTTCGGGGCGCCCTTACCGGCCAGGGCGACCTGGGTCTTTGCCGATCCGCTCATCTGACGTACCTCCTCGATGTACGCACCCATGTTGCTTTGCTCAGCTCCAAAGTCGTCCAGGACCTGTTGTAACAGCACCTCGATACTGGTCTCGTCCTCGGCGATGGCGCGCTGGGCGCCGGCCTCCTCGAGCTCGCGGGCCTCGTGGCCCGTACGGCTCCTGGCCAGAATTGGCAGGTCGGGGCGCAGCCCGCGGGCCACGCTGATCACGCGGTGGGTCATGGCGGCCGTATCGTCGGCGATCACCATCAGGCGGGCCTGGCGCAGCCCCGCCTGCTCGAGCACGTGCTGGCGGGCGTAGTCGCTGCGCAGCACGCGCAGGCCGCGGGCCTCGGCCTCGTTGGCGCCGCCCGGGCTCAGGGTCAGGATGCCGTAGGGCACGGCGTTGGCGTGCAGGGCCCGGGCCAGGGCCGCCCCGGCCTGCCCGTAGCCGGCGATAATTACGTGGTCGCGCAGGCCGGCGAAGGCGGCCATGTGGGCCGCGTCGCCTGGGTCATCGTCGGCGATCGCGGGGTCGGCGGGGCCCGCCAGCTTGCGCTGGATCAGGCCGCCGACCTGGGCCAGGAAGGGGGTGATGATGATCAGCAGCACCGTGGCGGCGATGAAGGTCTGGGTGCCGGCCGGGCCCATATTGAAGGGCGTCAGGCCAAGCTCGCGCCCCGTCCGCTCGAGCACCAGCGAGAACTCGCCGATCTGGGCCAGCAGCAGCCCGACGAAGCTCGCCACCCCGGCGCTATAGCCGAGGGCGCGCACGCTCACCGCCGTGGTGACGAGCTTGATCAGCACGGTCGCGGCGACGACGCCGAGCACGAGGGGCAGGTTGGCGAGCATATAGCCCACGTCGAGCAGCAGGCCCACCGAGACGAAGAAGGTCGCGCTGAAGAGCACCTGCAGCGGCAGGATCTCGCCCAGGGCATAGTCGCGGAAGCGCGTGTCGCTCACCACCAGGCCCGCCAGGAAGGCCCCGAGCGAGAGGCTGACCCCGGCCAGGCTGGTCAGATAGGCCGTGCCGAAGCAGATCGCGACCACCGTGAGCAGGAAGATCTCCTGCGAACAGGTGCGGGCCACCGACTCGATGATCGGCGGCATGATCCGCCGGGCGAAGACCAGCACGCCGACGATCAGCGCGGCCGCCGTGGCCAGGGCCCGGCCAATCTCCAGGGGCGAGCCGCCCTCGCCGCCCAGCATCGGCACCAGCAGCACCATCGCCACCACGGCCAGGTCCTGGAAGATCAGCATGCCCAGGCTGATCTGGCCCGCCTGGGTGTCGGTCTCGCCGCGGGCCGAGAGGACCTTCATCACCACGGCGGTCGACGAGAGCGAGAGCAGGAAGCCGCTGAAGATCGCCACCGGCAGCGGCATGGCGAACAGCTCGAGCAGGCCGACCGTGAGCCCTACGGTCAGGGCCACCTGCAGGCCGCCCCCGATGAAGATCAGCCGCCTGATGCGGGCGAGCTGGTCGAGGCTGAACTCGAGGCCGATGGTGAAGAGTAGGAGGATGACCCCGATCTCGGCGGTCGCCTCGATCAGCTCCTGGTCGCGCACGACCCCGAGGCTGTTGGGGCCGAGGAGCACCCCGGCGAGCAGGAAGCCGACGATCGGCACGAGGCCGAGGCGCTGGGCGAGATAGCCAAAGAGGGCGCCTACCGCCAGGAGCGCCGCCATCTCGGGCAGAAAGCCCAGGGGCGACTCGCCGGCGGCGAGGGGGAGCAAACGAAGCGCTTCCATGGTTCTCCAGGTAGTCCCGGGTGGTTGAGTATCAGGATACCCTGCCTGCGCCATGGGGGCAACCTGCCCGATCGAGGGGGGCGTCGCGGCTATTTCACCTCGATCTCGTACACCTGGCGCACCTCGTGGTCGACGTTGGTCAGGGCGATCTCGAGCGCGTAGCGCCCCGGGCGGGTCGCGGTCAGGCGCAGCCGGTCGACCACGAAGGGCTGGCAGTCGGCGGGCAGGTCGACGCTGTGGCGCGACTCGGCCAGCAGGGCCCCGGCGGGGTCGCGCAGGCGGGCCTCGAGCCGGGCGCCCAGGATGGCCCGCCTGGCGTCGTTGACCACGGCCAGGGGCAGGGTCACCGCCTCGCCCACGGCGTAGACCCGCGGCGCGTAGAGGCAGTAGGCGTACTGCGGGCTGTAGGCCAGCTTCAGCGCGTAGTACGAGCGCTTCGGCACCCGCCAGTAGTCCACCACGCTCCAGAGCACCGCCGGGTAGGGGTCGACGAAGAGGAAGGCGACGATGCCGCCCGTGGGCCGGTACTTGCGGTCGCGCAGCCGATCGATGTAGTAGCGGTTGATGAAGATCTGGTAGTCCTGCGAGAGCTCGACGGCGTCGGCCAGGGAGCCCGACTCGCGCCAGGGGATCCAGTTGGACATGATCTCGCCCTGCAGCCCGTGGCGGGTCTCGAGGGCCTTGATCGTCTCGTCGGTGAGCGGGTCGCTGATGAACTTGCGGCTGCTCTCGAGGTTGGGGAAGCTCTGGGCGCCGAACTCGGTCATGAAGCTCATATTGCCGGGGAAGCGCCGCTGCATGACCTCGGCGTCGTCGAGGGTGCCGTGGTTGCGGTACCAGCCGAAGTAGGCGTGGCCGTCGGTGCCCTCGCGCACATAGGGGATGTGGAACTCGCCCGACGAGCGGACCACGGGCCGGGTGGGGTCCTCGGCCTCGGCGACCGCCTTGAGCTGCGTATCCATGACATCGCGGTTCCAGCTGCGGCCCAGGGCGGCCAGCTGCGTGCGCAGGCGGGCCATAGTGCTCTCGTCGGCCGAATCCTCGATCGGGAAGGCCTCGTTGTGCATGCACCAGATCGCGACCGCGGGGTGACCGCCCAGCAGGCGCACCATGGTCCGGGCCTGCCGGCGGGCCTCGGGCAAGATCTTCTGGTCGTAGACCCACTGCAGCGGGAAGTCCTGCCACAGCAGGATGCCCGCCGCGTTGGCGGCCTCGTAGAGCTGCGGGTGGTCGACGTGGGCGTGGACCCGCAGCATATTCATATGGGCCTCGCGGGCCAGCCGCAGGTCGAGGTCGTAGCGCTCGCGGTTCATGCGCGCGATGCGCATGTCGCCCGGCGGGTAGTTGTTGCCCTTGGCCAGGAAGCGCACGCCGTTGAGGTACGGGATCCAGCTCTTCAGCTCGAAGGTGCGCACGCCGAAGGTGACGCTGCGGCGGTCGCTCACCGCCCCGCCGCTGAGCACCTCGACGGTCACGTCGTAGAGTTCGGGGCGCCCCAGGTCGTGGGTCCACCAGAGGCGCGGGTCGCGCAGCTTGACCAGGCCGCCGACCTCCTGGCGGCCGCGGCGTAGCGTCCGCTGCTGCTCGAAGACCTGGGGCTCGGCGTCGAAGGTGCGCGGCGTGAAGCGCAGGCGCAGGGTGACCGGGCCCTCCTCGGCGGCGTCGAGGTCGAGGTCGAAGCGCACCTGGGCGAAGCGCTCGTCGCTGGCCACGGTGAGCAGACGAGCGTGGCTCAGGCGGATCGGGCCGCTGCGGTGCAGCTCGACGGGCAGCCAGATCCCGCCCGGGTTGGCCTGGGGGTCCAGGCAGTCCCAGTGCGAGAAGACGCCCGTCACCATGGTCTTGCCGAGCTTGTTGCGCTCCTCGGGGCAGTCCACCTCGACCAGCAGGGTGTTGGGGCCGTTGGAGTTGAGCAGGGCGCCCACCTCGGCCTCGAAGGGGGCGAAGTAGCCCTCGTGGGCGCCGAGGTCGACCCCGTTCAGGTAGGAGCGCGAGTGGTAGAAGACCCCGCCCAGGCGCAGCCACCAGCGCTCCGGCGAGGCTTCGGGCGGGGCCTCGGCCGGCTCGGCCCGGCCCCAGTCGAAGGTGCAGCGGTAGACCACCTTGCCGTGGTGCCGCTCGAGGCCCGGCAGCTCCTGCCAGTGGGCGGGGACGCGGGCGGGCTGCCAGCCCTCGTTGTCGCGCGGGTAGATGCCCTGGCGAAACACGTCGAGCGGGCGGATCTGCCAGTTGTCTGTCAGGGTGCTGAAGTGCATTGGGGGGGCTGAGGGCTGAGCGGCGGGCCAGGGCCGCCTGGCTCAAGCCTCACTATAGCTCGCGGAGCACGCGCCGGTAGACACTGATGCGCTGGCGGCGCAGGCCGGGGTTGTGGCCGACGAGCAGCTTGAATCCCTCGACGCCGAGTTCGTAGACGAAGCCGAAGCGCAGGAAGTCACGCAGCAGCCGCGCCGCGGCCCAGCCGTACCACATGCGGGCCAGCAGCAGCTTGCTGCGGCTGAAGCTGAGGTGACGGCGGGCCACGGCCTGCTCGCTGCTCTTGCCCTCGTGGTGGATGATCTGCGCCTCGGGCAGGAACCAGATCGCCTCGCCGCCCCAGGCACCCTGCAGCCGCGCCTGCCACTCCAGCTCCTCGCTGTACATAAAGAAGCGCTCGTCGAGCAGGCCGGCGCGCCTGATGGCCGCGACGCGCACGAGCAGGGCGGCCCCCACCAGCCAGTCGACCGCCTGCCCCTGGCTGTCCGGCCGGTCCGCGCAGCGGTAGCGCGCGGCCCAGGGGTTGCCCGGCCAGAGCCGGTCGAGGACCGTGCTCTCCCAGAAGAGCGTGGCCAGGGTAGGGAAGCGCCGTCGCGAGGGCTGGAGCGCGCCGTCGCCGTAGCGCAGCAGGGGCCCGACGGCCGCCAGTTCGGGGCGGGCCTCGAGCTCGCGCAGCAGGCGCGGGATGGCCTCGGCCGCCGGCTCGGTGTCGGGGTTGAGCAGCAGCACATAGTCGGCCCGGCCCTCGGCCAGGATGGCCCGCAGGGCGACGTTATTCCCCCCGGCGAAGCCGAGGTTGGCCCCGGGCTCGAGCAGGCGCACCCGAGGGAACTCGGCGCGCAGCGCGGCGGGGGTGCCGTCGTGGCTGGCATTGTCCACGACGACGACCTCGCAGGCGAGCGGTGCGTCCGCGAGCGAGGCCTCGATGGCCCGCAGGCAGCGACGCAGCAGCTCGCGCACATTCCACGAGACGATCACGATCGCGAGGGTGGGCCTGTCGCTCATGCCACGATGCTCACCTGCTCTGTGTGGCCCTCCTCGGCGAAGATCAGCAGCTCGTTCTGCGCGGCGAGCCACGACACCGGCAGCTTGTACTCCTCCTGGGGCCCGATCTGCCAGAAGCGCGCCACATTGCGCCCATTGAGCCAGATCTGCCCCTTGCGCAGCGAACCGACCCGCAGGGCCAGGCGTGCAGGGGTGACGGGCTCGCCCGCGCCGGGCGCCAGGTCGGCCAAGGTGAAGGCGGCGCGGTAGAAGGCCGGGCCGGGCCTCCCGCTCTGCTGGGCCCCCGGCGTGACCCCCGGCCTGAAGCTCCAGCGGGCCTGCAGGGGGCGGGCGGGGTCGTAGGAGGCCAGAGTTGCGCGCCAGGGAGCGCCGGCGTAGCCCTGGATGTTGAGGGCCATGACATTGGTGCCGGGGCGCAGCAGCTCGCTGATGTCGGCCTTCAGGATGCCGCCGCTGCGATGCCGGCTGAAGCGCTCGACGGCCTGGCCGTTGACGAAGAAACCGCCCGAGTTGCGGTCGCCGGTGATGTGGACGAGGTAGCGCCGGCCCGGGCGGGCCTCGAACGAGCGCAAGAGCCAGACTGCGGGGCCCTCGAAGGCGAAGTGGCCGAGGTGGACGTCGGCGGCGTCGGGGCGGAAGGCGCCTGGCCTGGCGTGGGCCACGGCCTCGCCCGCGAACTGCACCTCTTGCCAGAGGGCCGACCAGCCGCCCGAGACGTCCTCCTCCTCGCCGTCGAGGTAGAGCGTGTCGAGCAGGCCCTTCAGCTCGCCGAGCTTGATCCCGTAGTTGAAGCGCCCGAGGTTGTCGGCCAGCAGGCGGAGTTCGTGGCGCCCCGGCTCCAGACTCAGGGGCAGCGTGTAGCGCGGGCCGCCGGGGCCGACGCCCAGGTGGCCGATGTCCGCCCCGTCGAGCAGGGCGCGGGCCCGGTCGCTCAGCCAGGGCGCGGCCACCCTGGCCTCGAGCGGGGCGTCGAGCTCGAGCTCGGCCCGGTACCAGCCGTAGCCCAGATGATGCCCCAGGCGCTCCATGGCCGTGGGGCCGTCGATGGGCTGCCAGCCGTCGCCGTCCGTCGCCTCGGCGACCGGCAGGCGCTCGACCGCGAGGCGGCCGACGACAGTCCACGGGCGACTGCCGACGGGTCCCGCCGCGACGGGCGGCGCGCCGGGCTGCTCGGGCTCATAGCGCTCGGCCTGGGCCTGGGTTAGAAAGAGCACGGTCAGGCTGCGCCCGCCGGCCCGCGCCTGCAGCCTGGTCGGCTCCTCGCTGATCCAGTAGCGCACCTGCAGCGTTGCGCCGGCCTGCACGGAGAGATTAGCCGCGAGCGACGCCTGATCGACCGTGAAGCTGTCCTCGGCGAGGGCCAGCTCCAGCTCGCCCATCTC
>CAZKTU010000311.1:0-6822 GCA_964555675.1 uncultured Oscillochloris sp.
GCGATTTTCACAGGGCGAAGCTCCGGTGAATGACGCGCACGGCCTCGTCGCCGTCGGACGCCGCGACGACGAGCGAGATATTGTTCTCGGTGCTGCCCTGGGCGATGGCGATGATATTGACCCCCGCCTGGCCCATCGCCCCGAAGACGCGCCCGGCGATGCCCGGGGTGCCGCGCATGCCCGAGCCGACCACGGCGACGATCACCACATGGTCGAGCACCTCGATATGCTCGACGTCGTGAGCCGAGAAGTCGGCGGCCAGCTCGCGGCGCAGCTCGCCCACAGCGGCGGCGGCCTCGGCGCGGGGCACGGCCAGGCAGACGCTCTGCTCGCTCGAGGCCTGCGAGATCAGCAGGATGTTGCTGCCGACGCGGGCCACCGCCCCGAAGATGCGCGCCGCCACGCCGGCCAGGCCGAGCATGCCCGGGCCGCCCACGGTGATCATACTCACGTCCTTGATTGCCGTGACCGCCTTGGCCGTGCCCGCGCCCGGGTCGCCCGTGATCACCGTGCCGGGGTGGCTGGGGTTGAAGGTGTTGCGGATGCTGATCGGGATGCGCCGCTGCACCAGGGGCTGCACCGTCTTGGGATGCAGCACGTTGGCCCCGTAGTAGGCCATCTCGCCCATCTCGCTGTACGAGAGGCGCGGCATGGTGCGGGCCTCGGGCACCACCTTCGGGTTGGCCGTCAGCACCCCGTCGACCTCTTTCCAGAACCAGACCTCGTCGGCGTCGAGGACTGCGCCGAGGATGGCGCACGAGTAGTCCGAGCCGCCCCGCCCCAGGGTGGTCGGCACGCCGGCCTTTGTGGCCCCGATGAAGCCCGTGACCACAGGCACCACCCCGCCTTCGAGCAGGGGCAGCAGGCGCTCGCGCGAGCGCTCACGGGTCGGCTCGAAGAGCGGCGAGGCGCTGCCGTAGCGCTCGTCGGTGATGATCAGGCCCGTGGCGTCCACGGCCTCGGCGGCGACCCCGGCGCCGCGCAGAGCTGCGGCGATCAGGCGCGCGTTAAGCCGCTCGCCCAGGCCGCTGAACAGATCGAGGGCGCGGGGGGTCAGCTCGCCCAGGACGGCGATGCTGCGCGAGAGGTCGCTCATGTAGCTGAGCATGGCCCGCAGCTCGGGCTCGAGGGTGGCGCAATCTTCGGGGGTGGCCAGCTCGCTGGCGACGCCCATATGCAGCGCCAGCAGGCGCGGGGCCACCTGAGCCGTGGCGTCGCCGTCGCCGTCGGCGGCGGCCTTCGCGGCGGCGATCAGCGTATCGGTCGTGCGCAGGTCGGGGGCGTTCATCGCCGACACCACGACCACTACCTCGTGGGCGCGGCGGCTCTCGGCCACAATCCGGGCCACCTGGCGGATCGCGTCGGCGCTGCCGACCGAAGTGCCGCCAAACTTCATCACTACCCGCATACATCCTCGCTGAGCGAGGGGGAGCGGGGCGTGGCCCCGCCCGCCCCGGAGCGATAGCTACGGAACGATCAGCACCTTGCCCGCCGTCTGGCGGCTCTCCAGGGCGATATGGGCCTCGCCGGCCGCCGCGAGGGCGAACTCGCGGTCGACGCGCACCGCCAGCTTGCCCGCGGCCATCCAGGCGAAGAGGTCGCCGGCGCGCCAGGACAGCTCCTCGGCGGTGGCGATGTAGTGCCAGAGGGTCGGCCGGGTGAGGAAGAGCGAGCCCTTGGCGCTGAGAGTCAGGGGGGCGATCGGCGGCACCGGGCCGCTGGCGTTGCCGAAGCTGACCAGCATGCCGCGCGGGCGCAGGCTGTCGAGGCTGCCCTCCCAGGTGCTGGCGCCCACCGAGTCGTAGACCACGTCGGCGCCGCGGCCGCCCGTCAGCTCGCGCACGCGCGGGGCGAAGGGCTCGCTGGCGTAGAAGATCACCTCGTCGGCGCCGGCGCCCCGGGCCAGGGCCGCCTTGGCCTCGCTGCCGACCAGGCCGATCACCCGCGCCCCCAGGGCGCTGGCGATCTGCACCAGCAGCAGGCCCACCCCGCCGGCCGCCGCGGTGACGACGCAGGTGTCGCCGGGCTTGAGCGGGAAGGTGCTGTAGGCCAGGTAGTGGGCGGTCATGCCCTGCAGCAGCACCGCGGCGGCCAGCTTCAGGTCGACGCCCTCGGGCACGCGCACCAACTTGTCGGCGGGCGCCAGGGCCAGCTCGGCGTAGCCGCCCGCGCCCGAGGCGGTGGCGACCCGCTCGCCGATGGCCCAGCCCTCCACGCCGGGGCCGAGGGCCTCGACCGTGCCCGCGAACTCTCCGCCGGGGATGAAGGGCAGGGGGAGCTTGTAGAGGCCCGTCCGCTGATAGGTCTCGATATAGTTCAGACCAGTGGCCGCCACCCTCACCAGCACCTGGCCCGGGCCCGGCTCGGGGAGGGGCACCTCGGCGAGGCGCAAGACCTCGGGGCCCCCTGTCGCGTGAACCTGTATGGCGCGCATCGCCTACTCCTCGCGTTTTGCTTGATTCTTACCGGGAATCCGGCCTATACTATAACAGGAATCTCACATCCCCAGAAAGCCAGCAGCGCGCCCGAGCAGGGCCGCGAAGGAGGGGCCGTTGCGCCTGGAGAACAGCCTTCCGGAAAACTACTTCAAGCGCTACGACGAGAGCGAAGACCGCTGCTTCTACACCTACCCCCGACTGACCGCCCATATCGACGAGCCGGCCTGCGCCGCCGTCACCCAGCTCTTGCGCGAGCAGTTGCCCCCCGGCGGGCGCATCCTCGACCTGATGAGCAGCTATGTCAGCCACCTCCCCCCCGAGGCCGGCTACAGCCAGGTGGTCGGCCTGGGCATGAATGAAGAAGAGCTGCGCAATAACCCCCAGCTCGACGAGTTCCTGATCCACGACCTGAACGCCGATCCCAGGCTGCCCTTCGCCGACGCCAGCTTCGACGGGGCCACCTGCACCGTCTCGGTCCAGTACCTCACCCGCCCCATCGAGGTCTTCGCCGAGGTGGGCCGCGTGCTGCGCCCCGGCGCCCCCTTCGTCGTCACCTTCTCGAACCGCTGCTTTCCCAGCAAAGCCGTGCAGATCTGGGTCTCGACGGGCGACCACCAGCATAGCCAGCTCGTGCGCCGCTACTACGAGCTCTCAGGCGCCTTCGAGGCGATCAGCGCCCTCGACCGCTCGCCGCGCCACTGGCTGAGCGACCCCCTCTATGCCGTCATCGGGCGCGCCCGCTCCTCTGGTATAATCTCCCCCTAGTATGTGTGTAGCCGGTGACCGGGTGGTCTGCTCACCGTCTACGGGAGATTCACTATGCCCCCGGTCGCTCCCCAGCCTGTGCAGCTCACCTGCCCTGCTTGCGGCACGCAGTTCCGCGCCGGAATCTATACACTGGTCGACATCACCCAGCAGCCCGAGCTGAAGGCCGCGCTGCTGGGGGGCCAGCTCAATGTGGCCGTCTGCCCCAACTGCCGCACCGCCAGCATGCTCGGCGCGCCCCTCGTGTACCACGACGCCGCCAAGCAGCTCTGCCTGGTCTACTTCCCCCAGGAGCTGAACGCGCGCCCCGAGGACCAGGAGCGTTTCGTCGGCGAGGCCACGACCTTCATTATGCGCTCGCTACCGCCCGAGGCCCCGAAGGCCTACCTGCTGGCCCCCAAGCGCTTCCTGACCCTGCCCTCGCTGCTCGACGCCGTGCTCGAGGCCGATGGGATCAGCCGCGAGACCCTCGAGCGCCAGCGCGAGCACGTCGAGCTGATCAGCGGCCTGGCCGGCCTGCTCGACGACGACGAGCAGTTCAATGCCCTGGCCGCCGAGCGCGCCGCCGACCTGACCCCCGAGTTCTTCGCCACTCTGGCCGCCTTCATCCAGGCCACCCCGCCCGAGCAGGCCGACTCGCGCGAGCTGCTGCTACAGGTTCAGTCGCGCCTGCTCGACGGGGTCGACGAGGCCGAGGCCCCCAGCGACGCCGAGCTCGAGGCCGCCATCGAGGCCCTGCTCGCCGCCCCCGACGACGAGCTCGAGCTGACGGTGGCCGAGCAGCGCGAGCTGATCGACTATGGCTTCTTCGAGGCCTGGACGGCCCGCATCGAGCAGGCCGAGGCCGCCGGCGATGCCGACGCCGCCGCCGCCCTCACGGCGCGCCGCGAGCGCATCCTCGCAATCGTCGAGGAGCTCGACCGTAAGGCCCAGGAGCTATTCGAGGCCGGCAGCATCGTCCTGCGCGAGGTGCTCGACTCCCCCGACCCGGTGGCCGCGCTCCACGAGCGGGCCGACCGGGTCGACGAGGCCCTGATGATGGTGCTCTCGGCCAACGCCGCCGCCGCCGAGCGGGCGGGCCGCGGCGAGCTGGTGGCCGCCCTCGAGCGCCTCGGCGAGGCCGCCATCGAGATCATCCAGTCGCGCCTCACCCCCGAAGAGCGCTTCATCAACGAGCTGCTGATGGCCGATACACCCCAGGAGGCCACAAAGATGCTGCGCAAGAATGTGGCCAAAATCAACCCCGATCTGGTCAAGCGCCTCAACGAGCTGGCCGACCAGGAGGAGAAGCGCGCCAACAAGCCCACCGCCGACCGCCTGCGCCAGCTCGCCCGCGAGTGTGGGGCGATGCTGTTCTAGCAGCATGAAGCTCCTCCTCCTGCGCGCCCTCGCCGCCGTCGCCGGCCTGTTCGTGCGGCCCGCGCGCCCGGGGCCGCCGCGGCGGGTGCTGGTGATCAAGCCCGACCACCTCGGCGATCTACTGCTGGCCTCGCCCGCCCTGCGCGCCCTGCGCGAGGGCCTGCTCGAGGCGCGGGTGGTCGGCCTGGTCGGCCCCTGGGCGCGCCTGATCTGGCAGGGTAACCCCGACCTCGACGCCCTGACCGACCTGCCCTTCCCGGGCTTCGACCGCGCCCAGGCCCGGCGCCGGCCCCTCTACCCCTACTGGCTGCTGCTGCGCTACGGGCTGCGGCTCCGGCGCGAGGGCTACGACGCCGCCATCCTGCTGCGCGACGATCACTGGTGGGGCGCCGCCCTGGCCGCCGTGGCCGGCATCCCGCGCCGCATCGGCCACGCCCATCCGCTCTGCCGGCCCCTGCTGAGCGAGGCCCTGCCCTACGACCCCCGCCGCCACGTCACCCGCCAGGCCCTCGACGTGGTCGCCGCCCTCGTGGGCGCGCCCCCCGCCGAGGGCCCGCCTGGCGTACCGCCGACGAGCTTCGCGCCGAGCGAGGCCGAGCAGGCCTGGGCCGCGGGCTGGCTCGCCGCCAACCTCGCGCCCGGCGAGCGCCTGGTCGTCATCCACCCGGGCACGGGCGGCCCCGCCAAGCACTGGCCCCCCACCGCCTGGGCCGCGGTCGCCGACGCGCTCGCCGAGCTGCCCGCGACGCGCCTGCTGCTCACCGGCGGCCCCGGCGAAGAGCCCCTGGTCGCCCAGCTGGCCGACCTGCTGGCGCGCCCCCCGCTGACCATGGCCGGGCGCACCGGCGTGGGGCAGCTGGCCGCCCTGCTGGCCCGCGCGGCCCTCGTGCTCGGCGTCGACAGCGGCCCCCTGCATATCGCCGTCAGCCAGGGCGCGCCGAGCCTACACCTGTACGGGCCGAGCGACCACATGCGCTTCGGCCCCTGGGGCGACCCGGCGCGCCATATCGTCCTGCGGGCCGGCCTCTTCTGCAGCCCCTGCGGCGTCTTCGGCGCCTGCCCGCGCGGCACCGCCGGCCCCGAGTGCATGGCCGCCATCACCCCCGAGCTGGCGCTCGCCTCGGCCCGCCTGCTGCTCGCCGAGGCCTGATAGCTACTTCGCGCGCGTGGCACCAGCTGATCCAGTTTCGAGGCGAACTGTCAAGTTCGCCTGAAACCGTCGTTTGCTCCTGTAGACAGCCGGCGCGCCGCCCGCCGGAGAGGATAGGGGATCGGCCCATGGACACAGCAGGCTTCTACGCGCAGCTCACGCCGCTGGCGCGTTTCACCGATATCACCGACCCGCGCAACTTTACACCGCTGCCCGACGACTGGCAGCTCGTGATCACCGATGTGCGCGGCTCGACCCGCGCCATTGCCGAAGGGCGCTACAAAGAGGTCAACATGGTCGGGGCGGCCTCGATCGTGGCCCTGCTCAACCTGGCCGGTCCGATCAATATCCCCTTCGTCTTCGGCGGCGACGGCGCGACCCTGGCCCTGCCCCCGACGCTGCTGGCCGCGGCTCGGCAGACTCTCGCCGCCCTCGGCGCTATGGCGCAGGAATCGTTCGGGCTCGAGCTGCGCTGCGCCGTGGTGCCGGTCGCCACCCTCGCCGCAGCCGGGCAGCAGGTGCGCATCGCCCGCCTCGCGATCTCCGAACACTACGAGCAGGCCGTCTTCAGCGGCGGGCTGAGCTACGCCGAGGGCCTGGTCAAGGACCCGCTCGACGGCGAAGCCTATCTGGTGCCGCCGGCCGCCGACGCCGAGGGCGCCGACCTGAGCGGGCTCGAGTGTCGCTGGCAGGACATCCGCAGCCGCCACGGCGAGACCGTCAGCCTGCTAGTGATGCCCTCGCCCAGCCTGCAGCCCGCCGCCGGCGCGGCCCTCCTCGGCGCGGTGATCGCCCAGATCGAGGCCGCCTACGGCAGCGAGCGCGACTACCACCCTCTGGCCGTCGCCCAGCTGCGGCCGAGCCGCGACCCGCGCACGCTGCTGGTCGAGGCGCGGGCCCGCACGGCGCCGGCGATCTGGCCGCGCCTGCGCTACCTCTGGCGGATCTGGGCGCTCAACCTGGCCGTGCAGCTCTACAGGCCCTACGAGCGGCTGCGTGGCCGCGGGCCCTGGTGGGACAGCTACCGCGAGCTGGTCTTTCGCACGGCGGATTACAAGAAGTTCGACGACACCCTGCGCATGATCATCGCCGGCACCCCCGCTCAGCGCC
>CAZKTU010000312.1:0-4021 GCA_964555675.1 uncultured Oscillochloris sp.
CAGCCCCAGACGGCGTTCGCGCCCCAGCCCGGCGTGACGCCCGTGTTCCAGATCTGAGGAGGAGCGCGATGAGTACATCTGCCGGCCAGCTCATCCTGAGCGCCAGCATCAGCGGCTTCGGCGCCCACCCGGGTGCCCGCGGCAACCCTGCCGACCTGGCCTCTGTGGCCCACTACCGCCGGATCGTTCAGGCCGCCGAGGCGGCCGGGCTCGATTTCGTGTTGCTCGACGACGCCCGGGCCCTGCCCGCGGGCCGCACGTTCGGGCGTCTCGACGCGCTCTCGGTGCTCGCCCGCCTCGCCCCCGAGACGCGGCACATCGGCCTGGCGATCGCCGTGCCGACCACCTACACCGAGCCGTTCCATATCTCGCGCGAGCTGGCCACGCTCGACTTTGTGAGCGGCGGGCGCGCTGCCTGGAGCGTGACCACCTCGGCGAGCGACCTCGAAGCCGCCAACTACGGCCGCGCCAGCGCCCCGCCTCCGAGCGAGCGACGCAGCCGCGCCGAGGAGTTTGTCGCGGTGAGCCGCAAGCTGTGGGACAGCTGGGAGGACGATGCGGTGCTCGCCGACCGCGAGCGCGGCCTCTACCTTGATCCGAACAAGCTGCATCACATCGACCACGCCGGCCAGCACTTCAAGGTGCGCGGCCCGCAGATCACCTACCGCCCACCCCAGGGGCACGTGGTCGTCATCCAGGCCGAGCAAGGCGATCCCGCGGTGCTCGCCGACCCGAGCGTGGCCGACGTGCTGATCGTGCACCACCCCGAGCGTGATCAGGCCCAGACGGCCTTTGCGCGTTACCAGTCCCAGGCTGCCATCGCCCGGCGCGAGGTGCGGGTGCTTCAGGCCGTCCTGCCCATCCTCGGCTCGACCGAGGCCGAGGCCCAGCGGCTGGCAGCCGAGCTTGAGGCCGCGGCGCCCCCGGACAGCCCCCAGCCGCGCGCTCTGCGCATCGTCGGCACCCCCGAGCAGGCGGCCGATGTGCTTGGCCGCTGGTTCGTCACCTTCGCCGCCCACGGCTTTCACCTGCTGCCGCCGACCCTGCCCGACGGCCTCGCTGCGATTACCCAGGGCCTGGTGCCCGAGCTACAGCGGCGCGGCCTGTTCCGCAGCGCCTACGCAGGGCGCACCCTGCGCGAGCACCTGGGCCTGCCGCGGCCGGAGAGCCAGTTCGCCGGCGTCCCATCTGAAGCATTTACTGCGTATTAATGCTCCCCTGAGACCCGCCGTCAGGAGGCACTTGCTGTGACTACGAGGAAGCAGATCCATATCGGCGTGTTCCTGCAGGGTGTCGGCCACACGATCGCCTGGCGTCACCCCGAGCACGCGAAGTTCACCGAGTTCGAGACCTACGTGCGCTTCGCCCAGGCGGCCGAGCGCGGTAAGCTGGACTTCATCTTTTTCGGCGAGGGGCTGGTGGTGCGCGAGCACCGCGACCGCTTCTTCGGCGGGATCGTCAACGGCCGGCCCGACAGCCTGGCCCTGCTGCCCGCCCTCGCCGCGGTCACCGAGAAGATCGGCCTCGCCGCGACGATCTCGTCGACCTACAACGAGCCCTACGAGCTGGCCCGCAAGCTGGCCTCGCTCGATATCGTGACCGGGGGCCGCGCCGCCTGGAACGTGGTGACCACCTTCAGCAACTCGGTGGCCAAAGACAGCGGCGGCGACCAGGTGGCCTTCAACTTCAGCCGTGAGAAGCATCTCGCGCACGCGACCCGCTACGACCGGGCCCGCGAGTTCGTGGCCCTGATCAAGCAGCTCTGGGACAGCTGGGAGGATGACGCGATCGCCGACGGCGGCGTCGACGGCGAGAAGGTGCACCAGCTGGATCATCAGGGGCAGTGGTTCAGCCTGCGCGGCCCGCTGGACGTGCCCCGGCCCACCCAGGGCCACCCGGTGATCATCCAGGCCGGCCAGAGCGACGACGGGCGCGACTTGGCCGCCCGCATCGCCGACGTGATCTTCAGCCCCTACCGCACCCTGGAGGAGTCACGGGCCCACGTCGAGGATGTCAAGGCGCGCATGCTGCGCTACGGCCGCGACCCGGGCGAGCTGCGGGTGCTGCCCGGGCTTGCCGTCACGGTGGCGCCGACGGCGGCCGAGGCCCAGGAGAAGGCGGCCTACTACCGCGAGCTGCTCTACAGCGACTCGATCGTGCGCTATGTGCTGGGCGAGCAGAGCGGCCTCGACTTTGGCGACTACGACCTCGACGGCACCTTCCCCGCCCTCGACCCGGCCCATCCCGACGCCAACGGCCCCCTGGTGGCGAAGTGGCTCCAGCTGGCCCGCGAGCAGGGGCTGACGCTGCGCCAGCTGGCCGACCAGGTCATCCCGCGCGGCTCGGTGGTTGGCTCGCCAGACCAGATTGCCGATCACATCCAGCGCTGGGTCGATGCGGGGGCCTCCGACGGCTTCCTACTGAACCCGCTGCTCTTCCCGGGCGACGTGGACGACTTTGTCGATCTGGTTGTGCCCGAGCTACAGAATCGCGGGCTCTTCCGCAGCGAGTACAGCGGCAGCACGCTGCGCGAGCACCTGGGCGTGTCGCGGCCGCTCAGCCCGTGGGTGACCGCCCCTGGAGCGTAGAACGTAGAACGTAGAGCGCCGGGCGAGTGCGCGGACGCTGCCTGCACCCCGCGCGATGTGCATGCAGCGCCCAGCCTGCTCTAGCGAGGAGTTGACCCGTGAGCCTTCCACTGTCTGTACTTGACCTGAGCCCGCTGCCGAGCGACGGCGACGGGGCGCGGGCGCTGCAGAGCACGCTGGCCCTGGCCCAGCAGGCCGAGGAGCTGGGCTACCGCCGCTTCTGGGTGGCCGAGCACCACAACATGCCCGGCCTGGCCGGGGTCGCCCCCGAGGTACTGATCGCCGCCATCGCTCAGCGCACGCGCCACATCCGCGTCGGCTCGGGCGGGGTGCTGCTGCCGAACTACGCCCCGCTCAAGGTGGCCGAGGTGTTCCGCACCCTGGAGGGGCTGACCCCGGGCCGCATCGACGCGGGCATCGGGCGGGCGCCCAATCAGGATCCCCGCACCGCGCTGGCCCTGCGCGGCAGCGAGGCCGAGCTGAAGGCCGCCGACGACATCGCCCGCCTGCTCAGCGAGCTGGAGGGCTTCGCCGAGGTCGGCCCCTCGGTTTACCCCGAGGGCCACGACCTGCGCGAGATTGTCGCCTCGCCCGAGAACGTGCCCTTCCCGCCGATCTTCCTGCTGGGCTCGGGGCAGCTCTCGGCCCAGATCGCCGCCGAGCGCGGGCGCGGCTTCGCGGCGGCCTACTTCTTCAGCCCCGACGAGTCGGCCCGCGCCATCAGCGCGTACAAGGCGAACTTTCAGCCCTCGGCCCATTTCCCGCAGCCCCATGCCGTCCTGACGGTGGGCGTGATCTGCGCCGAGAGCGACGCCGAGGCCGAGGACCTGGCCCGCGCCTCCCAGCTCACCGCGCTGCGCCGCCTGAGAGGCGTGCGGACTGGCTTCGCCGGGATCGAGGAGGCCCGGGCGTATGCCTTCACCCAGGACGACGAGGAGTTACTGCGGCGCTTCGCCCCGATCGTGGGGAGCCCGGAGCGGGTGCACGCCGCCCTGAGCGAGCTCGCCGCACAGCTCGGCGCCGACGAGCTGATGATTACGACTAATCTGGGCGACGACGAGGCGCGACTGCGCTCTTTCGAGCTGGTAGCCGAGGTGTTCACTCTGACTGCGCAGCCGTCAGCCCGCTAACGAAAGGAGACCGCAATGACGATTACCACCGGCACCTATGCGGCCGAGCTCGCGGCCTGGCGCGAGACGATCGAGGAGCCGCTGCGGCGGGACTGGGTGAGCCTGGTGGGGCGCTTCGAGCTGCAGCCCGGGCTGCACCGTGTTGGCGCCAACCCGTACTCCGAGATCCGGCTGCCCGAGGGCTCGGCCCCAGACTACGTCGGCGTGCTCGCCTTTACGACCGGCGAGGTACGCCTGGCCCCAGCGCCCGGCGTGAGCATCGCCGTTAATGGCGCGCCGCTGGAGGGCGCGGTGACGCTGCGC
>CAZKTU010000312.1:4121-6729 GCA_964555675.1 uncultured Oscillochloris sp.
GGTAGCCCATCGGCCGGCTCGCGCTCGGCGGCGGTGCTGGCCTACACCCGGCGGAACCTTGAGCGCTACGGACTAAGCACGGCTGCGATTACGGTGCGGGACCTGCCCCCGGAGGACCTGATCTACGCGCGGGCCGACAGCGCTGCGATCCAGGCCCAGATCGCGCTGGTCCGGCAGGCCCGCGCCGTGATCATCGCCACGCCCGTCTACAAAGCCTCGCTCAGCGGCGTCCTGAAGACCTTCCTTGACCTACTCCCACCCCGGGTGCTGGCCGGCAAGTCGGTGCTGCCAATCGCCACCGGCGGCTCGCCGCTGCACGCCCTGGCGGTGGATTATGCCTTGCTGCCGGTGCTGGCGGCCCTCGGCGCCCAGCACACGCTCAACAGCGTCTACCTGATCGACACCCAGATCAAGCTCGACGAGGTGGGCCTGAGCATTGATACGCCAGTGGCCGAACGCCTCGACGGCGCGCTCCAATACCTCATTGAAGAGCTGGGGCGGGCGCACGCTGCACCAACGTTGGTGGCGAACGCTGAACTGTGAGCCACAAGCCGTACCCCGTGCTGCGGCGTGGCAGCTAGGCGCCGCTCAGCAAAGGAGCATCGATGGCGGATATTGTGACCATTGCCGGCAGCCCGATGGAGCGCTCGCGCACCACGGCTCTGCTCGCCTATGTCGGTCATGCGTTGGAGGCGGCGGGGCTGAGCGTGCACGCCATCCAGGTGCGCCAGCTGCCGGCTGAAGATCTGCTCTTCGGGCGCTATGATAGCCCGGCGGTGAAGGCCGTGGCCGCCGAGATCGCCCTCGCCCGCGGCGTGGTGCTCGCCACGCCTGTCTATAAGGCTGCCTACAGCGGCGTGCTCAAGGCCCTGCTCGACCTGCTGCCCTCAGGCGCACTGGCCGGCAAAGCGGCCCTGGCCATCGCCTCAGGCGGCTCGCCAGTCCACAGCCTCGCCGTCGAGTACGCCCTTGGCCCGCTGCTGGCCGCCCTGGGCGCAGGTCAGGTGCTCGCCGGGGTCTACCTCACCGACGCTCAGGTGCGGGTCGCTGACGACGGATCGGCCGCCCTCGACGAGGCGGGCGAGACGCGGCTGCGCCAGGCCGTCGCCGGGCTGGTGGCCGCCGTCGCGCCCGCGCGGAGCCCCCAATGAACAAAAACTATCAGCCGATCCATGGCCAGGCGCCCGATCGGATGGAGTGCTACTGGCTGACGGTGTCGTTGCCCGACGGGCTATACGTTCTGCCGCCCGACGCTGCAACCCAGCAAGTCGCAGGCGACGAGCACGCTACAGAAACCCTACTGGTCGGCGGCGTGCTGTTTGCGGTAGGGTTGCTAGTCACGCTGCTCGCACTGCTCGTGGTGATCGCCTGATGGTGCAGCGAAGCCCAATGTTTTATAGCGCCGCTGCCGAACGGCTTGCCCTTCCCGCCATTCCCCCTGCCTGCCACCTCACCGCCACGCGCTGTAGCAGCCCGGCCTGGGCGCGCTGCGACACGCGCGCTGAGCATGGAAACACACTGTCAGGCAGCCGCGCCAAGCATACATAGGAGGAGCCGAGATGCAGCACGAAGAATGGGCCCGCAGGCAATTACAGCTGGCGGCGAGCGGTCCTTTTGCCAGCTGGCTCGACGCGGCAGTCATCCGCGCGCAGGCCGACGAGGTGGAAGTACAGCTCCCTTACCGCGACGAACTGGGCGGCGAGGCTGGCGGTGCGCTGATCCACCGGGGTGTGGTCGCGGCGTTTGCCGAGCTTGCCGGCGCGCTGGTGGATACGCAGGCGCTTGTCGCAGTTACCCACCGCAGCCTCATCCTTGACTATCTGAACGACGCCCCCGCGGGGAGTGCGCTCTACGCCCGGGCGCGGCTGGTGAATGGCGCAGTACGGATCGAGATTCGGGCCAGCGACACCCGCATCCTGGTCGCACGAGCAACCCTGCTGGTTCGCGGCGCCGCCAGTGTTGCCGCGCCAGCCGATCCTCAGGCTCAGCCAATCTACCCGAACTGATACCGGCAACGCTGGCCCAGCCATGACAACCGGCGCCTTCACTGCCATGTGCAACACGCCGTCTGTGCGAGCGAGGTCGACTGTGATCGCAATTGTCGAGCCGGCAACGGCGGAACACCTGGACGCGGTGCGTGTGCTGATGACGGACTTCGTCGCCTGGAGCCGCGAGCGCTACGCCGCGTATCTCGAACAGGTCAACGCCTACTTCGACGCCGCGGCTTTCCGCGCCGAGCTCGCCGGCCTTCCCGGAAGCTACGCGCCGCCGCGCGGTTGCCTGCTGCTGGCCGTCGTCGACGACCAGCCCGCCGGCTGTGTCACGTTCCGCCAGCTCGATCCAACCGCATGCGAGATGAAGCGGATGTTTGTGCGCCCGCAGTTCCAGGGTCAAGGGGTGGGTCGAGCGCTCGCCGAGCGCCTGATCGCCTCGGCACAAGCGACAGGCTACAGCCTGATGCGGCTCGACACCGGCTTCCTCCAGGTCGAAGCACAGGCCCTCTACCGCAGCCTCGGCTTCCACGAGATCGAGCCGTACTACCCGGTGCCCGAGGCCGTGCGCGGCGGGGCCCTGTTTATGGAGCTTCAGCTGGCTGAGGCTCGCCACC
>CAZKTU010000313.1:0-6671 GCA_964555675.1 uncultured Oscillochloris sp.
TGCGGTGGGCCCGGTCTTTGTGAGGAGTGCTGCGTATGAGCGACGACAGGCCGATCCGCGTTCTCTTCGTGTGCATGGGCAATATCTGCCGCTCGCCGATGGCCGAGGCGGTCTTCCGTCACCAGGTTGGCCAGGCCGGCCTCGCCGACCGCTTCGTGATCGACTCGGCCGGCACCGGCGGCTGGCACGCCGGCGAGCGCCCCCACCGCGGTACTCTCGCCATCCTGGCCGAGCGCGGGGTCGACCCCGGCCCCCAGCACGCCCGTCAGCTCACGACGGCCGATTTCACCGGCTTCGACTATCTGGTCGCCATGGACCGCGAGAACCTGCGCGACATCGCCGCTTTCAGGGGCGGCGCAGGGGCCGAGGTGCGTTTGCTGCTCGACTATGCCCCGGGCCTGAGCGTACGCGAGGTGCCCGACCCCTACTACTCAGGCGGCTTCGAGTATGTCTACGAGCTGGTCGAGGCGGGCTGCCGCGGCCTGCTCGCCCACATCCGCGAGCGCGAGGGCCTGTAGCTAGAATCCTCGCTCGCGCAGGGTGCGCTCGATCTGGCTGAGCTGCAGCCCGTGGCTGACGGCGATGTCGGCGGCGTAGCTGCGCCCGTCGGGCAGCCCCCTGCCGATGCGGTAGGTGCGCGCGCCGCCCGCCTCCTCGTCGCCGCCCTCGCCCGCCGCCACTTCGGCCACCAGGGTCGCCACCAGGCTGTCGCCCGGGGTGGCCTCGTTCAGGGCCGCGGCCTCGCGGGCCAGCTCGTGCAGGTGGGTCACCAAGATGCCCCGCGCCCCCAGCATGCGCAGCCCCGCCAGCACATCACGCGCGATCACCACCGCCTCGAAGGGGCTCGTGCTGCCCAGAGGCTCGTTCAGCAACACCAGGCTCAGGCGCGTCGCCCCGCGGAAGATCGCGGCCAGGCGCGCGGCCTCTTCGTCGAGGCGCCCCATGCCGGTCTGGGCGGTCTCGGCCGCGGGGAAGAGGGTGTAGATCGCGTCGACCGGGCTGATCCGGGCCGCCTCGGCCGGCACGAGCAGCCCCGCCTGGGCCAGGGCCTGGGCCAGCCCCACCGCCCGCGTGAAGGTCGTCTTGCCGCCCCGGTTCGGCCCGGTCAGCACGAAGATGCGGCCGCTCGCGTCGAAGGCCGCGTCGTTCGGCACCGGGGCTGCGGGCACGGCGCCGCCGCCCGCCCCGCCACGCCCGCCCGCCCGCAGCCGCAGGGCCAGCTCGAGGTTGTAGAGCCCCGCGGCCGCGCAGACCCGCTCCTCGGGCGCCGCGAGGCTGGGCCGACAGAGGGCGTAGCCCTCGGAGCGCAGGGCCGCCACCAGGCGCGCGGCGCCCAGATAGTAGCCAAGCTCGCCTTCGAGGGCGCCCAGGGCCCCCGCGTAGCCGCGGCTCAGACGCGCCAGGGCCGCCGCCACCGGCGCCACCACATCCTCGAGCAGCTGGCTCAGGTCGAGGAAGAGCCGCCGGTCTGGCCCGAAGGCCTGGCGCTCGCCGGCCTGGCGCAGCGGCGTGCGCCCCTGCTCGGCGTCGCCGCCCAGCAGGCGGCCGAGCAGCGAGCGCTGCCCGCCGAAGCGCTCGGCGCTGACCCGCAGCAGGGTCGCGCTCTCTGGCCTTAGCTGCTCGTCGAGGTTGATCCCCAGGGTCACGCTGCGGGCCCGCTCGAGCTGGGCGCGCAGGGCGGGCAGTTCGGCCTCGAGGGCGCGGAACTCGTCGCTGGCCGCCGTCGCCGCGAGCTCGTCGGCCAGGCTCAGCCACCCCCGGGCGCGCAGCTCGGGCCGCGCCGCGGCGAGGGCCTCGAGCAGGGCCCGCACCGCCTCGACGTAGGCCTCCAGCTCGTCGACCTGGCCGGCGATCTGGAAGACGCCCAACTCGTCTGAGGCCCAGCGCTGTGCGCCGGCAGACGCGGCGGCAGCCACCAGCGGCAGGGCGCCCTCGAGCGCGGCGCCCAGGCCGGGCAGCCTGAGCAGGTCGTCGAGCAGATCCTGGCGCAAGCTGATCGTCGCGCCGTCGGTGCAGAGCTCGGTCAGGGCCGAGCGCGCCACTGCGGCGTAGCGGCCCTGAAAGCTGAGGGCCTGCACGATCGGCTCGAGGGCCAGGTCGTCGGCCCAGGGGGGGGCGGCGCTCCGCGGCGGCGCGCCCGCGGGCCAGAGCAGACTCTTCACGCGGCTTCCTCGCTGCAGATAGGCATGAATCATTCTAGCACGCCCGGCTTGCGCGAGCTCGGCGGCATAGGTGGCCTTCGTACGATCGAGCCGGGCCGTTCACGGCCCCGGCAGGGCGGCGCTGCGCGCAACCATGCATACCCTTGACGCCCATGGGCCGCGGGCCTACACTTCAGCCACGAGCATATGCGGGAGCGCCAATGACCACCAGCGATTCCACCCCTCCGCCGGTCGATTATACCCAGGAGATCCGCTTCGCCGTGGTCATGTATGGCGGGATCAGCCTCGCCATCTACATGAATGGGATCGCCCAGGAGCTGCTGCACCTCGTGCGGGCTACGGCCCCTGACCCCAACGATCCCCTGCGGGCCAGGCGCTCCGACGCCGAGCTCAGCGGCAGCGAGCTGGTCTACCGCAAGCTCGGCTGTCTGCTCGCCCGCGGCAAGCCCCTGCCCGCCGAGGTGCCCGCGACGATCCGCACCCGCTTCGTGGTCGACGTGCTCACCGGCACCTCGGCCGGCGGCATCAACGCCGTCTACCTGGCTAAGGCCCTGGCCAACGACCAGTCGATCGCCGACCTCGAGCGCCTCTGGGTCGACGAGGGCGATATTGCGCGCCTGGTCAACGATGCTCGCGCCGTCGAGGATCTGCCGATCACCCTCGACGAGCCGCCCCGCGCCCCCCTGAGCGGCGACCGCATGTACCTCAAGCTGCTCCACGCCTTCGACGGCATGGACGGCGCGGCCCCCCGCGCGGCCCGAGCGCCCGACTATGTGGGCGAGCGCTCGCCCAATGTCGACGAGCTCGACCTCTTCGTCACCGCCACCGACGTGCGCGGCTGGCGCACCACCCTCAGCGTGGCTGACGCCCAGCCCGACGAGCGGCGCTACGGTACGGTCTTCCGCCTGCGCTACCGCTCTGTCGACGGCGACGCCCTCGCCGGCGGCATCCTCGGGGCGCCCCCTGGCCCGGCCCAGGCGCCCCCCGCCCCCGTCCCCGCCCGCAACGACTTCGTGCCCTTCAACAATCCCTTCCTCGCCTTCGTGGCCCGCGCCACCTCGGCCCACCAGGCCGCCTTTCAGCCGGTGCGCCTCAGCGATGTCGGCAGGCTGCTCGCCGCCCACCCCATCTATCGCCGCGAGCCCTGGCTTATCGCCGGCAAGGCGCCCCCCGAGTGGGAGGCGCTCTACCCGCCCGCCTACGCCGACGCCCAGGCCGGCGCGGGCCTCGACTTCTTCAGGCGCGACTTCGCCGATGGCGGCGTGCTCGACAACAAGCCCTTCAGCTATGTGCTCGACACGATCGCCCGCCGTTCGCGGGTGCGCCCGGTCACCCGCAAGCTGCTCTTCGTCGACCCGGCCCCCGAGCGCTTCAGGGGCGAGGATGCCGGCCCGCCGCCTGACTATGTCGAGAATGGCCTCACCGCCCTGCTCACCATCCGCGGCTACGAGACCATCCGCGAGGACCTCGAGCGCCTCGAGCGCTACAACCGCCAGGCCGCCGAGCTCAGGATGCTTGAGGCCGCCGCCCTCAGCTATGAGCGCGATCTCGACGCGTTTGCTCCCAAGCTCTGGGAGCAGCTCGTGGCCCAGCGCCGCACGCGGAAAGAGCTGCGCGAGTCGGCGCTGCTTGAGCATATCACGTACTACGGCAACGCCTGGGTCACCTACATCCGCCTGCGAGTGATGACGACGGCGAGCTTCCTGGGCCGTCTCCTGGCTCGCGGCGCCGGGATCGAAGACGGCTCGCCGCGCCACGGGCTGCTGCTGGCCGCCGTGCGGGCCTGGGTCGGCCTGCACTATGCCGCGCGCGACCCCCGCGAGGGGCCGACGATCATCCACTTCTTGCTCGACTTCGACAGCGATTGGCATCTGCGCCGCCTGCGCCGCACCCTCGCCGACCTCGACGAGCTCGTCGACGCGTCGAGCGGCCGCGCCCCCACCCTGGTCAGGATGGCCGACCGCTACGGCCAGCTGCTCGGGCTGCCGCCGCTCGAGAGTTATCCGCCCGCCGACCAGGCCGCCTTCGATCAGACCCTGGCCGATCTGCGCCGCGCCCTCGGTCTCCGCTACTCCGAGCTGCAGGCCGAGCGGGCGCGCCTGGTCGACGACGAGGACCTCTACCAGCTGGTCGCGGCGATCAAGGCCTGCGAACTGCCCGCTCTGCTCGACCGCCTCGCCGTCGATCCGCAGCTCGCCGGCGACCGGCTCGAGGCCATGCTCGCGCAACTGCTCGCCCGCCCCCCCGCCGCCAGCCCGGCCTTCGCGCTGCGTACGGCCCTCGAGCGGCTCATCCGCGGTCCGGGCGATGGCGAGCTCTTGGACCGCCTGCTCGCGGGCAAGGAAGAGTGGCGCCCCAATCTGCAGGCCCTGGTTGGCGCGCTGATCGCCCGCAGCCAGGCCGGGGTCTACGCAGACCTCGGGATCGTCGAGGAGTATGACGAGCGCCCCAGGCCGTCGATGGGCGCCGACAACAGTATCCCGGCGAGCGTGGCCCGCTTCAGCCTGCTGGAGTTCGAGCGCTACGACCGGGTGCTCTACCCGACCACAGCCCTGAGCGAGATCGGCGACGAGCGCGATGGGGTCGAGGTCTACCGGGTCAGCCCCCTCGACGCGCCCAGCCTGATCGACGAGCAGGTCGACGGCTCGAAGCTCGCGGGCACCGCCCTCGGGGCCTTCGGGGCCTTCTTCGAGCGCAAGTTTCGCCTCAACGACATCAGGTGGGGCCGCCTCGATGGGGCCGAGCGCATCATCACCGCCTTGCTGCCCGCGCCCGAGCAGGCCGCCCTGCGCCGCCAGCTGATCGTCGAGGCCCAGGACGCTATCTTGCAGGAGAGCTTCTTCAGCGACCCCGAGCACGCCCAGCTCGCTCGCATCGCCGTCACGCCCGAGCTGCGCCGCGAGGCCTTCTTGCGTTCTGTGCGCGAGACCCGTGAGGAGAGCCGCCAGATGAATAACGAGGCCTTCGCCGGCAGTCTCGCGCGGATCAGCCACGTGGTCAACCAGATGTTCGCGGCCTATGGCGAGGCCCACCCCCAGGCTCGCCCGCTGACCCTCTGGGCCAGCCGGCTGCTCGGCGTCGGCGCGAGCGTGGTCGATGCCGCCCTGGCCCGCAGCCTCAGCGGGGTGCTCAAGCGCCAGTGGCTGCCGCTGATCTACCTCTTCGCGCTGCTGCAGATCATCATCGGGGCGGTGTTCAGCAGCCCGTCGGTGCAGACCTTCGGCATGATCGTGGGCGGCGCGGCCCTGGCCTTCCACTTCCTGGTGTTGCTCGTCCGCGACCTGCTGGCGGGCCGCCGGGGCTGGCAGCTGATCGGCTGGGCACTGGCGGGCGTGGTCCTCGCGCTCGCCCTGTTCGCCGCGACGCTCTTCGGCCTCTGGCTGGCCGGGCGCGTCGGCCCCGACACCGCCGCAGACTTCCTAGCCCTGGTCCTGCGGCCCGAGAGCTTCCTGATCGGCGCAAGTGTGCTCGTCGGCGGGCTGCTCATCGTGGGCCTGGTGCTCACCTTCCGCAGCCCGCCGAGCAAACAGGGGTAGCGGTGGCTATGCTCAACCTCTCCCCGGCGTTCGTCCGCCGGATCAGCTCGACCTTCGAGCCAGACGGGGCGCCCTGGCTGGCGGCGCTGCCCGGCCTGATCGAGCAGGTCGCGCGGCGCTGGGGGCTGCGCGTCGCGCCGCCCTTCCCCGATCTTACCTATAACTATGTAGCCCCGGCCAGGCTGGCCGACGGGACGCCCGTGGTGCTCAAGCTCGGCGTGCCCCGCGCCGAGTTGGCGACTGAGATCGACGCGCTGCGCCACTATGGCGGCCAGGGCGCCTGCCGGCTGCTCGACGCCGACGAGGCCCTCGGGGCCCTGCTGCTCGAGCGGCTCGAGCCCGGCGCGACCCTCGCCCCCCTGGCCGCCGCCGACGACGAGGCCGCCACGCGGATCGCGGCCGGGGTGATGGCGCGCCTCTGGCGGCCGCCCCCAGCCGGCCACCGCTATCCCGCCGTGGCCGACTGGTTCGCCGGTCTGGCCGAGCTGCGGGCCACCTTCGGCGGCGGCACGGGGCCGTTCCCGCACGATCTGGTGGAGCGGGCCGAGACGCTCGCGGCCGAGCTGCTGGCCACCCAGGGCGAGCAGGTGGTGCTGCACGGCGACCTGCACCACGCCAACATCCTCGACGCGGGCGGCGTGTGGCGTGCGATCGATCCCAAAGGCATCGTCGGCGAGCGGGCCTACGAGCCGGCCGCGCTGCTGCGCAACCCGACCCCGCAGATCGCCGCCCACCCGCGTCTCGCCGAGCTGCTCGACCGGCGCATCGCCGTCTTCGCCGAGGCCCTCGGGCTTGCGCCGGAGCGCATCCACGGCTGGGCCCTGGCCAACGCGGTGCTCTCGGCCTGGTGGTCGTACGAGGACGGCGAGGCCGAGCCCGATCTGACCGTCGCGCGGGCACTCGACCGGCTAGTACTCCGTCCAAGCAAAGCTGACGGGTAGCCACTCGTAAGGGCGCACCCATGTGTGCGCCC
>CAZKTU010000314.1:0-6222 GCA_964555675.1 uncultured Oscillochloris sp.
ACGCTCTTGGCCAGGTTGCGGGGCTGGTCGACGTCGCAGCCGCGGCGCAGGGCCATGGCGTAGGCGAAGATCTGCAGCGGGATGGACGTCAGCACGGGCTGCAGCAGGGGCAGGGTGGCCGGGACGAGGATCACGTGGTCGGCCTTGCCGGCCAGCAGCTCGTCGCCGTCGGTGCCGATCGCGATCACCTGGCCGTGGCGGGCCCGCACCTGCTCGATATTGCTGAGCATCTTCTCGTAGATCGCGTCGCGCGGCGCGATACAGACCACCGGCATGGCCTCGTCGATCAGGGCGATCGGGCCGTGCTTCATCTCGCCGGCGGGGTAGCCCTCGGCGTGGATGTAGCTGATCTCCTTCAGCTTGAGCGCGCCCTCGAGCGCGACCGGGTAGCTGGCCTGGCGCCCGAGGAACAGGGCGTCGCCGGCCTTGTGGAAGCGCTCGGCCAGCTCCTCGCACAGGGGTACCGCGCGCTCGATCGCCAGCGCCGCCTTGCCCGGCAGCTCGACCAGGGCCTGCAGATGCTCGCGTGCCTGCGCCGGGGTCAAGGTGCCGCGGGCCTGCCCCAGCCGCAGGGCCAGCAGGTAGGCCGCCACCAGCATCGAGGTGAAGGCCTTGGTCGAGGCCACCCCGATCTCCGGCCCGGCGTGCAGGTAGAGTGGCCCGCCGTCGGCCACCCGCGCGGCCTGGCTGCCGATCGCGTTGACGATCGCCACGCTGGGCACGCCCTGGCTCCTGGCCTGCTCCATCGCGGCCAGGGTGTCCACCGTCTCGCCGCTCTGGGTGAAGGCCAGCAGCAGCGCGTCGGCCCCCAGCACCGGCTCGCGGTAGCGGAACTCGCTGGCATAGTCGACCTCGACCCGCACGCGGGCCAGGCGCTCGATCATGAATTTGGCCACCAGAGCGGCATGCCAGGCCGTCCCGCAGGCCACAGCGTAGATGCGCTCGACCCGCCGCAGGGCTGCGTCGTCGAGCTTCAGGTCCTCGAGGTGGACCAGTCCGCCGTCCTGGTCGATCCGCCCGCGCAGCACGTCCATCAGGGCCCGCGGCTGCTCGTGGATCTCCTTCTGCATAAAATGCTTGTAGTCGCCCTTGGCCGCCGCGACGGGGTCCCATGGGATCGAGACGGGCTTGCGACTCACGGGCGCGCCGTCGAGGGTGCTGATCGCCACGCCCTCGCGCGTGATCACGGCCAGCTCGCGGTCCTCGAGGAAGATCAGGTCGCGGGTATAGTCGAGGATGGCCGGCACGTCCGAGGCGACGAAGCTCTCGCCCTGGCCGAGGCCGAGCACCACCCCGCCGGCGTTGCCGAGGCGAGCGGCGACCAGCTTGCCCGGCTCGCGCACCGAGAGCGCCACCACGGCGTTGCCGCCGCGCAGCTCGCCCATGGCCCGGCGCACGGCCGTCGTCAGGTCGCCCTCACTTCGGTAGTAGTGGCCGACCAGCTGCGCGATCACCTCGGTGTCGGTCTGCGACTGGAAGCTGTAGCCCGCCTCGTGCAGGCGCGCCTTCAGCTCGAGGTAGTTCTCGACGATGCCATTCTGGATGACCACAATCTCGCCGCTGGCGTCCCGGTGGGGGTGGGCATTCTCTTCGGTCACGCCGCCGTGGGTCGCCCAGCGTGTGTGCCCCATGCCCATGGTGCCGTGGGCCGGCTCGCGGGCGACCCGCGCCATGAGGTTGCCCAGCTTGCCCACGCTGCGGCGCAGCTGCAGGCCCGCCTCGGGATCGTAGATCGCCACGCCCGCCGAGTCGTAGCCGCGGTACTCGAGCCGCTGCAGCCCGCCAATCACCACCTCCGACGCCTCACGCGGGCCGATATAGCCGACAATTCCACACATTGGTTGTGCTCCTCCGAGCCTGTAAGGTCCACAGACTATCTGGCTGCACAGGGCTGAAGGCGCTCCCTGGCAAGGCCGAGCCTGCGCAACCCTGTCCAGCTCAGCCGCCGCTGCGGACGCGCCGCGCGAGGCCGGAAGCCCATGGAAGGGGTTGCGGGAATGGCCGGGCCAGGGCGCGCACAAGGGCTGCCCATACGAGCCGGGTGAGTCGGTGGAAGCTGATTACACTGCTGGGGAACGGTCTCGGGGTTGGGCTACTGCCGCGGCCATTGTCCCTCCCGTTGCCGGGTAGGCCTTGGTCGGCGGCTCTCAGGCGGCACCCGCGCCTGGGAGGCATCCGCTGATCATTCGATGTTCCGGGCGGCTAAGCTGCCCGTTAGCCTCGCCTCGCGGCGAGGAACCTCCTCCTCGTCAGCTCCGTCTGCACGGAGCCCATGCGCTTGCTCGATCAATCGCCGGGTCCACATCTCCTCGCCCACATTCCCCGCGCGGGCCTTTGCGCTGCGCCACCTGGGGGAGTATAGCATACCTCGCGCGCTCGACCGCTCATCCCCCCGTGGCCTGCCGGCTCACCACCCACTCGCCGTTGATCAGGTCGAAGACCCACCCGGCCCGCCGGATCTGGGTCTGCCCCGAGGCGCTGGCCTGCAGGCTGTAGTTGAAGGGCAGCAGGTCGACCACCAGCTCGCCGTTGACCAGGCGCAACTTGCGGGCCCGCTCGCTCGGCGTGGCGCCCGCCGTGGTCAGGTCGATGATCGGGGTGGCCGGCCCCGTCGCCAGCCCCTGGGCGTCGAGGGGCACCGCGATAATCTCGGGGCTGCGCGCCAGGCCCGCGTAGAGCATGTAGCCCTCGCCCACCCTCGCCACAACCACACCCATTATGTCAACATCGGTCAGGACCGTGCCGCGGATCGTGCCGTCTGGCCCGATCACCGTCACGCCGCCCCGCTCGGCGGTGGGCGTTGAGCCGATCACATGGCCCGCGTAGATCAGGTCGAGGTCACACGAGTAGGCCAGGCCGAGCACGCCGAAGGGGTTGCGCTCGTTCGCCGCGCCGGGCAGGGTCGCGAACGGCCGCATCACCCCCGTCGTACCCTCGGCGCGCCAGAGGGTGGTCACGCCCGCCAGGGGGTTGTCGGCGAGCGACTGCCGGGGCGTCGGGGCGACATAGGCGTTCCCGGCGCCGTCCAGGGCCAGGGCCCCGAGGTAGCCGGCGTCATCCCAGGTCTCGTGCTGGTACGAGCCCCCGCTCAGCGAGAGCAGGATCAGGCCCTTGGGGGCCTGGTCTGTCGCGAGGGCCAGCCCGCCTTCGAGCCCGACGGCGGGGTCGCGGGTGAAGGGCGGCAGCGCGACACAGGCGTCGGTCGGATCCGGGGCCACCTGAGCTGCCTGCGTCCCTCCGGCGCCCGCCTGCGGTCGCATGACCAGCACGGCGATTGCGGCCACCAGCAGCGCGCCCACGGCGATCGCGATCGCCGCAGGCGGCAATCCCTGCGCGCGCCGCGGCGGCGGCGTGGCCCCTGGCCGGGCCCGCCCTTTTGTCTGCTTCTGTGGCGCCATTACGAGCCTCCCTGGCTGATCACGATCCCGGCCCCACACGGCCAGACCTGCGGCCTGAGCATGCCGTCCTCGAGCGTTGTATCGGCCCAGCAGCGCTCGCGCTCGGCGTTGGCGATACGCGGCACTAGCCACAGCACCGCCCCCTCGGCCAGGCTCTCGGGCGCGCCCGGGCCGATGAACTGCTCGGGGCCCTGGCGCGCGTCGAGGGCGCAGCAGGTCCCGATGCTCGGCAGGTCGCCCTGGCCCTCGGCCGCCGCGGCGCGCGTCCAGTAGGCGTACGCCAGCTCGGCATCGCCCCAGGCCGGATCAAGGGCGAGGGCGCCGGCGTCCGTCTCGAGCCGGAAGCCCTCGGGCCCGCCCGCCTCCCACTCGGCCTGGCCCTCACGCTCGAGGGCGGTCGCGGCGACGCCGTCCCACAGCGCAACTTGCGCCCCGGCGGGCGGCTCGAGCCGCAGCACCGGGTGGTAGATGCCGGGCACGCCGCAGCCGCGGCCCTCGTTGCCGGCCAGCAACTCCATGGCGCCATCGGGGGCGAAGCGCGCGCGCAGGGTGTACTGATAGTTACAGGGCTGGGGCCAGTTCGGGCTGCGGAAGGTCATCGCCAGGGCGAACCCGCCGCCCGGCTCGTCTGTGAGCGTGGGCGGGCCGTAGGGCACCACCGCCGCCTGCGAGAAGACCGGGCAGCCGATCGCGTCCGAGAAGCCGACCCGCTGCTCGTCCTGCCCCTCGTAGCCGACATGCCAGTCGACCACCTTGGCCGAGGCCAGCACCGGGCGCCCCTGGTAGCGCACATCGCGCAGCTCGAGCCCGTCCGAGCTGGTCAGCAGATAGCTCAGGCTCCAGCCGTCGCGCTCGACGCTGCTGGGCGTCTCGCAGAGGGGGGCCAGGGCGGCGTCCTGCAGGGTCGCCTCGCTGAAGACGCGCCGCCCGCTGGCGCCCTGCTCGGTCCAGGTCGTCGCGGCCACCAGGCGAAACTCGGTCAGGTCGACGATCGTCCAGAGGGCGGCCTCGCCCCAGGTGAAGACGGGCGCGACACAGAGGTGCTTGCTGCGCTCGCAGCTGGTGCCGGCCAGGGCGGTTTTGGTGGCGCTCATCGCGGCCATGGCCTCGTCGGGGGTCAGGCCTTCGAAGGCGGCCGCCACCTGCGGGTCGTTGATCGCGATCTGCGTGGCCAGCTCGGCCAGCTCGGCGGGGATCTCGGGCTGAGAGCCCGCCAGGGCCTGCACGTCGACCACTGCCCTGCCCTCGCCCACAAGCGCCGTCACCGTCGTATTGGTCGGGTAGACATAGAGCACCACCCGTACACAGTCGCCGGGCCGGCAGTTCGGGGCCAGCGCCGCGGGCACATCGCCCGCATTGACCGGGCCGACGGCCATGACCTCGGCCCGCAGCCGCTGCCCGTCGGCGGTGCGGGCGGCGGCCTGGACCCGCTCGTCGGCCACCGCGGCGGCCTGCGCGGCCTCGAGGGGCGCGGCCAGCCCTGGACGCAGTACAATGTAGGGTGGGCTCTGCAGGGCGGCGGCGAGCAGTGCGCGGCGCTCGGCCACCGCAGGCAACTCCGAGGGGCGCCCATCGCCGAGGATCACCGTGGTCGCCAGTGGCGGCGGGGTGGGGTCCTGCTGGGCGGCCCCAGGCCCGCAGGCGGCCAGCAGGGCCAGCAGGGCCAGCAGGGCAAACACGCGCAGGGGACAGGTCATGAGCACTCGTTTCCGTCGTGGCGGCGCGGCCCTGGCCGCCGGCATCGTCGTCTGGCTGATCGTCCTGGGGGCGGCGGGCTCGGGCGGGCCGGCGCCGCGCGGACCGGGGGCCCTCGAGGCCCTGGGCCGGCGCCTCCTGGCCGAGCGGCGCCTCTCGGCTCAGGGCGAGCGGGCCTGCCTCGACTGCCACAGGCCGGAGCTTGGCTACACCGACGGGCTGCCCACCGCCAGGGCGGGCGGGCTCAACACGCCGACGCTCTGGGGGCTCGGCGAGCGGGCCGCCTTCGGCTGGTTCACCCCCACGGTGACCACCCTCGAGGCCATGGCTCTGCGCCCCCTGGCCGACCCCGCCGAGATGGGCCCCCTCGCCGAAAGCACCCTGGCGCGCCTACGGGCCGACGGGGCCCTGGCGGCCGGCTACAGGTCAGCCTTCCCCACAGCCCGCGAGCTGGTGACCTGGGAGCAGACGGCCCTGGCCCTGGCCGCGGCGCTGCGGGCCACCCCGCCGCCTCCGAGCGCCTACCAGCGCTACCTGGACGGCGACCCGGCGGCCCTGGGCGAGCGGGCTCTGCGCGGGCAGGCCCTCTTCGCCGAGCTGGGGTGCGCCGCCTGCCACCGCCCGCCCTCCTTCGCCACAGACAGCTACCACAGCGTCGGCCTGCCGGTCGCGCCGGCGCGCAACGGCGGGCGCGCGCGGGTGCCCAGCCTGCGCGGCGTGGCCTACACGGCGCCCTACTTCCACGACGGCAGCGCGGCGAGCCTCACAGCGGTCGTGCGCCACTACAAGCGCGGCGGCGGCCCCGGCGCGAGCCCGGCCCTCACCCCTCTGCAGCTCACCGAGCAAGAGGTTCGCGACCTGGTGGCCTTCCTCGAGAGTCTCTAGGGGCTGTGCCCCTGTGACCCCTGGCGAGGGGCTGTGCCCCTGTGGCCCCTGGCGAGGGGCTGTGCCCCTGCGACCCCTGGCGAGGGGCTGTGCCCCTGCGACCTCCGATGATGCGAGGGGGCCGGCGCCGGCCCCCTCAACCTCCCCCGCGCCGGGGGGGGGGGGCCCCCGTCCCCCCCAACGACAAGGGGTTGGGGGTGGGTAGTGGCCGGGGGGATGCCCCGCCCCCAGTGAGTGGGGGGGG
>CAZKTU010000314.1:6232-6664 GCA_964555675.1 uncultured Oscillochloris sp.
CCGCGCAGGGGGCGTTGCCCCCTTGACCCCCAAAAGATCTAGCTGTGCTGTTGTTAATGGCCCGTTGTCATGCCCCTGCCGCTATGCGTACAGGGTTCGGGCGACTCCCCAAAGCATCCCACCAGGCAAATTATACCAGGAGGCCGGCAGTCGCGTGTAGGGTGTATCGGTCTCTATGCGGGGCGTCAAGGTTGCGGAGAACTGCCAATCAGCGATAGCTCCATGGGCATGACAGCAGAGCTAACGCGCACAGCAGAGCTACCTTCCAGTGGGGTTCGAAGGGGCGCAAGCCCCTCGCGCGGGGAGTGTGAGGGGCCGGCGGCGGCCCCTCACGAACCGTAGGGTAGGCAGGGGCTCGCCCCGCTCAACCGGGGTCAGCAGGGGCTCGCCCCGCTCAACCGGGGTCAGCAGGGGCTCGCCCCGCTCAACCGG
>CAZKTU010000315.1:0-6657 GCA_964555675.1 uncultured Oscillochloris sp.
TTGAGGCCGGACAGAGCCGTGGGAAGGTCGTCCTCGTCCCATAGCACTGCTACCAACCGGATGGCCTACCCCGAGCTGTACGCCGCCTCGAAGGCGGCTTTTGCACCGCTGCTGCGCACGATCACAGAAGGCCAGGCCCGCGGTGAGCTGCGCGTGATGGATGTCGAGGCCGCCGCGATCGTCTGCTGGTCGCAGATGCACGGGCTGACGATGCTGCTCCTCGAGCAGCAGATCCCCGACGCGAGCGAGCAGGTGGTTGTCAGCTTGATCCGGGCCTGCGTCGACGTGCTCTGGGACGGGCTCGCCTCGCCGTAGGCGACGAAGCAGCCCATTACCGGCGGCCAGGGCATCCAGCCCTTGGCACCGTTTGACCTTGACGTCGCGTCAAGGTGTACCCTTCACGAGCCAACCGAGTGAAGGAGGACAACCAGTGTTTCGCATCGGCGAGTTCTCGAAGCTGGCCCAGGTCTCGGGCCGGCTGCTGCGCTACTACGACGAGCTCGGCCTCTTCAGCCCCGAGCACACCGACCCGCAGAGCGGCTACCGCTACTACAGCGCACAGCAGCTCCCCCGGCTCAACCGCATCCTGGTGTTGAAGGAGCTCGGCCTCTCGCTGGAGCAGATCGCGCGCCTACTCGCAGAAGATAGCCCCACCGACGCGCTGCGGGGGATGCTGGCGCTGTGCAAGGCCCAGATCGCCCAGTCGGTCGAGCTGGAGCTCGCGCGGCTGCGCATGGTCGAGTCGCGCCTGGAGCAGATCGAGACCCCGAGGCGTTCGACCTGGAGGTCGGCTACCTGCTCGCCGGCAAGGCGCCGGCTACCCTGCGGCTGTCCGAGGAGCGGGTGCTGACGACACGCGAGCTGCCCCCCGTCGAGACGCTCGCAACGCTGGTGCACACCGGACGCGTCGAGGACAGCCACCGCAGCTACGGGGTGCTCGCCGGCTGGCTGGAGCAGAACGGCTACCAGATCGCCGGGCCGGGGCGCGAGCTGCTGATGCAGCTGCCCGACGCGCAGGACAGCGCGGTCTTCGAGATCCAGCTGCCGGTGCGCAAGGAGCCGCCGCTTGTCTAAGAGGGGCCGGAAGCCCGCTGAGCATTCGCGATCGGGGGCGGGATCATGATTGGGCGAGCGATTCGCGAGCAGGGGGCTTGACTTTGACGTCGCGGCAAGCTGTACGCTGGCGACGAGCCGAGCAGAAAGGAGCCCACGACCGATGGACACACCCCTTGACGCCCACGCCGAGCACTACACCGCCGGCGACCTCGACGCCGCCGTCGCCGCCGCCCTGGCGGCGCCGGCCCCCGACGACCCCGCCCTCGCCCTCGCGGCCCTCGCCGAGCTCGACCAGTTCCACACCGGCGGGGTGGAGGCCACCCGCGCCCTCGCCGAGCGCGCCGCTATCTCCGCGGCCGACCGCGTGCTGGACGTCGGCGGCGGCCTCGGCGGCCCCGCCCGGCTGCTCGCCCACGAGCGCGGCTGCCATGTCACCGTGCTCGACCTGACCGAGGCCTACTGCCGCGCCGGCGAACAGCTCACCGCCTGGACGGGCCTCGCCGACCGCGTGCGCTTCCGCCACGGCGACGCCCTCGCCCTGCCCTTCGACGCGGGCAGCTTCGACGTGGTCTGGACCCAGCACAGCTCGATGAACATCGCCGACAAGCAACGCCTCTACGCCGAGCTCGCTCGCGTGCTGCGGCCCGGCGGGCGGCTTGCACTCTTCGAGGTCGTCGTGGGCTCGGGCGAGCCGCTGCACTTCCCCGTGCTCTGGGCGCGCAGCCCGGCCACAAGCTTTCTGAGCACGCCGGAGGCCCTCCGGGCCATCCTGGCCGAGGCAGGCTTTCAGGAGCGCTCCTGGCAGGACGTGTCAGACTGGGCCCTGGCCTGGCTGAGCGAGCGCCAGCGGGCTCTGGCCGAGCCGGGCCGCGCCGCGCGCCCTGGCGGCCTCTCGCTTGTGCTCGGGCCGGAGTTCCGCACCCTGGCCCAGAACCACGGGCGCAACCTGCGCGAGGGCCGCACCCGCATCGTCGAGGCCGTGTTCGAGCGCCGCGAAGCCACATCCTGAAAGGCGAGGTCTGTTATGAAGAAGCCGACAATCCTGGTTACCGCCGCGACGGGAAACACCGGCGCGGCTACGGTTCGGCAGCTGCGTGAGTGGGGCTACCCTGTGCGCGCCCTGGTGCGGCGCGAGGACCAGCGCAGCGAGCGGCTGCGGCAGCTTGGCGCCGAGATCGTGGTCGGTGCGATGGACGACATGCTGGTGGTGCGCGCCGCGATGAGCGGGGTGCAGCGGGCCTACTACTGCGCGCCCTTCACCCGTGACGCCCTGGCGATGGCGGCGACCTTCGCCGCGGCGGCCCAGGAGCAGCGGCTGGAGATGGTCACCGTGCTGAGCCAGTGGCTCGCCGACCCAACCAACCCCTCGAAGGCGACGCGCGAGACCTGGCTCGCCGACCGGCTGTTCGCCTGGATGCCCGACGTGCCCACGGTCACGGTCAACCCGGGCTGGTTCGCCGACAACTACCGCATGGCCGGCCTGGAGGTGATGGCCCACCTCGGTGTGATGATGATCCCGCTGGGCCAGGGGCGCAACGCCCCGCCCTCGAACGAGGACATCGCCCGCGTCATTGTCGGGACGCTCACCGACCCGGCGCCGCACCTCGGCAAGACCTACCGCCCGACCGGGCCGCGACTGCTGTCGCCGGAGGCGATCGCCGAGGCGTTTGGGAGAGTGCTGGGGCGGCGGGTGCGCTACGTCGATGTGCCGCCGGCCTTCAGCACGAAGATCCTGCGGGCCGATGGGAGCATCCCGGACTTCCAGATCGCGCAGGTGCTGAGCTATCTGGAGGAGTACCGGCGGGACGCGTTCGCGGTCGGCGCGCCGACCAGCGCGGTGCTGGAGGTGGGCGGGCGCGAGCCGGAGGCGTTCGAGGTGATCGCCCGGCGCTACCTCGCCGCCAACCGCAACGCCGCGCGCACCCTGGGCGGCTTCTCCCGCACCATGCTCGCCGTGCTCAAGACGATGGTCACCCCGGCCCTTGATCTCGACGCCTACACGCGTCGCGCCGAGCTGCCGCGGCTCCAGTCGGCGCGCTACAGCGGCGAGTCACCTGAGTGGGGCGCGGCCCACGGCTTGGGAGCAGCGAAGCAAGATAGCGGAATGGAGCGGGCGCTCGCCGCGCAGCACCTGTAGGGCGGTTGAGCTTGGGCCCCGCGGCGTCACGGTGAACGCGCTGATCGTCGGCGCCATAGAGACGCGGAAGCTCGCGGCGACTGTATACTGAGGATACACTGCAAGCGTACTCCGTGACCGTAGGAGGTCCAGGTTGCACCAGGCCGATGGGCAGAGCCCCTCAGGGATATCAGCCGCACCACTGTCAGCGCGCACACCCAACATCCGGCCCGCCAGCCCGGCGGACCTGGCCACCATCATCGGCGTAGCTGTCGCCTCCGGGCTCTTCCCCGCCGACGAGGTTGAGCCGCTTCTACACGGACGGCGACAGCAAGGTGATCTTCGCAAAGCGGCTCGCCCCCGAGGCACGGGGGTGAGCGCCCCGCAGCCGGCCTGCTGCTCAGCCTGTCACTGCTGAAGGTGGTGTCGCCTATCCCGCCGGCTTCCAGCTCGGGTCGATCGCCTGGACGCGGCGGGCGAGCTTCCAGACCCCGTCCACCTTGCGCAGGGCGTCGGTGTAGGTGCCGGTGGCGACCATGCCCGGCGCCGTCTCCACCTCGGCGATCCAGTAGTAGCTGTAGGCCGTCGCCGTCTCGCCCGTCACCTCGATCTGGATCGGGCCGAGCATGTGCCGCTTGCCCTGGGTGATCCCCGAGCTGTGCCAGGAGCTGATCGCCCCGATCAGCTGCTCGGTGCCCTTCGCGTGGCCGAAGGGCGTCTCATACTCGCCGTCCTCCGTGAAAGTGCTGGCCCAGAGGGTGGCGTCGTGGCTGTCGATCGCCAGCTGGTAGCGGTGAATCAGCTCGGTGATCGCGACTTTGTCCAGCAGCTCATCGATGGTGCTCATGTGGGGTCTCCTTAGCGTGTCGTAGGCATCGGTTGCCGTTCGCGGGGGACAAACCTGGGCAGGTAGAAGGTCAGCAGGCGCAGGGGCTCATTGGTGGTCGCCACGTTAAGCGCCGGCGTGTCGGGCCGGGCGATGAACACGTCGTACTGGCCGAGGCTGATTGGGCCCTCGCCGCTATCGAGCGTGCCGGCGCCGTCGGTCACGTAGGCCAGCAGGTCCTCATCGGCCTGCGGCAGCGCCAGAGTGGTCGAGCCGCCCGGCATCACGTCTACGGCGCAGAGACGCCCCGCGCAGTGCTGGCGCATCGGCGAGGCGCCGCCGATCAGGTCGCGCACGGTTGCGTCCCTCACCTGACGCGCCGGAATCTCGGCTGGGCCGAGCTGCTGGTAGTGAGGCGCGACGCCCGCGTGCCGCGGCTCGGGGATGAAGACAATCTGGATGAAGCGCGCCGGCTCGTCCGAGGCGCTCAGCTCCTCGTGGGCGATGCCGGCCCCGGCGAACATGCGCTGGAGCTCGCCGGGGCGGATCTCGCCGCTGCCGCCCGCGGAGTCGCTGTGGCGCAGCACGCCGTCGAGCATCCAGGTGTAGGTTTCCTCGTTCTGGTGGGTGTGCCAGCCGACGCCCCGCCGCGGCGCGAAGGTGGTCATATGGGCGGTGAACAGCCCGCTGACGACGTGCAGCGGGCTCCAGCCGCCGGTCGCGAGGTGGACGGTAAACCACGGCGCCGGCCGGTGGGTCGGGAACGTGGCCGCGGGGAAGTGCTGGAGGGCCACCGGCCGGAGAAAGCCGGGGTCGATTCTGGTTTCAGGGGTGATCATTACTTATTCTGGGTGATGGCGTGTGAGCCCACCAACCGCCCGGCGCTCAGAGCCTCAGCCCTGGCGCGGATCTCCTCGTTCATCGCGACAAAGCCGGCCGGCGCGTCACGCATCATCGGCAGGCGCTGGAGCAGCGGCGCCAGTAGCCCGCTGTACTGCTCGCGGTTGAGCAGAAAGGTCCTCCCGCCGGCCAGGGGAGCGAGCTCGAAGCTGTGCTCGCCGTCGAAGATCCCCCGCACCCCGGTGGTGGCGCGCCAGGTAAAGCGCCGCTCCGGCTCCAGTGCGATGACCCGCGGCGCGAAGTTGTAGCTCGGGCCGTTAGGCAGGCTCAGCCGGAGCTGTATTGTGCCCCCCTCCGCCAGCGCTCCGCCGCGGTAGTGCAGCATCGTGCTCCAGGCGTCGTAGGCCTCCATATCGGTGAGAACTGCCCAGACCACAGCTGCGGGCGCATCAATTTCGGTCTCGGCCTGCACCACAAACATCTCGCATCCTGTTCTCTTGGAACCTCAGCCTCTGCGTGGGGAGGTGCCACGCGCCAATCGGCCTATAGCATGCCGCCGGTCACGCGGAGGTTCTGGCCGCTGACCCAGCGCGCGTCGGGCGAGACGAGCAGGGCCACCGCGTCGGCGATGTCGGCCGGCTCGCCCAGGCGGCCCAGCGGCGTCTGGCTGACCAGATAGCCGATCTGCTCGGGCGGGAGCACGAGGCCGTCGGTGCGGGT
The DNA here is from genome assembly GCA_964555675.1 of uncultured Oscillochloris sp. Classification (GTDB taxonomy): domain Bacteria; phylum Chloroflexota; class Chloroflexia; order Chloroflexales; family Chloroflexaceae; genus CAIWXH01. The sequence goes on from CAZKTU010000315.1 coordinate 5,559, forward strand.
CACCCCGGGCGAGATGGCGTTAACGGTGACGCCGCGCGGCCCGAGCTCCTTGGCTAGCGCCAGGGTGAACTGCTCGATCGCGGCCTTGCTGCCGGTGTAAGCCCCGGCGCCGGCCATGCTCTGCAGCGTGCCCGCGGTGGAGATGTTGACGATCCGCCCGCCGTCGGCGAGGTGCTGCGCGGCCTGCTGGAGCATGAAGTAGACCCCGCGGGTCACCGCGAACATCTGGTCGTACTCGGCCTCGTCGAGCAGGGCCGTCGGCTTGAACACGCTCGCGCTTGCGGCGTTGTTGACCAGGATGTCGACGTGGTCGAAGCGCTCCAGCGCTGTGCTGAACAGCCGGCGGATGTCGGCGCTCACGCTGACGTCGGCCTGCACCGCCAGTGCCTCGGCGCCCTGGGCAACAATTTCGGCGACCACAGCCTCGGCCTGCGCGCGGTTCGCGTGGTAGGTGACCACGACGTTGGCCCCATCGCGGCCGAGCCGCAGGGCGATCGCCCGCCCGATCCCGCGCGATGCGCCGGTGACAATCGCAACCTTGCCGGAAAGCGTACCCATGTCGCCAAACTCCTCTCGCCACTTGTCCTTCCACCGCTGGGAATATATACTGTTACTAGCGAAAAGGGAAGTACTTACTTTGAAGTGCGTAGGTGGCGCGAGAGGAGGGCGGGGTGCAGCTGATGAACGAGCGTGAGATTCAGGACACCGAGGTGACCCCCGAGGGCATCCCGGGGGTCGAGGCAACGCTGGGGGCGATCGGCGGGAAGTGGAAGATCCTGATCCTCTGGCACCTGGGCATCCGCACCAGCCGCTACGGCGAGCTGCGCCGGCAGATCCCGGGGATCACCGAGAAGATGCTGATCCAGCAGCTGCGCGAGCTGGAGCGCGACGGCATCATCGAGCGGCGGGTCTACCCGGAGGTCCCGCCGCGGGTGGAGTACGCCTTCAGCCCGTACGGCGCGAGCCTGCGCCCCGTCCTGTGCGCGCTACGGACGTGGGGCAACGGGCACCTGGCGCGCCAGAGCGAGGGGACGGCAGAGCAAGCGGGCGAGCCGATCGACGTGCGCGCGTGAGGGACAATGGGCCGCCGGAAGGCTCT
>CAZKTU010000316.1:0-6634 GCA_964555675.1 uncultured Oscillochloris sp.
TGATGCTCCCTAGCTGTACAGGCTGGCGACGGTCACGGCCTCGCCGTCGCGCGCGGCGGAACGATAGGCGGCGTCGAGCAATTCGACGCTGCGCAGGCCGGCCTCGGGCGGCGAGCCGTTGGCGGCGCGCCCCAGGGCGACCTCGACCAGGTTGTGGGCCGGGGCGAAGCGCGGGTAGGCCTGGGCCTCTGCGAGCGGCGCGAGCTCGCGCCGGGCCTCGCCCGGGCCGCGGATCAGGCCGCTGTTGCGCACCAGGTCCAGCTCGACCGCGCCGTCCTCGCAGTGGATCTGCAGGTCGAACCGGCGATGGATGCCGTTGCCGGTGCCCCCGACGACGCCCAGGGCGCCCCCGGCGAAGGCCACCGTCGCGCTGTCTACCAGGTCGAGGGCGAGGCCGTGGTTGTGCATCAGGGCCAGCACCCGCTCGGCGCGCAGCCCGCTGACGAAGAACAGCGCCCCGGTGGAGTGGGTCAATTGGAGGTGGCCCATACCGCCCCCCGAGTCTTCGGGGCGGCTGTAGACGGCGCCCGGGCCGTGGACGGGGTAGGCGCCCGCGCGCTCGGAGCCGTCGCGGCCCCGCAGCAGCTCGATGATGTGCGAGCTGAAGGTGCAGCAGACATACTGCACCGCGCCGAGGCTGCCTGAGACCACGGCTTCGCGGGCGGCGAGGACGTGGGGCGAGTAGTGGTAGGGGTAGCCGACGATCAGCTCGCGGCCGCGGGCGGCGGCCAGCTCGATCAGCTCGCGGGCCTCGCGCGCGCGCAAGGTCATCGGCTTCTCGACCATGACATGCAGCCCCCGCTCGAGGCAGTCGCGCACGATCGGGTAGTGGCTCGCGTGGCTCGTGGCGACGATAACGCCGTCCAGCCCTTCGGCGGCGAGCAGCGCGCTGTGGCTGCTGTAGGTGCGGGGGCCGCCGCTGGCCTGGGCCGCGGCCGCCAGGCGGGTTGGGTCGGCGTCGCACAGGGCCACGAGGGTGGCCTCGGGGTGCTCGAGCAGGGCCGGGATATGGGTGTAGGTCGCCCACCAGCCCGTCCCGATGACCGCGATGCGCGCAGTCCGGCCGTCTCTCATAGCTCACCTTATGCTGTCAGGGCCGCGGAAGACCCAGTATACCACCCTCTGTCGAGCCCGATCCGGTTTTGGTGCTACACTGGGGCGGCGGAAATCGCCGCGCTGGCCGGGCAAACCTTATGTACCTCGAACCGTGGCAGTGGGTCCTGGGGGCCCTGGCTGCCTTTTTGATTGGGCTCACCAAGACAGGGATCAGCGGACTCGGCATCTTTGCGGTGGTGATCTTCGCCAGTGTCTTGCCGGCGCGCGAATCGGTCGGGATCGTGCTCGTCATCCTGGTCGCCGGCGACATCGTAGCGGTGAGCATGTACCGCCACGAGGCCCACTGGGGCCATCTGCTGCCGCTCTTCCCCTGGGCCTTCGCCGGGGTCATCGTCGGGGCTCTGGCCACCGGCCGCCTGCCCGACCAGCTGGTGCGCCCGCTGATCGGGGCGATCGTGGTGCTGCTCTCGCTGCTGCAAGTATTCCGCAGCAGCCGCCCCCAGCCCCTCTCCGAACAGCCCATGCCCGCCTGGGTCAGTCCCGTCGCGGGGCTGCTCGCGGGCTTCACAACCATGGTTGCCAACGCCGCCGGCCCGCTGATGGTGGTCTACCTGCTCGCGATGCGGCTCCCCAAGCTGGTCTTCGTGGGCACGGCGGCCTGGTTCTTCCTGGTGCTGAACCTCTTCAAGCTGCCCTTCAGCTACGGCCTCGGGCAGATCAGCGCCGACACCCTCGGCGTTAGCCTGCGGCTGGCGCCCTTTGCGATTATCGGCGCGCTGCTGGGCCGCCGGCTGATCAGGGGCATCGACCAGCGGGCCTTCGAGCTGATCGCGCTTGTGCTCAGCCTGCTGGCGGGGCTACGCCTGATCTTGCTCTGAGCCGGCTAGGCCACAGGCCGCGCCAGGGGCTCCCACCCCAGCAGCCGCCGCGCCTTGTCCATCTTCATGATCCGCTGCTCGTAGTCGCCGCTGATCATGAAGGCCTCGAAGCCGCCACGATAGGCCAGGGCGGCCAGCAGCGCCCGCGCGACATCCGAGGCCGCGGTCGCGATCGTCGGCGTGCCGCGCCGCGTCTGGGCCAGCCACTCGTCGTCGGCGGTGGGGAAGCAGAGCCGCAGGGCGTTGGCGCTCATGCCGTAGGCCCGGGTGGCGTTGCGGCAGACTTCCTCGCCCAGGCGCTTGCTGAAGCCGTACAGGTCGCTGGCGTCCGGCGTGAGCTCTTCGTCGGGGAAGTAGCGCTGCATCAGGTCGCTGCCGTAGACCGACATGCTACTCGTATAGACTGCATGCCCGATCCCAGCTCGCTGCGCCGCCTCGAGGGCCAGGTAGACGCCCTTGACGTTGACGTCGAGGTTCGAAATAATCCCCGCGTCGCTGTCGAAGACCTTCTCGCCCATAGCCATGTAGAGCACGGCCTCGGCGCCCTGCGCCGCATCAGAGAGCGCAGCCAGGTCCCCGACACTTCCGGCGACGTACTCCCACTGTGCGTCCGACGGCGGGCGCATGTCGAACACCCGCAGCGTATGCTGCTGCGCCAGCAACGGCAGGACCAGCCCGCCGACATAGCCCGAGCCGCCGACTACTAGCACCTTCACGATAACCTCTCGCCTATTGCCACCCCTCGCTACGTGCGCCGAGTATAGCACGCTGCGCCTTATGCGCCCCCGGCGGCGCGCAGGGTGGCGCGATAGGCCCCTGGCGCCATGCCGCAGAGCGCCTTGAAGGCGCTGTAGAAGCGACTGGCCGAGCCGAAGCCCGCCATCAGCCCAATCTCGACCACGCCCAGCTCGCTCGTCGCCAGCAACTCCTGGGCGTGGGCGACGCGATACTGGGTCAGGTAGCTCATCACGCTCACGCCATAGGTGTCGCGGAAGCGTTGCATCGCGTAGTGCGGGTGCAGACCGACATGGGCCGCGATCTGGGCCACGCTCAGCGGCTGCTGGTGGTGTTCGACGATGAAGCGGGCCATGCGCTCGGCCGGCCCGCCCCGCCGCTCGGGCGCCCCCGGGCCCTGCTCGCCCGCCCCGAGCTGCAGGGCGAAGCGGCGCAGCAGGGCCTCGAGCTCGAGCCTGACGATCAGCTGGCGCTCGGCGTCCCCGCCCGCAATATCGCGGTGCCAGCCCGCGATCTGATGCGCGGCGGCGTCGGCCACAGCGGGGTGGCGGCAGGTCAGGGCCGCGCCCCTGAGGATCGGCTGGCTCAGCGAGTTGGGCAGGCGCCAGCTCAGGAAGTGGGCCAGGGGCAGCGTCACCCAGTGCAGCAGCGGCGCGCCGTCGCCGGCGACGAGCAGCTGGTGGGGGCGCGCCGCCCAGAACAGACAGAGGTCGCCGGCCGTCAGCGCCAGCTCCTGGTCGCCAAAGCGATAGCTGCAGGCGCCGCGCACCAGATAGTTGAGCTCGATATCGTTATGGCGGTGGGCCGCGCCCATGCTCACGGGCAGGCCGCACCAGGCGGCCAGCCCGAAGCTCGCGTCGTCCCTCACCGCCGGCCCGCGCGGTCGCTTCATCGGAGGATCCGGCAAAGATAGGCGATATTCCGGCACGATCATACCACATGCACCTGCTAGAGTCGCCCCATAACGACGCAGCGGCGCGCCGTGCGCCGCCCGCCTCAGAGAGGAGCGAAAACGTGCCGACACCGTCCGCAACAGCCCTCGAGACCCCCGTGGCGCCCGGCCGGACGCCGTACCACCTGACCGAGGAGCAGATCAGCTTCTTCGACGCGAACGGCTACCTGGTGCTGCGCGACTGGATCCCCGCCGAGCAGCTCGCCCGGCTGCAGCGCGCCGGCGAGGCCTGGATCGCCGACGGCGAGCGCCTCTCGCCCGCCACGGCCGGCAATGACTATAACTTTGCGGCCCGCCCCGAGGGTCCGGCCCTCTTCCGGGTCAACTACCTGCACAATAAGGGCCAGGCGGCCTCCCTCGAGCTGCTCGGCTCGCCCCAGGTGCTCGCGGTGGCCGAGAGCCTCTGCGGCCCGAACTTCGTGCCGACCTACGAGTCGCTCGTCTTCAAGCAAGAGGGCGACGGCGAGAAGATCCCCTGGCACCAGGACGCGGTGCAGCCGACCAACAACTACCGCATCTTCAACTTCGACCTCTACCTCGACCCCTCGCTCAGTGGCGCCGGCGCCCTGCGGGTGATCCCCGGCACCCAGAAGGCGCGCCAGGATATCTGCGCGATCTCCGACACCTATGGCTGGGACCACCCCGACGCGATCGAGGTCGAGATGCAGCCCGGCGACGTGCTGCTGCACAATGTGATGGTCGTCCACGGCTCGCCCCAGACCGTCGGCAAGCAGCTGCGCCGCACGATCTACTACGAGTTCCGCCCCGCCGAGGAGATTATCGCCGACGGCCCCTGGGACCGCGACTGGATCGAGCGGCGCATGCGCCTCGTGCCCCTGGGCCTGGCGGCCCACGCCCGGGCCTACCCCGAGGCCGAGCAGTTCGACTGGCGCGTCGCCGAGAGCTTCCGCCCCGCCGCCCTCGACTCAGAGGCCGCCGAGCTCAAGGTCGCCCACGAGGTGCATATGAGCGGCGCCTACTGCAGCGCCGGCGACGCCGGCCGGGCCTAAATGCTCGCCAGCCATGCTTGCGACCCGCGGCGCCGCCTGTTATAGTGCGGCCACCGCCGCATGCGCGCGCCGGCCCCGCCGGGGCGGCTCGCAAGGAGCCCGGGTCATGGAGTATGTCACCCTCGGCAAGACGGGCGTGCCGGTCAGCGTCCTGGGCCTGGGCTGCGGCGGCCACAGCCGCCTCGGCCAGCGCACCGGCGCGAGCGAGGAAGAGTCGGCGCAGCTCGTGCGACGCGCCCTCGCCCTCGGCGTCACCTTCGTCGACACCGCCGAGGCCTACGGCACCGAGGCGATCGTCGGGCGCGCCCTGCGCGAAGAGCGCCGCGAGCGCGTCGTGCTCTCGACCAAGAAGGCGCCCGCTTCAGACGGGCGCCTGATCAGCGCCGCCGAGCTCGTGCACGGGCTGGAGGCCAGCCTCGCGCGCCTGCAGACCGATTATGTCGACGTCTACCACCTCCACGGGGTGCGCGCCGAGCAGTACGACCACGCCGTCGCCGAGCTGCTGCCCGCCCTGCTGCGCCTGCGCGAGGCGGGCAAGCTCCGCTTCATCGGGATCACCGAGGCCTTCGGGGGCGATACCGGCCACCAGATGCTCGCCCGGGCCGTCCACGACGAGCACTGGGACGTGGTGATGGTGGGCTTCAACATCCTCAACCAGTCGGCCCGCGAGCGCGTTCTGGCCGAGACGACGCGCCGCGGGACGGGCGTCCTGGGCATGTTCGCCGTGCGCGACGCCCTCAGCCGCCCCGATAAGCTGCGCGCGACCATCGACGAGCTCGTCGGCCAGGGCCTGCTCGACCCCGCCGGGCTCGACCGCGAGGACCCCCTCGGCTTCGTCCGCGCGGCGGCCCAGAGCCTCCCCGACGCGGCCTACCGCTTCTGCCGCGCCGAGCCCGGCATCCACGTCGTGCTGAGCGGGACCGGCAACATCCAGCACCTCGAGGCGAATGTCGCCTCCATCCTCAGGCCGCCGCTGCCCGCGGAGGTGCGCGCCCGCTTGGTCGAGCTATTCGAGGGCGTAGACACGGTCTCGGGCCAATAGCGAAGGAGCCGCCACATGCATCAGGGCGACCTCGCCGGTACGCGCTGGGACCCCGGCCAGTATCTCAAGTTCGCCGACCAGCGCCTGCGGCCGGCCCTCGAGCTGCTCGACCGCGCCGCGCCCACAGCCCCCCGCACCATCTACGACCTCGGCTGCGGGTCGGGCAACATCACGCGCCTGATCGCCGAGCGCTGGCCCGCGGCCGCGGTCACCGGCGTCGACAACTCTGAGGAGATGCTCGCCCAGGCCGCCGCCGAGTCCGGGCGCGTCAGCTGGCTCAATGCCGACATCAGCGCGTGGCAGCCCGAGGCGCCGGCGGACCTGATCTTCTCGAACGCCACCCTGCACTGGCTCGACGCCCACAGCGAGCTCTTCCCGCGCCTACTGGCCTGCCTGGCCCCGGGCGGGGTGCTGGCCGTGCAGATGCCCCTGAGCTGGGACGCCCCCTCGCACCGGCTGATGCGCGAGACCTTGGCCGCCGGCGGTTTCGGCACGCCCGAGCTGCGCCAGGCCATGGCCCGAAACTGGGTCGAGCCCGCCGAGGTCTACTACGACCTGCTGGCCGGCGCCGCCAGCAGCCTCGACATCTGGACCACCGAGTACCTGCAGATCCTCACCGGGCCCGACCCGGTGCTCGAGTGGGTCAAGGGCACCGGGCTGCGCCCCATCCTCAACGGCCTCGCCGACGACGAGCGCGCCCACTTCCTCGCACGCTACAGCGCCGAGCTGCGCCAGGCCTACCCCGCCAGACCCGACGGCAAAACCCTCTACCCGTTCAGACGCCTCTTCATCGTCGCCGGCCTGTAGCGGCTCGTCGGCGTAAATAAGCGGCGGATTTTCACCACGAAGACCACGAAGAGCGCGAAGGGTCTGAGTAAGCCCGACGCCTGAGTTGAACGTCTGCGCCAAGCGAGAGGCACGCACGTCTTCGGCTCAGCACAGCTGCTCTCGCATCTTCGTG
>CAZKTU010000317.1:0-6551 GCA_964555675.1 uncultured Oscillochloris sp.
GGAGCGTTTTGTTACCCGCCTCGGGAGCATGCCCGCAGACCACCTGGAGGAGATCGCCGCGGCGATCGCCGCGGCTGTTGAGTATCAATAGCTGAGCGGGCAAGGCCGCGGCTAGGGGGAGGACGCTCTACGATGTGAGCCAGCCCCGGCCCTCGGCGGCGACGAGGGCTGTGGCGCCGGCAGGCCCCCAGCTCCCTGGGTCGTAGCGGAGCGGCGGCGCACCACTGGCGGCCCACTGGTCGAGCAGCGGCGAGACCAAAGCCCAGGCCGCCTCGGCCTCGTCGCGCCGGATGAAGAGCGTCGCGTCGCCGTCCATGGCGTCGAACAGCAGGCGCTCGTAGGCCTCGGGCGGCGCCTGGCTGAAGCCCTCGGCGTAGCGGAAGCCGAGCTGCACCGGCTCCAGGCGCATCGCCCCGCCTGGCGGTTTGAGCCCAACCTGGAGCGTGATCGCCTCGTCGGGCTGGATGCGCAGCCTCAAGATGTTCGGCTCCATCACGCCCTGTGGCCCCCTGTGGCCCGCGTGGTCGGCGTGGGCGAAGAGCGACAGGGGCGGCTGGCGAAACTGGATCACCACCTCGCTGAGACGCCGGGGCAGGGCCTTACCCGTCCGTAAGTAGAAGGGCACCCCCGCCCAGCGCCAGGTGTCGATCGCGATCCGCATGGCCGCGTAGGTCTCGGTTGTGGAGCCGGGCGCCACCCCGGGCTCGCCCTGGTAGCCCGCGTACTGGCCACGCACCACTGCGTCGAGGTTCAGCGGGCGGATCGACTGGAACAGCTTCACCTTCTCGCCGCGCACGGCCTCCGCGGTGAAGGTGGCGGGCGCCTCCATCGCCACCAGGGCCAGCACTTGCATGATGTGGTTCTGCACCATGTCGCGTACGGCGCCGGCACTGTCGTAGTAGCCGCCGCGGCCCTCGAGACCGACCTGCTCGGCCACGGTAATCTGCACCTGCTCGATGTAGCGCCGGTTCCAGAGCGGCTCGAGGATGCTGTTGCCCAGGCGAAAGGCCAGGATATTCTGGACGGTCTCTTTGCCCAGGTAGTGGTCGATGCGGTAGATCTGCTCCTCGTCGAAGACGCCGAGCAGGTGGGCGTTGAGCGCTCGGGCGCTCTCCAGATCGTGCCCGAGGGGCTTCTCGACGATCACGCGGGCCCAGCCCTCGCCGGACGGCCGCGCGAGCCCCGCCGCGCCCAGCTGCGAGACGATTCCGGCGTATGCCTGGGGCGGCGCGGCCATGTAGAACAGCCTGCCCCCCGCCCCGGGCGCCGTGCCCCGCTCCGCGTCGAGGCGGTCGAGCAGCACGCGCAGCTCAGCGTAGCCCGCCGGGTTGTCGAAGTCGGACTGGTGGTAACGGAGGCCGGCGGCGAAGGTGTCCCATGTCGCCGGGTCGAGGGGCTGCCGCGAGTGGGCAGCCACGCCGGCGCGCAGCTCGGCCCGGAACTGCTCGTCGCTCTTGGGGCGACGGGCAAAGCCCACCACGGCGACGCCCGGCGGCAGCATGCCGTCGCGCCAGAGGTTGTACAGGGCGGGCACCAGCTTGCGCTGGGTCAGGTCGCCGGAGGCGCCGAACATGACGATCGTTGGTGGGATCACGTGACCCTCGCTCTACTCGGCGCGTTTGACGGCGTGGCCGCCGAAGCCCGCGCGCATGGCGGCCAACACCTTGGCGGCGAACGACTCGGACTGGCGCGAGTGGAAGCGCTCGTAGAGCGACTGGGTGATCACCGGGGCTGGCACGTTCAGGTCGATCGCGGCCTGGATCGTCCAGCGGCCCTCGCCGCTGTCCTCCACATAGCCGCGCAGGCTGCTGAGGTCGGGGTCGCCCGCGAACGCCTCGGCAGTCAAGTCGAGCAGCCACGAGCGCACGACGCTGCCCGAGCGCCAGGCCTCGGCGATCGCGTGCAGGTCGAGGCCGAAGTCGGCCCGGGCGCGCATGATCTCAAAGCCCTCGGCGTAGGCCTGCATCATGCCGTACTCGATGCCGTTGTGGATCATCTTGACGAAGTGGCCGCTGCCTACGGGCCCACAGTGGACGTAGCCGCCGTCGGCGGGGGCCAGGGTGCGGAAGGCCGGCTCCAGGCGCCCCACGACCTCTGGATCGCCGCCGACCATCAGGCAGAAGCCGTTCTCCAGGCCCCAGATCCCGCCCGAGGTGCCCTGGTCGCTGTAGTGCAGACCTTGCGCTTTGAGCGCTTGAGCGCGACGCATATCGTCGTTGAAGTTGGTGTTGCCGCCGTCGACAATGGTGTCCCCCGGTTCCAGCAGCCCGGCGAGCCGCTGGATCATCTGCTCGGTCACGTCGCCGGCCGGCAGCATCACCCACACCGCCCGGGGCGGCGCGAGGGCCGCGACCAGCTCCTCGACGGTGTAGGCGGCGACGGCACCCTTTGCCGCCAGCTCGTCGATCGGGCCGCGCCCACGGTTGTTGACGACCACGCGATGCCCGCCGCGCAGCCAGCGCTCGGCCATGCCCGCGCCCATCCGGCCCAGTCCGGTTATGCCGATCTCCATCGTGAAAGCTCCTTCTGCAGTCGCTCGCCGCCCTCAAGAGCGGCGGATTATGGTTCGCCCGCGCCGTCGATCAAGGCGCCCTACCCTCCCAGCCGGGCGCGCTTCGCGCCGATGCTCGCCATCAGGGCCTCGAACGAGGCGGCGAAAGCGGCCACGCCCTCGTCCTGAAGCTGCCGCGTCACTGCCTCGAGGTCGATGCCGTGCCCCGCGAGCCCATCGAGCAAGGCAGCCGCCTCGCCCACGCCTTGCTCCAGGGTCGCGGCGACGGCGCCGTGGTCGAGGAACGCGGCGAGGGTGGCGGGCGGCACGGTGTTGACGGTGTGAGGCCCGATCAGGCCGTCCACGTAACGTGTATCCGGCAGACGCGGGTCCTTGGTGCCGGTCGAGGCCCACAGGGGGCGCTGCACCCTGGCGCCGCGGGCGGCCAGGGCCTCCCAGCGCGACCCGCTGAACCGCTGCTTGAAGCGGGCGTAGGCCAGCTTGGCGTTGGCGATCGCGGCCTGGCCCTGCATGGCCTCCAGGCCCCGCGCGGTCAGCAGCCGGTCGACCGCCGTGTCCACACGGCTGACGAAGAACGAGGCCACCGACGCGATCCGCCCGATCGCCTCGCCGGCAGCGGCGCGATGCTCCAGGCCCGCGATGTACGCCTCGGCCACGGCCTCGTACTGGGCCAGGGAGAAGATCAGCGTGACGTTGACGCTGATACCAGCGGCGATCAGCTCGGTGAGCGCCGGGATTCCTGCCGTAGTAGCGGGCACCTTGATCATCACATTCGGGCGGGCGAGGGCAGTGTGGAGCCGCCTGGCCTCGGCGACGGTGCCGGCGGTGTCGTGGGCCAGGGTGGGGCTCACCTCCAGGCTGATGTAGCCGTCCGCGCCGCCCGACTCCTCGAAGAGCGGGCGCAGGATCGCGGCCGCATTGGCAATATCGTCGAGGACCAGGGCCTCGTAGATCGCATTGATCGAGGCGCCCTGCGCGGCCAGCCGCCGCAGGTCGGCGTCGTAGTCGGCGCTGCCGGCGATCGCCTTCTCGAAGATGGTCGGGTTCGAGGTCACGCCGCGCACCCCCTGCTCGACCAGGGCCGCCAGCTCACCGCCGGCCAGGAAGTCGCGGCGGATGTAGTCGACCCAGACCGACTGGCCGTGCTCGTGTAGCTCGTGCAGCTTTGTCATCAGCGCTCTCCTTGCTCGGCCCGGGGCCTGCTGGCCCGCGCCATAGCCACCTGCTCGCGCGCCGCCGCGACCACCCGCTCGGGCGTGAAGCCGAACTTCTGCTGCAGCGCCTTGAGCGGGGCCGAGGCGCCGAAGGTTTGCATGCCGATCCGCTCGCCGGTGCTGCCGGTGTACCGCTCCCAGCCCATCGTCGAGGCCTGCTCGACGGCAACCCGCGCCGCAACCTGGGGCGGAAGGACGCGCTCGCGATAGGCCCGGTCCTGCTGCTCGAACAGCTCCCACGAGGGCATGCTGACGACGCGCGCTCCGATGCCTTCCGCCCGCAGCTGCTCGTACGCGTCGATGCACAGCGCCACCTCGCTGCCCGTGGCGAGCAGCAGCACGTCGGGGCTGCCGCCGGGGGCGTCGGCGAGCACATAGGCGCCCCGCGCCACGCCCGCCGCCGGCGCGTAGACGGTGCGGTCCAGGGTGGGCAGGGCCTGCCGCGAGAGCACCAAGGCGGCCGGCTCGTGGCGCAGCCCCATGATCACCTTCCAGGCCTCGACCACCTCGTTGGCGTCGGCGGGGCGCAGGACGACAAGGCCGGGCACGGCGCGCAGGGCGGCCAACTGCTCGACCGGCTGGTGAGTCGGGCCGTCCTCGCCCACGCCGATCGAGTCGTGGGTGAAGACGTGGATGGTGGGAATCTCCATGAGGGCAGAGAGGCGGATCGCGGGCCGGGCGTAGTCGCTGAAGATCAGGAAGCCCGCGCCGAAGGGGCGCAGCTTGCTGAGGGCCATGCCGTTGAGCGCGGCGGCCATCGCGTGCTCGCGGATGCCGAAGTGGAAGTTGCGTCCGTCGTGGCTGGCGGCGCCGAAGTCGCCCGCGCCGTCGAACGTCAGGCGGGTCTTGGTCGAAGGCGCCAGGTCGGCCGCGCCGCCGATCAGCCAGGGGATTGCGCTGGCCAGGGCGTTCAGCACCTTGCCTGAGGCGTCGCGCCCGGCCACGCCCTTGGGGTCGGGCGCGAAGCTCGGCAGCTCCTGGTCCCAGCCCTCGGGCAGCTCACGCCGCTGGATGCGCAGCAGCTCCTCGGCCAGCTCGGGATACTCAGCGCGGTAGCGCTCGAACTGCGCCATCCAGGCGCCGCGCAGCTCGCCCCCCCGGGCGCCGATGCCGGCCTGGAAGTGGGCCGGCACCTCGTCGGGCACGAGGAACCTCGCCTCCTCGGGCCAGCCATAGGCGCGTTTGGTGAGGCGGATCTCCTCCTCGCCCAGGGGCTCGCCGTGGGCGGCGTGGGTGTCCTGCTTGTTCGGCGAGCCGAAGGCGATGTGGCTGTCCACGATGATCAGGGTGGGCCGGTCGGTAGTGGCCTTGAAGGTGCGCAGGGCCCGGCCGAGCATCTCCACGTCGTTGGCGTCGCCCACGCGGGTGACATTCCAGCCGTAGCCGATGAAGCGCGTTGCCACATCGTCGCTGAAGGCCAGGTCAGTGTGGCCCTCGATGGTAATCTTGTTATTGTCGTAGATCCAGCAGAGGTTGGACAGCTTCAGGTGGCCCGCCAGCGACGCCGCCTCGCCGGAGACGCCCTCCATCATGCAGCCGTCGCCCGCGAGGGCGTAGACGGAGTGGGTGAACAGCTCGAAGCCGGGGCGGTTGTAGCGGGCGGCCATCCACCTGCCCGCGATCGCCATGCCCACGCTGGTCGCCACGCCCTGGCCCAGGGGGCCGGTGGTGGTCTCGACGCCGGAGGTCCAGCGGTACTCGGGGTGGCCGGGGCACTTGCTGTCGAGCTGGCGGAAGCGCCTGATGTCGTCGAGGCTGACGGCGGGCTCGCCGAGCACTTCGTACTTCGGGTTGACGGACTTTACGCCGGTGAGGTGCAGCATGGCGTAGAGCAGCATCGAGGCGTGGCCGATCGAGAGCACGAAGCGGTCGCGGTCGGGCCAGATCGGGTCGGCCGGGTCGAAGCGCAGAAAGCGCTGCCACAGGGTGTAGGCCACGGGGGCGAGGGCCATGGGCGTGCCGGGGTGGCCGGAGTTGGCCGCCTGCACCGCGTCCATCGCCAGCGTGCGGATGGTAGTGATCGCCAGCTGCTCGGTCAGGGGCTGGTAGCTCAAAGAGACCTCCTGGCGGCACGCCTATGGCGGCGCCTGTCAGCAGAGCATCGGCGTAGGCGCCCGGGCCATGCTCAAAAGCGAGCGCGTACCAGACGCCGAGGGCGAGCGTGCGCAAAAGGGCGAGCGGGCCGGTCTTCGTACCAATCAAACACCAGTCTGGTCCGGATCAGCGGGCATGGCGTCTGTGTGGTAGTCGGGGAGGATGCTAACCAGTCTATGAGGTGACCACGATTGTTACAGCGGCGGCGCGCGACAGATGGGACCATCTGTTTACCTCCACGTAAGAGGGCTGAATATTCTGGGCAGAAGGTGAGACGCACTCCATTGCGATCTCCTCCCAAGGGCTGACTTGACAGCCCAGGGGGTAGAAGTATACTCAATTTGTGACCAAATGACGATAATAGTCAAATGTAAACAAGCCTATGCCGCGAGCGTTTAGTGAGACCGAGCGAGAGACCATCCGCGAGGCACTTCTTTCACAGGGGCTGCGGCTCTTCGCAGGGCAGGGGCTCCGCAAGACGAGCGTGGATGAGCTGGCGACGGCCGCCGGCATCTCGAAGGGCGCCTTCTACCTCTTCTTCGCCTCGAAGGAAGAGCTCTTCTTCACGCTGCTGGAGCGCTACGAGGCCCGCTTCCAGGCGACCCTGCTGGAACAGATCGCGCGGGTGGAGCTGCCGCCGCGGGCGCGCATGGCCGCCCTGCTAGAGCGGGCCCTGGCCGCCTGGCGCGCCGACGCCCTCTTCGTGCGCTTCAGCCGTGCCGAGTACGAGT
>CAZKTU010000318.1:0-2902 GCA_964555675.1 uncultured Oscillochloris sp.
CATCGAGAAGGACCCCACCCGCGACGCCGGCCTGCGCGTCCTGATGGGCCCCTTCACCGTCTACAACGCCGACAACGTCGACGAGTAGGGTAGGTGGGTTTCAGGGAGGGCTCCGGCCCTCCCTGAGCCAATAAAATAAATTCCCTTGTAGGAACAGGAGCAACCATGCAGCGAGTCGCCTTCATCCTCAAGGTCAAGCCCGAGAAGATCGACGAGTACAAGCAGCACCACGTAGCCGTCTGGCCCGAGATGCTCGAGGCCCTGCGCCGCACCGGCTGGCGCAACTACTCGCTCTTCATGCGCGAAGATGGGCTGCTCTTCGGCTACTTCGAGGCCGAAGAGAGCTTCGCCGCCTCGCTGGCCGGCATGGCCAACGAGCCGATCAACGAGCGCTGGCAGGAGTTCATGGCGCCCTATTTCGAGCAGCTCAGCGGCGCCCACGCCGACCAGAGCATGGCCGAGCTGCAAGAGGTCTTTCACCTGGACTGAGGAGCCGCCATGAGCCGCATCGCCGCGGTAGAGGCCTTCCCGCTGGCCTACCCCGAGCCCAACGACCGCGACAGCACGCGCCACCTGACCCTGGTGCGGGTGACGACCGACGACGGTCAGGTGGGCTGGGGCGAGGCCGTGACCATGTGGCCCGAGGCCTCGCGCGCCGTCGTAACCCTGGTGGAGGGCGCCCTCGGCCAGCTGCTGGTGGGCCGCGACCCCCGCGACGTGCTGGGCGCCTGGCACGCCATGCGCGCGCAGAGCTGGTGGTACGGCGACGGCGGGATCGCCACCTTCGCGCTCAGCGCCCTCGACATTGCGCTCTGGGACCTCAAGGGCAAGCTGCTCGGCCTGCCGGTCTACGAGCTGCTGGGCGGCAAGCTCCGCGAGCGCCTGCGGGTCTGCATCAGCACCCACCCCAATCGCGCATCGCTCGACGAGATGGCCCGCGAGCTCGGCGACTACGCCGCCCAGGGCGTGACCGCGGTCAAGTTCGGCTTCGGCAAGCGCGGCGACGCGCGCCTGGGCTACGACCTGGGCCGCGACCGCGACTTTGTGGCGGCCGTGCGCGAGGCGGTCGGCCCCACCGTCGACGTGATCGTCGATCTGGGCGCCAATGTGCGCAAAGAGGCCCGCGAGGCCATTGCGCTCGCCCGCGCCTTCGAGCCCTACAACCTGCGCTGGCTCGAGGACCCCCTGCATAAATGGGATTGGCAGGGTTACGCCGAGCTGCGCTCGGCCGTGGCCACGCCGCTCTGCACCGGCGAAGAGCTCTGGACGCTCGAGCAGTACCGCCAGCTGATCGCCGCGGGCTTCGCCGACATCATCATCGTCGACGCGGGCCGCGCCGAGGGCATCACCGGCTACTGGCGCGTGCAGGAGTTGGCCGCCGTCAACCGGCGGGCGATCAACGCCCACACCTGGAGCAGCGCAATCGTGCTGGCCGCGAGCGTCCACCTGAGCGCCGCCGCCTCGAACTGCGTTATGCTCGAGCTGAAGCAGTATCGCAACCCCATGCAGCACGAGCTGGTGCGCGAGCCCCTCGACCACGCAGACGGCTGGCTCAGCGTCCCCGACCGGCCCGGCCTGGGCGTCGAGGTCGACGAAGCGGTCGTGCGCAAGTATCTCTTGCAGTAGCCACAGAGGAGCGACCATGTCCTTCGCACCCCCGAGCGAGCGCCAGATCGCGGACGCCTACGCCCTGGCCCGCGAGCGCTACGCCGCCCTCGGCGTCGACACCGAGGCGGCCCTGTCCGCCCTGGCCGCAACCCAGATCAGCCTGCACTGCTGGCAGGGCGACGACGTCGGCGGCTTCGAGAACCCCGGCGGCGAGCTCACCGGCGGGATCGCGGCCACGGGCAACTATCCTGGCAAGGCGCGCAACGCCGACGAGCTGCGCTCGGACCTCGACCAGGCCTACGCGCTCATCCCCGGCACGCACCGCCTGAACCTGCACGCGATCTACGCCGAGACGGGCGGCAAGAAGGTCGAGCGCGACGAGCTCGGCCCCGAGCACTTCGCCGGCTGGGTCGACTGGGCGAAGGCGGCCGGGCGCGGCATGGACTTCAACCCGACCTGCTTCTCGCACCCGCTCTCGGAGGACGGCTTCACCCTGGCCAGCGCCGACGCCGACGTGCGCAGCTTCTGGGTCCAGCACTGCATCGCCAGCCGGCGCATCGCCGAGCACTTCGGCCGCGCGCTCGGCACGCCCAGCGTGAGCAATATCTGGATCCCCGACGGCTTCAAGGACACCCCGGTCGACCGGCTCACCCCGCGCCGCCTGCTGCGCGAGTCGCTCGACACGATCATGGCCGCCCAGATTGACCGCCGGTTCTGCTACGACGCGGTCGAGGCCAAACTCTTTGGCCTCGGCTCCGAGAGCTACGTGGTCGGCTCGCACGAGTTCTACCTGGGCTACGCGGCCAGCCGGGGCGACGTGCTGCTCTGCCTCGACGCAGGCCACTTCCACCCCACCGAGGTGATCTCCGACAAGATCTCCGCCGTGCTGCTCTACGTGCCCCGGCTGCTGCTCCACGTCAGCCGCGGCGTGCGCTGGGACAGCGACCATGTGGTCACCCTGAGCGACGAGTTGCAGGCGATTTTTCAGGAGATCGTGCGGGGCGGCCTGCTCGAGCGGGTACACATCGGCCTCGACTACTTCGACGCCAGTATCAACCGGGTGGCGGCCTGGGCGATCGGCACGCGTAACGCCCAGCGCGCCCTCCTGATGGCCCTGCTCGAGCCCCTGGCGACCCTGCGCGAACTCGAGCTTGACGGCGACTATACGGCGCGGCTATCCTTGCTCGAAGAGCTGAAGGGGCTGCCCTTCGGCGCCGTCTGGGACCAGTTCTGCCTGAGCAAGGGCGTCCCGGTCGGCCCGGCCCTGATCGAGGAGGTCCGCCGCTACGAGCGC
>CAZKTU010000318.1:3002-6551 GCA_964555675.1 uncultured Oscillochloris sp.
CCCGTGTGTCTGCCCCATAAGGAAGTGCCAATGAGCCGCAAGACTGTGCTCGCCGTGGATCTGGGGGCCGAGTCGGGCCGCGTGATCGCGGTCGACTTCGACGGCTCGCGCCTCGAGCTGAGCGAGCTACACCGCTTCGCCAACGGCCCGGTGAGCGTACGGGGCACGCTCCACTGGGACGCGCTGCGCCTCTGGCAGGAGGTGCAGCACGGCATCGCCAAGGGCCACGAGCGCCGCCCCGTGTCGCTGGGCGTGGACACCTGGGGGGTCGACTTCGGGCTCCTCGATCAGCGCGGTCAGCTCCTGGGCAACCCGGTCCACTACCGCGACCGGCGCACCGAGGGCGTCTTCGAGCGAGTCCAGGCCCGCCTGGGCCGCGAGACGATCTTCGCGCACACGGGCATCCAGTTCATGCCGATCAATACGCTCTACCAGCTGGCGGCCCTGGCCGAGGCCGGCGACCCGCAACTGGCGGCCGCGGCGACCTTTCTGACTATGCCCGACCTGCTGAACTACTGGCTGACCGGCGAGCGGGCCTGCGAGTTCACGATCGCCTCGACCACGCAGCTCTACGATGGGCGCGCGGGGCGCTGGGCGACCGAGCTGCTCGAGCCCCTGGGCATCCCCACGGCGATCTTCCCGCGCGTCGTCGCGCCCGGCACCCTGCTGGGCGTCTACGAGGGCATGAGTGTGATCGCGCCCGCCTGTCACGACACCGGCAGCGCCGTGGCCGCCGTCCCGGCCCTCGGCCCCGACTTCGCCTATATCAGCAGCGGGACGTGGAGCCTCGTGGGGCTCGAGGTGCCCGCGCCCGTGGTCACGCCCGCGGCTCTGGCCGCCAACGCGACCAACGAGGGCGGCGTAGCCGGTACGACCCGCCTGCTCAAGAACGTGATGGGCCTCTGGCTGGTGCAGCAGTGCCGCGCCACCTGGCAGGCCGAAGGCTCGCCCTACAGCTACGACGAGCTGGTGGCCCTCACCGATGCGGCCCCGCCGCTGCGGGCCCTGGTCGACCCCAACGACCCGCGCTTTCTGCCGCCCGGCGACCACCCCGAGCTGATCCGCGCCTTCTGCCGCGAGACCGACCAGCCGCCCCCCGAGGGCCACGGCGCGACGGTGCGCTGCGTCTTCGAGAGCCTGGCCCTGGCTTACAGGGCAGTGCTCGACCAGCTGCGGGCGCTGACCGGGCGCGCGGTCACGGCCATCCATGTCGTGGGTGGCGGCAGCCGCAACGCGCTGCTCTGCCAGATGACCGCCGACGCGACCGGCCTGCCGGTGGTGGCCGGCCCGGTCGAGGCCACGGTGCTCGGCAACGCTATCGTGCAGCTGATCGCCCTCGGCGAACTGGGCGGGCTGGCCGAGGCCCGGGCCCTGGTGGCCGCCGCAGGCGGGCAGGCCCGCTACGAGCCCCGCGACCGCGCCCCCTGGGACGAGGCCTACGGCCGTTTCCTGCAGATCGCGCCGGGGTACGGCAGCTAGCCAAATAGGAGCACCGCCCATGGTCGAGATTGTCTGGCGCTACGACCCGAATGGCCGGCGCGAGGAGCCGACGCCGGCGGGCGCCGCCGAGGCCCAGGCGATGCTCGAGCGGGGCAACGCGGCCTTCGTCGCGCTGACCGCGGAGAGCAGCGCGAGCGCCCGGCACACGGTGCAGCTCTACGGTGCCGACCTCGGCATCGGCGAGCACCCAGGCCAGGCCCCGCCCCAGAAGCCTTTCGCCGCTGTGCTGAGCTGCGCCGACGCCCGCGTGCCGCCCGAACTGCTCTTCGGCCAGGCCGCCAACGACCTGTTCGTCGTGCGCGTGGCGGGCAATGTCCTGGGCGCCGAGTGTGTCGGCAGCCTCGACTATGCGGTCGCCCACCTGCATACGGTGCGCCAGATCGCCGTCCTGGGGCACACCAGCTGCGGGGCGGTCGGTGCGGCGGTGGAGGCCTATCTGCAGCCCCAGGGCTACCTCGACGTGGCAGTGCAGCCGGGACTACGCACGATCATCGACGGGCTCATGGCCTCGGCTCATAGCGCAGACGCTGCCCTCAAGGTCATCCACGGCGGCGATGTGGTCGCGCGACCGGGCTATAAGGTCGCCCTCACCGAGCTCGCCGTCTGCCTCAACGCCGCCCTAGTGGCCCATCTGATCGCCAGGGCCTTCACCGCCCAGCTCGGGCCGCAGCTCGGGGTGCTCTTCGGGGTCTATAACCTCGCCACCCGCGAGGTTGGTCTGCCCGGCCCCAGCACCAGCTGGGCCCCCGGCCTCGCCACGCCCCCGGCCGACGACGAGCAATTTCAACTGCTGATCGGCCGCCTCGGCCGCTCGCCCTGGCTGCTCGCGCTACTCGACGCCTAAACCGCCACTCGCCGTCGTCGCAAGCTGAATGAGTCCCCAGCGGCCGCCGGTGCGCCACTGCGGGTCTGCGGCCTCGGCGGCGGCCATGTGCGCGGGGTCGAGGCCGGCCGCCACCTCGGACTTGCAGGTGCGCAAGAGTAGCAAGGGCGCGGGGAGGTAGGACAGCACCGCCGCCAGGGGTGTTGTGTAGGGCCAGGCGCGGTCGCCGAGCCAGCGGCGATAGTTGGCGTCGCCCTTGCTGATCAGCAGGCCGGCGTCGCTCAGGTCGCGCCAGAGGGCCTCGGGCAGCTCCCAGCCGGCGAGGGGCGAGGTCCAATACCAGTCGCTGCGCAGCTTCAGGGCGCCGGTATCGTGCGCCGACCCCAGCCGCTGTCCGGCAGGGGCGCTCTCAGGGCGCTCGGCCAGCCAGGCGATCGTCTCGGCGACGTCGCCCTCGAGGGCGTCCGAGACGAAGATCGGGTGGGCCTTGGCGTGGAGAACGACCCGCAGGCCGCGGGCCAGGAGGGCGTCGGCCAGCAGCAGGTCGTGGGCCAGCTCGACCCCTGCATTATCGAGCACGATATCGACGCGGGCGGCGCTCGCCGCGAGCGCTTCGAGCAGCGCGACGGCCTTGTGGGTGTCGTCGGCCAGGGTGTGGGCGCCGCCGGGGCCGCCGCCCTCGCCCGCCGGCCAGAGGCTCAGATCGGCCTGGTTACCCCAGAGGGCCCCACGGATCGCCTCGTCGAAAGCGAGAGGCGTGAGCCCGCCAAGCTCGATCGCCTGCTCGAGGCCGCGGCGCTTCTGCAGGCGGTACGGGTCGAGGCCCTGGCCCGAACCCGGCTGGAAATAGCCGGTGGCCTCGAGCACGCGCCGGTAGAAGTAGATCTCGGCGAAGAACCAGGGCACGTCGAGCCAGCTAAGCCCCGCGTAAGGGGCGACATAGCCATTCCACAGCGCCAGATCGGGCGCGCCGGGATCGGCCAGGGGGCGCACCGCCGCATCGGGCAACTCGGCGAGCAGGGCTGCCACTGCGCTTGCGGCCCGCGGGGAAAGCTCGTTCTCCTCCGGGACGCGACGCCCGATCGCGGGCAGGCGGCGGACGACGGTATCGCGGGCGAACGAGCCCGGCTCGGCGCCGCGCAGGGGCGGCGGGGGGGTCAGGGAAGGTGCTTGTGGTCTCTGCATACTGCGAGTATACCATTTGCGGTGGGCGCAGCCCCCGCGCC
>CAZKTU010000319.1:0-6539 GCA_964555675.1 uncultured Oscillochloris sp.
GAAGGGCAGGTAGACCGGGCCGGGCCCCGGCGCCTCGGGGTTGGCGCCGATGCTGAGCTGGACGGCGGCTGCGGTGAAGGAGACGGCGCCGGCGCTGTCGCGGACGCGCACCGTTGCGGTGAAGTTGCCCGCTCTGTTGTAGGTGTGGGTAACATTTG
The DNA here is from genome assembly GCA_964555675.1 of uncultured Oscillochloris sp. Taxonomy (GTDB): domain Bacteria; phylum Chloroflexota; class Chloroflexia; order Chloroflexales; family Chloroflexaceae; genus CAIWXH01. The sequence continues at coordinate 159 of CAZKTU010000319.1, forward strand.
GCACGGTGGTCTCGGCGGTCTGCCCATCGCCGAAGCTCCACAGGTAGGCCACAATATCGGTCTCGCCGTCGAGGTCGGAGCTGCCCGCGGCGTCGAAGCTGACGCTCAGGGGGGCGGCGCCGGCGCTGCGATCGGCCGTGAGGGCGGCCCGGGGCGAGCGGTTCGCGCCGCCGGTGTAGCTCAGGGTGCGGATGGTCCCGGCCCCGTAGTCGGCGACATAGAGGGCCTGGCCCGCCCCGAGGGGGCCGAAGGCCATGTGGGTGATGGAGCGGCCGCTCAGGAAGAGGGCGGGGGTTGGCGCGCCCGCGCCCGGGCTGAGGCTGAAGAGGCGCGAGCAGACGATGTCGGCGAAGAGGTAGTCCCCGTCGTACTCGCTCGGCCAGAGCCCGGCGGGAACGAAGGCGCCGGCGGTGATCGAGCGGCAGCCGTCGAAGAACGCCGCCTGGCCGGGCAGGGCCGGGCCGCGCTGGTACTCGAAGTAGGGCGCCCGGCTGCCCTGGGGGGTGGGGTTGCAGACCCCATCGGTCTTGCGCAGCCTGGTGCCCTCGTAGCAGTTCCAGCCGAAGTCGACCCCGGGCCCGGCCTCGCTGATCTCCTCGGCGTTGCCCTCGCCGACGTCGTTGACGAAGAAGCGCGCCGACGCGCTGTTGGGGTCGAAGGCGATGCGGAAGGGGTTGCGCAGGCCCCAGGCGAACAGCTCCTGGCAGCGCAGGTTGGCGGCGACGCTGCCGGTCTTGTTACCGCCGTCGGCGGGGTCGTAGCAGCGGGCGCTGTCGGCGCCGGTGTAGGGGTTGCCGAGGGGGATGGTGCCGTCGCCGGTGATGCGCAGGATCGAGCCGTCGAGGTTGTTGCGCTGGCGGGCGGTATCGTTGCGCCCGCCGTCGCCGGTGGAGATATAGAGGAGGCCGTCGTTGCCGAACTGCAGGTCGCCGGCGTTATGATTGCCGTTGGGCGAGGGGATATTGTCGACCAGCACGAACTCGTCGGCCACGGTCAGGCCCGGGCTGAGGGTGAGCCGGCTGACCCGGTTGACCGGGTCGGTCGCGCTGTTGGTCGGGCAGTTATTGTTCGGGTCCTGATCGCCCTTTGTGGCGTGCTTGTCGAAGGTGTAATAGACATAGATGCGGCTATTTGTGGCGAAGGCGGGGTCGACGGCCACGCCGAGCAGGCCGCGCTCGCTGTTGGAGCAGATGCTGGCGACTCTGTCGAAGACCGGCGCGGTCCGCAGGGCGCCGCCTGTGTAGAGGCGGAGCTGCCCCGATTTGGTGGCGATCAGCAGCGAAGCGTCGGGGAGGAACGCGAAGGCGGTGGGCTGGGCGAGCGAGCCGAGGCCGGGGAGGACCTGCTCGGTGAAGCCGGCGGGCTGGGCCGTGGCGGGGGCGGGGGCTGAGGCTAGGGCAAGGGGAATGAGGCAGATCAGCGCGGCGATACGCCTGAGCATCGGCTGTTCTCCTGTCATTAACTAGTTTTATACTTATCTAAACGGCATGTGCTCTCTGCGACGCATTGCAATTTTGACATAAAATGGCGAGCCCCGGGCGGCTGATGTGCCCGGGGCTCGCGGAGCGGGATGTGCAGGCGGGGGCTACCGTCCGAGGCGGCTCTTGAGCTCGGCGGTGAGCAGGGGCAGGATCTCGTTGACGTCGCCGACGACGCCGAAGTTGGCGACGCGGAAGATCGGCGCCTCGGGGTCCTTATTGATCGCGACGATATTGCGGCTGGTGCGCATACCGGCGAGGTGCTGGATGGCGCCGCTGACGCCGGCGGCGACATAGAGCTTGGGGCTGACCGTCTTGCCGGTCTGGCCGACCTGGTGCTCGTAGGGCACCCAGCCGGCGTCGACGATGGCGCGCGAGGCCCCATAGGCCCCGCCGAGGGTCTCGGCGAGGGGCGGGATGAGCTTGTAGTAGTTATCCTTATCGCCGAGGCCGCGCCCGCCGCTGACGATGATTGCCGCGTCGGTGAGGTTGACGGCGCCGCTCTTGGGGGCCACGCTGGTGACCTGGGTGCGGATGGTCGTGGCCGGCAGGGGCAGGCGCTCGATCGTGCCGCCGCTCGCGCCGCCGGCGGCCTCGGGGAAGCTCTGCTTGCGGGCGAGGGCCACGACGGGGCGACCGGGGGCGAAGCTGTAGCTATTGATCACATTGCCGCCGTGAGAGGGGCGCAGGGCGGTAATGGCGCCGCCCTCGACCTTGAGGTCGGTGACATCGACGGCGAGGCCGGCATCGAGGTCGGCGGCGAGGGCCGCCCCGAAGTCGCGGGCCTGGAAGCTGGAGCCGGCCAGGATGAGCGCGGGCTGGGCGGCGGCGACGGCCGCCTTGGCGGCGGCGACGTAGCCGTCGGTGGTGTAGGTGGCGAGGGCCGGGTCGGCCACGACGTAGACCGTGGCGGCGCCGAGGGCGATGGCCTGCTCGGCGAGGCCGCCGGCGCTCTCGCCGACGACGACGGCGCTGAGGGGCCCGCCGAGGGCGGCGGCCAGTTCACCGCCCTTGCCCAGAAGCTCGCGCGACACGGCGGCCACATCGCCGCCGACCTGCTCGATATAGACGAGAACGCCAGGCATTGCTTGGCTCCTTTGCAGGAGGCGTTCGGCGCGGGGCGCCCGACGCCTAGATAATCTGATTCTCGAGGAGCTTATCGACCAGCTTCTTGACCTTGGCCGCGCCGTCGGCGCCGTCGATCACCTCGCCCGAGGGGCGGGGGGGCGGGGGCACGCGGTTGGCGACGGTGGTGGTGGCGCTCAGGCCGTTCAGGCCGAGGTCGGCAGCGCCCCAGACCGGGGGCTCGATCCGGGCGACCTTCTTGATCTTGAGCAGCGAGGGGTAGCGCGGGCTGTTGATATCCTTGATCACACTCGCAACGGCGGGCAGCGAGGCGGTGACCGTCTCGACCACAGTCTCGAGGTGGCGCTCGGCGCTCAGCTTTTTGGCCGCCGGGTCGACGTCGAGCACCTTGCCGACATAAGTCACCTGGGGCCAGCCGAGGGTGCGGGCCAGGGCCGGCGCGAAGGCGCCGCTCTCGTCGTCGGTGCTGTTGCGCCCGCAGAGGACCAGGTCGACGTCGCCGAGCTTGTTGATCGCGGCGGCCACAACCTTGGCCGCGCCCAGGGTGTCGAGGCTCTCGAAGGCGGGGTCACTGAGCAGGAGCGCGTCGGTGGCGCCCATGGCCAGGGCGCGGCGCATCTGCTCGATCCACTCGGCGCTGCCCATCGAGATCACGGTGAGCTTACCGCCATGCTTCTCGTTCCAGCTGATGCCCTCTTCGATCGCGTACTCATCGAAAAGATTGATAATCTTCTCGATCCCGTCGGCGTTAATGCTCAGGTCGGGGTTAATCTTGACCGAGTTATCGCGTGGCACCTGCTTCATACACACTACGATGTGCATAGCAACTCCTTATGTAGTTGGGGATCGCGACGGCATCGATTGTACCACCATTTCACAATGGTCACAGGCCGCAGCGTCGCCCCGCCGATGATGAACCAAACCGGCGGGGTAAAGATTCCACAACTGCGGGGGCGGGCGCCCTCAGGCGAGGCCCTCGCGGGCGAGGAGGCTGGGGATATCGCGGGCGGTGCTGATCTCGCCGGCCGCCAGGTCGCCGGCGACCAGGGCGATGGCCTGGTCGGGGCGCACGCCCACCAGGGTGACGCGGCAGCCGAGCAGACGGGCGGCCTCGGCGGTTCGCCTGAGCTGGCGGGCGGTCTCGTCAGTGAGCGAGGCCAGGCCGGTAATGTCGAGCACCACGGCCCTGGCCCGCCGCTCCTGGATGGCGGCCAGCAGCCCGTCGGTGACCTGGGCGGCGCGGCGCTCGTCGAGGTGGCCGACCAGGGGCAGCAGCAGCGTATCGGCGCGCAGGGGCACGACGGGCACGCTGAGGGCCTCGACGGTCGCGCGCAGGCGCTCCTCGCGGACGACCCGCAGCTCGAGCTCGTCGCGGGCGGCCTGCACGCGCTGCTGGCGCTCGTGGTTGGCGTCGAGCAGGCGCTGGAAGGCGTCGCGCAGGCGGCGCACCTGGGCGGTATTGCCGCCCTCGCTGAGCCTGGCGCTGACGTCGCCGGCGGCGTGGCGTTCGGCGTCGGCGGTGAGCCGGTTGAGCGGGCGCACGACCTGCCCGACGAGCAGCCACGCGAGTAGCAGGGCGATACCGACGCCCACGACGGTGCTGATAGCCGCGCGCACCAGGGCGAACTGCAGGTTCTGCTGGAGGGCCAGGGTCACGGCGTCGAGCTCGGCGCGGCTCGCCTGTTTGGCCTGAGCGCTGAGCACGAGGATGCGGTCGAGGATGGCATCGGTGCTGGGCTCGTGCATCTGGTCCTCGGCCGCGACCTGGTCGCCCGCCTGGAAGGTCTCGATCGCGATATCGTGGCGCCTAGTGAGGGCCAGGTAGAGCGAGCGCAGCTCGGCGTCCTGGGGCAGGCTGGGGCCCTGGCTCGAGGAGCGGTGGGCGATCATGGCGCTGGCATCGGCGCGGGCCTGCTTGAAGCGCTCGAGGGCTACGGCATCTTCGCCCTCGACCACGTGGATGACCGCATCGTGCTCGTGAAAGATATTGAGCTCGAGGGTCTGAATATCAGAGAGGTTGTCGGCGGCGGCCACCTGCTGGCCGAGCAGCGCCCGCGACTCGCGCTGGATGAAGGGGAGCGCAATGGCTGTGCCGAGCAGCAGGATCAGCAGTGGGGCGAAGGCGAGCAGCAACCGCGCACGAATATCCATTGGATATCTCCGTGATCCCGGGGTAGGTAGCCAGCCTATTGTAGCCCGCCGCCAATACCAGCGATAGGAGCGCTCCAAGCTTGCGACGAGGGTGCGGGAGGGCCAGGCCCTCCCGCAAAGAACTATTCACCACCGTCAGCGTGGTGAATCACTAACCCCATGCCTCGGGGTCGTAGGCGGGGAGCTCGCGGCGCAGGGGCGGGTTGGTGCGGTTGCCGAGGGCGAAGTCGGCCTGGAGCAGCTCTTGCAGCTCGCGGGTGCCCTCGTAGATGATCGCGCCGCGCGAGTTGCGCAGATAGCGCTCGACCGGGTACTCGTCCGCGTAGCCGTAGGCGCCATGGATCTGGATGGCGTCGTCGGCGGCCTCGAAGCTGGAGACGGTGGCGTGCCACTTGGCGAGGGTGGTCTCGCGAGTGTTGCGCTCGCCGCGGTTCTTCATCCAGCCGGCGCGGTAGACCAGCAGGCGGCTGGTGTCGAGCTTGCGCACCATGTGCGAGAGCATGCGCTTGACCAGCTGGTGGTCGGCGATGGGCTTGCCGAAGGTCTCGCGCTCTTTGGCGTAGCGCAGGCTGGCCTCGAGGCTGGCCTGGATGAGGCCGGTGGCCCCGGCGGCCACGGTGTAGCGGCCATTGTCGAGGGCGGCCATGGCGATCTTGAAGCCCTCACCCTCCTCGCCGAGTCTGTTGGCGACGGGGACGCGCACGTCCTGGAAGACCACGGCGCCGGTGTTGCCGGCGCGCACGCCAAGCTTGCCGTGGATGGGGTGGCTGCTGACCCCGGCCCAGGCCCGCTCGACGATGAAGGCCGAGATGCCGCGCACGCCCTGCTCGGGGTCGGTCTTGGCGATGACGAGGAAGGTGTCGGCGATGTCGGCCAGACTGATCCAGATCTTCTCGCCGTTGAGGATGTAGTTGTCGCCCTCGCGGCGGGCTGTGGCGCGCATGGCGGCCGCGTCGGTGCCGCTGTCGGGCTCGGTCAGGCAGTAGCCGGCCAGCAGGGCGCCGCTGGCCTGGGGGACGAGGTAGCGCTGCTTCTGCTCTTCGCTGCCCCACTGGAAGATCGAGAGGCAGTTGAGGCCGGTGTGGACGGAGAGCACGACGCGCAGGAAGCTGTCGACGCGCTCGAGCTCCTCGCAGACGACGGCGAGGGCCAGGTAGTCCATGCCGGCGCCGCCGTACTTCTGGGGCAGGCAGATGCCGAGCAGGCCGAGCTCGCCCATGCGTTTGAGCACGGGGCGGATGTGCTCGCGGGACTCGGGGCCCTCGCCGGCCTCGGCGCCCGAGCGGTCCCAGGCCCTGATGTAGGGCGCGACCTCGGCCTCGGCAAACTGGCGCACGGTGCGCCGCAGGAGCTCGTGCTCCTCACTCAGAAACATCCCGTAGTTGGCTGTAAAGTCCATCGCCGATACTCCCTTGTATCTTGCCGCGTGAGTCACGCGCGCATTATAGCGCCTCTTGTGCGGGGCGTACCTCCTATGCGGTGGGCGAACCCCCCGCCTATGCGGTGGGCGAAGCCCCCGCACCCCCAGGCTTTCTCGGGGGACCCCTCGCCGGGTCCCCCGAACCCCCTGGCGCCAGGGGCTGCGCCCCTGGACCCCAGAAAGAACTAGCCGTGCCGGCCCGCTTTGCTGTGCGGTCATGCCGCCTGGGGAGCTGCAGATGAGGCG
>CAZKTU010000320.1:0-1680 GCA_964555675.1 uncultured Oscillochloris sp.
TTCCGTACCGGGGGGATGTGGAGGGCCAAGCCCTCCGCGCCTCACTTCTATTTAGGGGGCCGGAGCGGCGAAGGGCAGGCGCGCGGCGGGGTCGCCGAGCAGGGCGAAGTTGCGGGCGTCGTTGCGAGCCATCCAGTAGGTCGCCAGCTCCAGGTCGGGCAACTGCTTGCCGAACTTGTCGTCGAGCAGGAGGTCGGCGAGGGCGGAGCCCCTGTAGCTCTGCATCACATTGAACTGGTCGGTGGCGAAGCCGAGGCGCTTACCCTGGGCCAGTCTGCTGAGCAGGTCCTCGAAGTGCTGGGACTGGCTCGGGGTCTCGAAGCTGCTGAAGCTGAACGACCAGGCCCGGTCGACGTGGCTGAGCACGGCCTGAGCGCCGTTCAGGAGGAGCTGCTGGGGCAACTGGGCGACGAAGGGAAAGGGCGCGATCTGTGGGCGGCGGCCCTGCTCGTCGAAGACGAACTGATCCTCGGCGGGGCTGCCGCCCCCGTAACATGCCATCAACACCACCACCGAGCCCTCGACGTTCGGCGCGGCCTCTTTGCCCAGATCGGCGCCGGTGAAGTACTGCTGCGGCTGAGGCTGGCCGCCCCCCCACTCCTGGCAGATCAGCGCGCCCTGGTGGGACAACAGGTCGGGATGGCCCACGGGCAGGCCCGCGCCGTGGGCGGCCACGAAGAGCACGGCGGGCGGCGGCGTGCTGGCAGGCCCGTGGAGCAAGGCCGTCAGGTTGCTGCGCGTCGCATCGCCCTCGAGCATGAGTCGGCGCTCGAAGCCGCGCGGCCCCGGCCCGACCTTGGGCTTCTGGTGCCACTCGTAGAGTGGACGGATGAGCTGGCTGGCGCTCAGATTGGTGGCCTTGTCGCCCTCGTGCCTGGTGCCGAAGTAGACGAAGGAGCGCTCGAGGCGCTGCGCGGCGTCGGGGCGGCCCTCGAACTCGATCAGGCGCTCGGCATACTCGTTGTAGGCCCGCAGGCGATGTTTGCCCACGGCGTCGGTGAAGCAGATCCGCCCCACACCCCAGTAGAGGTCAAGCTCGTACTGAAACTCGAAGGGAATATAGGCGCTGTCGCCGGCGTCCAGCGGCCCGGGCCGCCCGGCGAGGGCCAGGTAGTAGGGCACGCCGCGCGAGGGGTCGACCGGCCCGATCGCCACGCCATAGCGGGCCAGCCAGCTGCGCGGGTTGTCGCCGGCGCGGTAGATCATCACCGGGGGCAGCTCGTGCCAGGCCTGACGATGCTTTTTCTCGTCGGTGAGGCGGTAGTACCAGGCGCTACAGGGCTCGCCGGGACGAAAGGCCAGGTGCTCCTCTTTGAGCGTGATGCCCTGTTCGGCGGCGCGGTGGCGGATCAGCGGCAGCAGGGCGGCGAGGAGGGCGCTGTCGTCCGCCCCGTTCACCACCAGAGCCCAGCGGCTATCGACCAGGGAGGCATCGTCGAGGCCGCTGACCATGCCCAGGTGGCCCTCGGACTCGGTGCGCAGCTTGCTCTTGTGGATGTTGGTCAGGATCTCGGGGTCGCCGGTCTTGCGGGCGAGGGCGGCGCCGGCGGCTTCGTCGAGCTCAAGCAGCAGCCGGCCGCTGATCAGGTCGATGCCGTTGGCGGGCAGCAGCGGGGCATCGGGCCCTAAGCGCGTGAGCCGAAAGGGTCCTCGGGCGCCCGCACCTCCTGGGGCGGGCGT